>NZ_JBYSYE010000077.1:0-13128 GCF_058782925.1 Pseudomonas sp. FW305-E2 | reverse complement strand
CGCTCCTACAGTCGGACATTAACCGTTGTAGGAGCGGGTTTACCCGCGAAGAGGCCGGCGCAGTTTAAACAAGGTGCTCAGCTATAGATCATCTTGCGGGTCATGCCGCCATCGACCACAAACTCCTGGCCGGTGACAAATGCCGCCTGGCGTGACAGCAACCAGGCAACCATGGCCGCGACATCTTCCACGGTCCCTACCCTGCCCGTTGGGTGCTGGGCATGGTCAGCTTCGCTCAACGGCTCGGCACGGCGCTGCGACGGATCACGGGCATCGATCCAACCCGGGCTCACCGCATTGACGCGAATCTCCGGGCCCAGGCTCATGGCCAGGGCATGGGTCAAAGCCACCAGGCCGCCCTTGCTTGCCGCGTAAGCCTCGGTGTCGGGTTCGGATTGCCGAGCCCGGGTAGAGGTCAGGTTGACGATCGCCCCATTGTGCGCACGCAGGTACGGCGCACAATGCTTGGCCAGCAGCATGGGCCCGCTGAGGTTGACCGCCAGCACCCGGTTCCATTGGGCCAGGCTCAGGCTTTCCAGCGTCTGGTTGTGCGGGTTGGCAATGGCCGCATTGCACACCAGCGCGTCCAGCCGGCCGAACTGCCCGAGCACTTCGGACACGCCGGCACTGACCTGGGCCTCGTCGGCAACGTCCATGGTGATGAACCAGGCGTTGTCGCCCAACGCCTTGGCCACTTTGGTACCCCGCTGGCGGTCCAGATCACTCAGCACCACTTGCCAGCCTTCGCAGATCAGCCATGCGGCAATGCCAAGACCGATGCCGCGGGCGGCGCCCGTGACCAAGGCTACCCGGCCATTGTGGCCCGGGGTGCTGCCGCTGATTTCGATCACAATGCCGCCAGCCCGCGCGCCAGGTCAGCCTGCAGGTCGGCCACGTCTTCCAGGCCCACGGCAACGCGGATCAGGCTGTCGCGGATACCCGCCGCTTCACGCTCCTGCGGCGACAGGCGACCGTGTGAGGTGGTAGCCGGATGAGCGATGGTGGTTTTGCTGTCACCCAGGTTGGTAGTGATGGAAATCACACGGGTAGCGTCGATGAAACGCCACGCGCCCTCTTTGCCACCCTTGACCTCGAAGCTGACCACTGCACCAAAACCGCTCATCTGGCGCTTGGCCAGTTCGTGCTGCGGGTGGCTGGGCAGGCCGGCGTAATGCACCTTCTCCACGCCGTCTTGCTGCTCCAGCCATTCGGCCAGGGCCTGAGCGCTCTCGCAGTGTGCACGCATACGCAGGCGCAGCGTTTCCAGGCCCTTGGTGAAGATCCAGGCGTTGAACGGGCTGAGGGTTGGACCTGCGGTTCGCAGGAAACCCACCACCTCTTTCATTTGCTCGGTACGGCCGGCAACCACACCGCCCATGCAGCGGCCCTGGCCATCGATGAACTTGGTGGCCGAGTGGAACACAATGTCGGCACCCAGCTTCAGCGGCTGCTGCAACGCCGGGGTACTGAAACAGTTGTCCACCACCAGCATGGCACCCTGAGCATGGGCGATTTCGCTGAGCGCAGTGATATCGACCAACTCGGCCAGCGGGTTGGAGGGCGATTCGACGATCAGCAGCTTGGTGTTGGCCTTGATGGCCTTTTCCCAGCCGGTGAGGTCGACCAGTGGCACGTAGTCCACCTGTAGGCCAAAGCGCTTGAAGTACTTCTCGAACAGGCTGATGGTGGAGCCGAATACGCTCTGCGACACCAGCACATGGTCACCGGCACTGCACAGCGACATGACCACGGCCAGGATAGCCGCCATGCCAGTAGACGTACCCACGGCCTGTTCGGCACCTTCCATGGCCGCCAGGCGCTCCTCGAAGGCACGCACCGATGGGTTGGTGTAGCGCGAATAGACGTTGCCCGGCGTTTCGCCGGCAAAGCGCGCAGCAGCATCGGCTGCCGTGCGGAACACATAGCTGGAGGTCAGGAACAGCGCTTCGCTGTGCTCGCCTTCCGGGGTACGGTTTTGACCAGCGCGAACCGCCAGGGTGTCGAAACCGACACCCTCGAGGTCACTGTCCAGTCGCCCGGCATCCCATTGATCCGTCATGCCGTCGCTCCCAAAATCAGTTGTTGTAAAGGTCGATGATCGCGCTGACGGCCTGGTTCTTGACCTTGGCCAGGTCATTACGGGCCTGCTCGATGCGGTCGAGGTAGGCTTCGTCGATGTCGCCAGTGACGTATTCGCCGTTGAACACCGCGCAATCGAACTGCTCGATCTTGATCTTGCCGCCGCCGACCGAATCGATCAGGTCTGGCAAGTCCTGATAGACCAGCCAATCGGCGCCAATCAACTCACCCACCTGTTCGGTGGTGCGGTTGTGGGCGATCAGTTCGTGAACACTCGGCATGTCGATGCCGTAGACGTTGGGGTAGCGTACTGCAGGGGCCGCGGAGCAGAAGTAGACATTCTTGGCGCCGGCTTCGCGGGCCATCTGGATGATCTGCTTGCAGGTGGTGCCGCGCACGATCGAGTCGTCCACCAGCATCACATTCTTGCCGCGGAACTCCAGCTCGATGGCGTTGAGCTTCTGACGCACCGACTTCTTGCGCGCGGCCTGGCCGGGCATGATGAAGGTACGGCCGATGTAACGGTTCTTGACGAAACCTTCGCGGAACTTGACGCCCAGCCGGTTGGCCAGTTCCAGCGCGGCAGTGCGACTGGTATCCGGGATCGGGATGACCACGTCGATATCATGATCGGGGCGCTCGCGCATGATCTTGTCGGCCAGCTTTTCACCCATGCGCAGACGCGCCTTGTACACCGAGACCCCATCGATGATCGAGTCCGGCCGCGCCAGGTAGACGTGCTCGAAGATGCACGGCTGCAGCTTCGGCGCTTCGGCGCATTGCTTGGTGAACAACTGGCCTTCTTCGGTGATGTACACCGCTTCGCCCGGTGCCAGGTCGCGGATCAGGGTGAAGCCGAGCACGTCCAGGGCGACGCTTTCCGACGCGATCATGTACTCCACACCTTCGTCGGTGTGACGCTGACCGAACACCACCGGGCGAATGCCATGGGGGTCGCGGAAGCCTACGATGCCGTAGCCGGTGATCATGGCCACGACGGCGTAACCGCCAACGCAGCGGCTGTGCACATGGGAGACCGCAGCGAACACGTCTTCTTCGGTCGGCTGCAACTTGCCGCGCACTGCCAGTTCGTGGGCGAACACGTTCAGCAGCACTTCCGAGTCGGAGTTGGTGTTGACGTGGCGCAGGTCGGACTCGTAGATCTCCTTGGCCAACTGCTCGACGTTGGTCAGGTTGCCGTTGTGAGCCAGGGTGATGCCGTAAGGCGAGTTGACGTAGAACGGCTGGGCCTCGGCCGAGGTCGAGCTGCCCGCAGTGGGGTAGCGCACGTGGCCGATGCCGATGTTGCCTACCAGGCGCTGCATGTGGCGCTGCTGGAACACGTCGCGCACCAGGCCATTATCCTTGCGCAGGAACAACCGGCCGTCATGGCTGGTCACGATACCGGCAGCGTCCTGGCCGCGGTGCTGGAGGACCGTAAGCGCGTCATACAGCGCCTGATTGACGTTCGACTTACCGACGATACCGACGATGCCACACATGCGACGCAACCCCTACTTTGATGAAACTTGAGTGAATAGCGCTCAGGGCTTGGACGGCCCGAGCAACTGTTCCTTGAACGGAAGATCAGCCGGAGTGCTGATCAGCCCACTGGGCGTCCATTGGCCGGTGAAACCCAGAATCAGGTTTTTCGACCAGTCGGCGACCAAGAGAAATTGTGGTATCAGGCGTGATTCCTGCCACCAGGTGTCTTGTTGAACCGGCCCCAGGCTGATCAGGCCTATGGCCACCACTACCAGCAAGGCCCCGCGCGCAGCACCGAAGGCCATGCCCAGGAAACGATCGGTGCCGGACAGCCCGGTCACGCGGATCAGCTCACCGACAAGGAAGTTGACCATGGCCCCCACCAGCAAGGTGGCGACGAAAAGAATGGCGCAGCCAGCGATGACGCGCATCGATGGCGTCTGGATATAGCTCTCAAGATACACCGAGAGCGAACCGCCGAACATCCAGGCAACTGCACCGGCAATGATCCAGATGAGCAAGGACAAGGCCTCCTTGACGAAGCCGCGCTTGAGACTGATCAGTGTGGAGACGGCGATGATCGCAATGATCGCCCAATCAACCAAGGTAAATGCCACGGTGCTGCCTGCAGACGTTTGAGGCGGCGCATTTTACCAGAGCGGCGGGCCGGGAGTAAGCGGAATGTCAGCTGGATTGGTGTTGGGCCATTGGCAGGCAAACCCGCCCCAACTGGTTCTGGCTGAGCCTGCAGCGGCGCAGTACCTGCAGGCGTGGGCTCACCCGCGAATGGGCGGCCTAGCCGCCCCGGGGAATCAGCTGCGCTCAGGCTGGAAGCGCACCACAAAGCCCTTGAGGCTGTTCTGACGGTTGATGGCGTCACGCACGCGCTCGGCTTCGGCGCGCTCGATCAACGGCCCCACGTACACGCGGTTCATGCCACCCGCCGTACGGATATAGGCGTTGTAACCCTGGCTACGCAGGGTTTGCTGCAGCTTTTCGGCACCGGCGCGGTTGGACAGGCTGGCCAGCTGGATCGACCAACTGACGGGCAGGCCATTGGCGTCGATCTTCGATGACGCGGCAGGCGCTGGTGTTGCAGCAGCCTTGGCCTCCACCTTGGGCGCGGGCGCCTGCGGCTTGGGTGGCTGAATCTGCGCCTGGGTCTGTGGCGACGGGGTGATTGGCTGGCTGGGTGTACTCGCCGGCGCAGTGGCCTCGTCGATCACCACCGGCGCCGGCTGCGCCTCCTGCGCAATAACCTGTGGCTCCGGCACGGCAACCGGCTCCATCTTCACTTCCGGCAGGCTGGGCATGGCCGGTGCCTGCGGGGCTTCGACGTGCACCTGGCGCATCTCGTCCTGGCGGGTAAACAGCATCGGCAGGAAGATAACCGCCAGCGCCACCAGCACCAGCGCACCCACCATGCGCTGTTTCATCCCTTTATCCAGCACAGCCATCTATTCCACCCTCCTGGGCGTGCCGCTCCAGCCATTCCAGCGCCTGGGCGACACAGAAAAACGAACCGAACAGCAGGATCTGATCATCCGCCGTCGCCTGCGCACATTGCCCTTCAAGGGCGGCGTCGACGCTGGCATAAGACTTCACGGTGGCACCGAGGTTCGCCAAGGACGCGGCCAGTTCTGCGGCCGGGCGACTGCGCGGGGTATCCAGCGGCGCCACCGCCCAGTCGTCGATGAGGCCCTGCAGCGGCGCGATAACGCCCTCCAGATCCTTGTCGGCGAGCAGGCCAAACACCGCGAGGCGGCGCCCCTTGAGCGGCCGGGCCGCCAGCCGCCTGGCCAGGTACTGCGCCGCATGCGGGTTATGCCCGACATCCAGCAGCAACGCTACCGGCTTACCCTGCCAGTTCAACAGACGGAGGTCGAGACGCCCAGTGATACGAGTATCCAGCAATGCCCGGCGAACTTGCGCCGCGTCCCACGGCAGCCCCATCAGCAGGTAAGCCTGCAAGGCCAGCGTGGCGTTTTCCATGGGCAGGTCTAGCAAAGGCAGGTCACGCAGCTCGACCTGCGCACCATCGGCGGCAGTACCACGCCAGCTCCAGCAGCCTTCGGCGCTGGTCAGGTCGAATTCCCGACCGCGCAGGAACAGTGGCGCGGCCAGTTCGGCGGCCTTGTCCAGCAATGGCCCTGGCGGATCCAGATCACCGCACAGGGCCGGTTTGCCCGGGCGGAAGATGCCAGCCTTCTCGAAGGCCACCAGCTCGCGGGTATCACCCAGGTAATCAACATGGTCGACACCGATGCTGGTCACCAGGGCGAAGTCGGCATCCACCACGTTGACGGTATCCAGGCGGCCACCCAGGCCCACCTCCAGCACCACCGCATCGAGCTGCGACTGGTAGAACAACCAGAACGCGGCCAACGTCCCCATCTCGAAGTAGGTCAGGGAAATATCGCCCCGCGCCGCCTCGACGGCGGCGAAGGCTTCGCACAGGCGCTCATCGCTGGCCTCTTGGCCATCGATCACCACCCGCTCGTTGTAACGTAACAGGTGCGGCGAACTGTACACACCGACCTTGAGCCCCTGGGCACGCAGCAACGACGCCACAAAGGCGCAGGTCGAACCCTTGCCGTTGGTGCCGGTTACCGTCACCACGCGCGGCGCCAGCTTGCCCAGCGCCAAGCGGGCAAGCACCTTCTGCGACCGCTCCAGGCCCATGTCGATGGCCGAGGGGTGCAACTGCTCGAGGTAGGCGAGCCATTCGCCCAGGGATCGTTGTTTCATCACGCGACGGCAGCCGCCTCACGCGCTTCTTCCGGCGTTTGCTGACCGGTCATCTGCGCCAGCAGGCGGGCCAGACGCGGACGCAATTCGCCACGGGAGATGATCAGGTCGATGGCACCGTGCTCCAGCAGGAACTCGCTGCGCTGGAAGCCTTCAGGCAGCTTCTCGCGTACGGTCTGCTCGATCACGCGTGGGCCGGCGAAACCGATCAGGGCCTTCGGCTCACCGACGATGACGTCGCCGAGCATCGCCAGGCTGGCGGAAACACCGCCATACACCGGGTCGGTCAGGACCGAGATGAACGGGATGCCTTCTTCGCGCAGGCGCGCCAGCACGGCAGAGGTCTTGGCCATCTGCATCAGCGAGATCAGCGCTTCCTGCATGCGCGCACCGCCCGAAGCGGAGAAGCAAACCATTGGGCAGCGGTTTTCCAGGGCATAGTTGGCCGCGCGGACGAAGCGCTCGCCGACGATGGCACCCATGGAGCCGCCCATGAACGAGAACTCGAAGGCGCTAACCACGATCGGCATGCCCATCAGGGTGCCGCTCATGGAGATCAGCGCGTCCTTTTCGCCAGTCTGCTTCTGCGCGCCGGTCAGGCGGTCCTTGTACTTCTTGCCATCACGGAACTTCAGGCGGTCGACCGGTTCCAGGTCAGCGCCCAGTTCCGCCCGGCCTTCGGCGTCAAGGAAGATGTCGATGCGCGCACGTGCGCCGATGCGCATGTGGTGATTGCACTTGGGGCAGACATCCAGGGTCTTTTCCAGCTCCGGACGATACAGCACGGCCTCGCAGGACGGGCACTTGTGCCACAGGCCCTCAGGCACCGAGCTCTTTTTCACCTCGGAACGCATGATCGAAGGGATCAGTTTGTCGACTAACCAGTTGCTCATGCTTTCTTTCTCCAGTATTGGCAGGCGGGGGACGGCGTCACCGGCCCTACCCTGCCCTTGAGCTCAAAATCTTTTATGAAACGATGGTGGACCGGCCGCCGGGGCTTCCAGCGCGCCACTCCACCGCTAATGTGTTGTTTGCCACCACAGGTGCTGGCAGCGGCCCGCAGGGCTGCGAAAGCTATGGACGATGGCGCGCAGCCAGCCGTCACATCTGCCATCAAGCCTGTTTCACCGCACGCATGAAGGCCTCGATCTTCGCCGCGTCCTTGATGCCCTTGGCCTGTTCGACGCCACCACTGACATCCACCGCATAAGGCTTTACCCGGGCAATGGCCTGGCCAACGTTATCGGCCGACAGCCCACCCGCGAGAATGATCGGCTTGCCAAGACGCGCCGGTACCAATGACCAGTCGAACGCCTCGCCGGTTCCCCCTGGCACGCCTGGCACATAGGTGTCCAATAAAATGCCGCGGGCACCCGCGTAACGCTGACAGGCCGCCTCCAGGTCATCGCCAGGGCGCACACGCAGGGCCTTGATCCAGGGGCGGTGGTAGCCTTCACAGTCCTGCGGGGTTTCATCGCCGTGAAACTGTAGCAGGTCCAGCGGAACCACTTCGAGGATCTCGTTCAGCTCACAGCGCGAGGCATTGACGAACAGCCCGACCGTGGTCACGAACGGCGGCAGCTCGGCAATGATCGCCCGCGCCTGGCGCACGTCCACCGCCCGCGGGCTCTTGGCATAGAAGACGAAGCCGATGGCATCGGCCCCCGCTTCGGCAGCGGCCAGTGCGTCTTCGATGCGGGTAATCCCGCAGATCTTGCTGCGAACATTGCTCATGGAACAAGAACCCTGATTGTTGCGGCGAAAGGGCGGATGTTAGCAAATGGCTTTTCGCTCGTCAGTCTGCCAACGCCTCGTAACCACTCAAAAAGTGTGGACCGATGTAACGCTTGGGCAACGCAAACGCTTCGGGGTACTCCACCTGCACCAGGTAAAGCCCGTATGGGTGGGCCGTTACCCCACCTTCACGGCGGTTGCGCCCTTCCAGCACCTCGCGCGCCCAGGCAACCGGACGCTCGCCGGCGCCGATGGCCATCAGCACACCGGCAATGTTACGCACCATGTGGTGCAGGAAGGCGGTGGCACGCACGTCCAGCACGATCATCTGGCCATGGCGGGTAACACGCAGGTGGTAGATGTGCTTGATCGGTGACTTGGCCTGACACTGGCTGGCACGGAAGGCGCTGAAGTCGTGGGTACCCAGCAGAAACTGCGCCGCCTCGGCCATGCGATCGACGTCCAGCGGACGGTGGTTCCAGGTCACCTCTTCGGCCAGGTGCGCCGGGCGAATCGGGTCGTTGTAGATGACGTAGCGGTAGCGCCGGGCGCAGGCCTTGAAGCGGGCATGAAAGTCGGCCGGCATTGGCCGCGACCAGACCACACTGATGTCGTGCGGCAGGTTGAAGTTGGTGCCCATGGTCCAGGCGCGCTCGTCACGCACGGCACGGGTATCGAAGTGCACGACCTGCCCGCAGCCGTGAACGCCGGCGTCGGTACGCCCGGCGCAGACCACCGAAATCGGCTCGTTGGCGACCTTGGACAGCGCTTGCTCCAGGGCTTGCTGGACACTCGGCACGCCGCTGGCCTGACGTTGCCAGCCGCGGTAGCGCGCGCCTTTGTATTCCACGCCCAGGGCGATGCGGGAGTAGCCTTCGGCCGCGGATTCGGCGGTAGCGGTGTCGATGATGTCCAAGAGCATGAAACCTGTGGGGTGTACGGAATGGCGGGGATTATAACGACAACGGCAGCCTCGTAGGGCTGCCGGTGGTTGCGCACTGCATGTGCGGGCCTCTTCGCGGGCGCGGTCAGCCCGCCAAGAGGCCTGACCTGCTTGCATCAGACCAGCCGGGAGAGCATGTCCTCGGCTTCCTGACGCTGGCTGTCGTCGCCATCCTTGACCACTTCGTCGAGGATGTCACGCGCGCCCTGGCTGTCACCCATGTCGATGTAGGCACGGGCCAGGTCGAGCTTGGTGGCGACTTCGTCACTGCCGGAGAAGAAGTCGAAGTCCAGGTCGTCCAAAGGCTCGGGCTCGGGCTGCGCCACCGCGTCTTCGCTGGTGAAGTGCGGCTCCAGCGATGGCGTTTCGAGGCTCTGCGACAGCTTGTCCAGCTCGGCGTTGACGTCATTGAGCTCCGAGGCAAAGCTCTTGGCGGCCGGCGAATCGTCTTCCAGCGACAGGGACAAGTCGAAGTCCGATGGCAGGTCGAACTCGGAGACCGGGTCAAACTCCGGCTCGCTGTCGAAGGCAGCCAGTTCGGACGCGACATCCAGTGGATCTTGCTCCAGCGCCTCCGGGGCAGCCGGGGCAACCGGCTCACTGACGTCGAGGTCGAAATCAGACAGGTCAACGGCAGGCTGAGGCTCGGCCTGAGCCAGCATGGCCTCGAAATCAGCGTCGGCGTCGGCTTGCAGCTCGGCATCCACGGCAAAGGGCTGTTCTTCTGGCTGAGCTTCTTCCTGTACGGGCTCATCCAGCACAGGCTCAGCGATTACCAGCTCGTCGGGTACGCCCCCCTGTGGGATCGGCTCTTCCAGCACGGACGCGGCCAGCGGGTCTTGATCGGCCAGGTCTTCACCCAGGCTCAGGTCGAAGGCGCTGTCCAGATCCTGCTCGGCCAGGTCCGTTGCATCGAGCGTTGGCACTTCATCGAAGGCGTCCAGCTCAGCGTCAGGCTCTGCTTGCGCGACAGCCTCTGGCTCAGCCTCCACGTGCGGCTCGAACCCAGACAACTCGTCAGGCACCACATCGGCAACCACCGGCGCTTCGGGCTCATCGTGCAGCAGCTCTTGCACGTACTGCTCATCCATTTCGGCAGCCAGCGCCGCCGCACCCAGGCCGGCAGCAGCCAGGCCGAGCATGGCGGGGTAACGCTCTTTCAGGCTGGCGACTTCAGCAACGTTCTGCTCGCTGGCCGGCAACTGACGCTCCTGTTCAGCGAACGCGCTCTGGTCACCCTGACGGGCGTACACGTCCATCAGCTTCAGGCGCAGGTCGTCACGCTCCGGCGCGGCGGCCACGGCGGGCTCCAACAGCTCGGTAGCACGATTAAGGCGGCCTTCGGCCAGGCATTGGTCAACTTGCGCCAGCAGCGCGGCGTGCGGGTCTGCTTGCGGCTCAGGCTCGGGTTCTGCCTCAGCGACCGGTTCTGCCACTTTTTCCGCAGCGACGGCAGCTGCGGCCGAAGCGGCAACCACAGCCGGCGACAGGGTTACGCCAGGCTCCCGGGCTTCGACGCCGTCGAAGCTCTCGGTATCGCTGTCGAAACCTGCGCCCTGCTCTTCTTCCAGCGCCCGCGCCATGCGCAGGTGCTTCTCGGCTTCTTGCTGGGCTTTGCGCTTGCGCGCCAGCAGCCACAGCAGCAGTGCCAGCACCAGAATGCTGGAACCGGCAATCACCCCCAAAAGCCACGGGTTGCCCAGGACCGAATCGAGCGTACCCTTCGGCTGGCTGGCGGGTGCTGGCTGGGCGTCCGGCACAGGCTTGGGTGCGGTATCGGCAGCAGCAGGCGCCGGATTGACCACGGGCTGCTCCGGAGTAGCGGCAGCCGCTGCCGATGCGTCTGCGCCCTGGCCTTCCAGGCGTGCCAACTGGTTGTTCTTCAGCTCGATCAGGCGCTGCAGCTTGTCCAGCTGACTCTGCAGGTCGGCCATGCGGCTTTTCAGTTCTTCGTTGTCGCGACGGCTGGTGTCCAGGCTTTCCTGGGCCATGGCCAGCTCGTCATTCAACGCCTTGGCCTGGCCTGCACCGGCCTGCTTGCCCGGGCTGACCAGGCGCAGGTTGTCGCCCTGGGCGATACGCGACGGTGCAGCTTCGGCGGCGCCACGGCGGGTGGCATCCAGCTGGCGGGCACGCGGCCCCAGGCGACGGCCTTCACGCCAGGCCGCATACTGCTCGGCCACCTCGCGGTTCGCTTCGCCCTGGGCGATGCTCTGGATCTGCTGCTGGTCGGGCAGGCGCAGTACCTGGCCAACCTTCAGCTGGTTGATGTTGTTGCCGATGAAGGCGTCCGGGTTCAATGCCTGGATCGCGATCATGGTCTGCTGGATCGACCCACCCTGGGTGTTACGCGCAGCAATCTGCCACAAGGTGTCGCGACGCTGGGTGGTGTAGTTGCTGGCACCGGTCATGGCCGGTGTGACATTGCCTGCCGCCGGCTTGTCGCCCTGCGCCTTGGCCTGGTCGAGCAGCACACTATAGTCACGCAGCAGACGGCCCTGCGGCCACATCACCTGCACCAGGAACTTGACCACCGGACCTGGCAGCGGCTGACTGGACGTCACGCGCAGCACACTTTTGCCGTTGGGGTTGATCACCGGTGTGAAGGTCAGGTCTTCGAGGTAGGTCGGAAACGCCACCCCGGCCTTGCTGAACTCTTCCGGTGGCGCCAGGCTCGGCGCCACCTCGGCGGCTTTGAGGTCGCGCACGTCGAGCAATTCGATCTCGGCGTCCAGCGGCTGATTCTGTGCCGACTTCAGGGTCAGCTCCCCCAGGCCCAGCGCATTCGCCATGCCAGACGACAGCGCGGATGCTGCAGCCATGGCCAGAACCAGTTTGCGAATTCGAAGCATGACCTCTTCCCTTGTATGAATCGTCCCGAAACCTGCATGCGGAGCAGGACAAAAGTGCTCGCCAGTATCTTTTACGGCATGTGTTTAATCAACAATTGCGCCACTTGCACGGCATTGAGCGCGGCGCCTTTGCGCACGTTGTCAGTGGTTAGCCAGAGGTTGAGTTGCTGGTCTTCATCAACACCGTGACGTACACGTCCAACATAGACCACGTCTTGGCCCACTGCGTCACCTACCGGGGTCGGATAATCATCGTTTTCCACCCGTTCGATGCTGTCGGCTGCCTCCAGGGCCTGGTTGACCGCTGCCAGGTCTACCGGGCGACGGCTTTGCACGGCCACACTGAAGCTATCGCCGAAAAACACCGGGACTTGAACACAACTCACGGAAATCTTCAGTTCAGGCAGGCCCAGCAGCACGCGCAGTTCGCTGACCAGGCGGCGCTCCAGCGCGGTATGGCCCTGCTCGTCGGCAGCACCGACCTGGGCCAGCAGGTTGAATGCCACCTGGCGGTCGAAGAAGCGCGGCTCCAGCGGGCGGGCATTGAGCAGTTCGGCGGTTTGCCGGGCCAGCTCGCTGACCGCTTCACGGCCTTGCGCAGACACCGCCAACGCGGCCATCACTTGTACCCGCTCGATGTCCAGCAGGCCTTTGAGCGGCGCCAGCGCGACGGCCAGGGCTACTGCGGCCGAGCATGGGCTGACAATGCGCGCTGGCAACGACAGGCTGGCCAGGCGTTCGGCGTTGGCTTCCGGCACCAGGGCCAAGGCGTCGTCCAGGCCGCCGGACAGGTCGATGACCGTGCAGCCCGCCTGCAGCGCCTTGCCGGCAAAGCTGCGGCTGACGGCGGCGCCGGTGGCGAAGAAGACCAGCTTGACCTGGGCGAAGTCGAAGCTGTCGACTTCGCGCACCTTCAGTTTCTTGCCAGCGAACATCACGCTGCTGCCCGCCGATTCCATGCTGGCCAGCAGGTGCAGGGTGGCAACCGGGAATGCCAGTTCCTCGAGGATCTGCACCAAGGCTTCACCGACGCTGCCGGTGGCGCCGACGACGGCGATATCCAAAGGGTGTGTCATGGAAGGGATCCTTTTGCTGTAAACGGCGGGGGCGGCACTTTACTCGGATTGTAGGGTTTTGTCTGTGCCTCCCCCAGCGTTGCCTATTGCTGTTGCTGTTGCTGTTGCTGTTGATCTTGATCTTGATCTTGATCTTGATCTTGATCTTGATCTTGATCTTGATCTTGATCTTGATCTTGATCTTGATCTTCGCGACTTCAGGAGGCCGAAC
>NZ_JBYSYE010000076.1:0-13680 GCF_058782925.1 Pseudomonas sp. FW305-E2 | reverse complement strand
GTCTGGGCAGGGTTGCTCAGGGTCACGGTGTAGGTGATCACGCCGCCTTCGGTGACCGACGGGCTCGCCGTCAGGGTTGCAGTGGTGGTGTCGATTGTATCGGTCACTTGGGTGACCGCTGGCGTTTGCGGCAATGTCACCGTCAGCCCGCCACCCCCGGAACTGCCGGTCACGGTCGCCGAAATCTGGCCCCCGTCGATGTAGGGCGTGTCGTTTGTCGGAACTACGACGTTGACACTACCACTGGTCTGCCCAGCCGGAATAACGATCACGGCACCGTTGGACAGCGTAATTACCAGGTTGGTGGTCGGCGCCTGACCAACGGTGGCGGTATAAACGATTACGCCACCCGCTTCACTGATAGAAGGGGTTGCGCCAAGCGTCAGCTCAGTAGCAACGTTGGTATCCGTCGGTGTGGTCACCAGGTTGTTGCCGTTAGTGTCCAGCAGGCCCACTTCTTCGTTATCGAGTACGCCCGCAAAGCCCAGCCCGTCAGTCGGGAAACCAACCGTCGGGTCAACACGGCCAGCCGTTTCTTCGAGCATCACGAAGCTGTGGCCACCGCCCAGCGCACCACCACCCGCTGATGACGGGCCAGCGGCGGTAGCTTCAAGCTCAGTAGTCGGGTCAACACCAGCAGCAATAGCCTGCTGCAGCTCTTCCACCGAAGGCGCGGCCTGGGCTGCCGCCTGGCTCAGGTCGGTGCTGCTGTCAGGCGCATCGGCGCTCCATTGGCTGTCACGGCCCAGATCGAGCGTACGGCCATCAGCCAGCTCCAGAGTAACTGCGCCACCAGGACCGGTGAGCACTTCCTCACCGGTCAACAGGCGGTCACCTTCGATAAGTACACGCCGGATGCCCTCTGGGGATACCGCAATAACCTGGCCGACAATGCTTTTGACGATGGCTACAACGCTGCTCATTGGACTCTCCGTGTGACCCGATGGGTACTTCCCTGCCAGAGCGGCGCTTGCTAGCCACTTCAGGCGGAACTATGTCGATGATCTCTTGACGATTTTTGACGTCAATATTCCGTCTATAACTTTTTGGAATTGCCTAACTGCCAAACTATTGACCTTATACATGCCATCCTAAACAATCGGCAATGTAATGTCACATTGATATTTGTACCTTAGCCAAGCGTTTCCTTAGGACAAATGTCTTACATCATCTAAAGGGTGTTAAGCCGTCAGCTCCAGCACTTTTTCATACACCTCAACACCCGTAAATCATGCGGCGAGACTGTCCTCCTTCGGCAATGTCAGCATTACTGGCGTCAATATCCAGATCACTGTCAAATGCCCGGTCACTGATTGCCGAATAAGCACAAACCTTGCCGGAATGCGGCCAGGCAGAGGTCGATAACCAGCCTGACCCGGGAGCGCTTGCTCGCTCGAGGCACACCAGGCTTTCAACGCTGCGCAAGCCACAAGCAGCGATTTGTCGCAAATCAAAGACATGGCGTACGAGTGCGCAAATACTGGCCTCCCTATCATGGGAAATCGCTTGCGAATATTGAATGCAAGAAAGCAAAGGATCTGCTTTCTATAGATGAATTTTGACTAACAAGCCACGGATATGCGCCAACAAACCAGCGCCTGTTTACTGACAATGACTAAGCTGGAACCCACAGCCCTTGCTTCCCTTGGCTGAGTGGCAGGCTATGCTGCAACAAGCCGGATGATGGCTGGATCAAAAATGAAACAATCATTGCCCCGCCAAGTCTGGTGAAAATGAAGCACGTAGAATTGTTTACTCAACACCGATTCAAGGCGAACATTGGCCGGCTGCTCAAGCACCGGGGCGTGATAACCCTTATCAGCACAGCTTCGCCGTACCATATAGAGAGCCAGGGTGAGCCGACCCGACCTTAACGACGGCACACCCACCCCACCCACCACAAGGATGAAGAGAGCGCCGCGTGGAATCCGAAGTCAGTCGAGTCCAACTCAGCCACGATCCACGCAGTCAGCATGACGATCCCCTGCTGGATAGTCTGCTGAGCCTGTGTGTCCTGCACCAGAAGCCCGCCAGCCGGGTCATGCTGACAACAGGCCTACCGCTACCCGCCCAGCGCCTGAGCCCTGAACTGCTGCCCCGCGCTGCAGCCCGGGCAGGCCTGCAGGGGCGCCTGCTTCAGCGAAAGCTGGAGCAGATCCCAAGTATCGCCATGCCGGCCATGCTGCTGCTCAAGGAGGGCCGCAGCGCCGTCCTGCTCGGCTGGGAGAACGATGACACCGCGCGCCTGCTACTCAGCGAGAGCGACGGTGGCGAGGTGCACGTCAGCCGCGAAGCACTGCTAAGCGACTACAGCGGCCGCGTGTTCTTCGCGCAGCCGCAGCACAAGTTCGATGTCAACCACGGCAACCTCATCCCCCGCGCGAAGTCGTGGTTCCGCGACACCCTGCTGCGCAGCAAGTGGTTGTATATCGACGCTATCGCCGCCAGCCTGGTGATCAACCTGATCGCCTTGGCCGCGCCGCTGTTCGTGATGAACGTGTATGACCGGGTGGTGCCAAACCAGGCCACCTCGACGCTCTGGGTACTGGCCATCGGTATCGCCGGCGCGTACATCTTCGACCTGATCCTCAAAGGCCTTCGCGGCCTGTGCCTGGACCTGGCAGGCAAGAAGACCGACCTGATCATCTCGGCAACGCTGTTTGAACGTATCGTCGGCATGTCGATGAAGTACCGGCCGGCGCGGGTCGGCAGCTTTGCCCAGAACATTCACGAGTTCCAAGGCCTGCGCGACTTCCTCGCCTCGCTGACCCTGACCAGCCTGATCGACCTGCCCTTTACCATCCTGATTTTGATCGTCATCGCCATCATTGGCGGGCACCTGGTGTGGATACCGATCATCGCTTTCCCGCTGGCTCTGGGCATCGGCTACGCCCTGCAGCGGCCACTGATGGCGACCATGGAGCGGACCATGGCTTTGGCATCAGAGCGCCAGTCCAGCCTGATCGAAACCCTGGCGGGTCTGGATGCGGTAAAGGTCAACAACGCCGAAAGCGAACGCCAGTATATGTGGGAGCAAACCCTCGGCACCCTGAGCCGGCTGGAACTGCGCGTGAAAGTGCTGTCGAGCCTGGCGATGAACATCACCCTGCTGATCCAGCAACTGGCAGGCGTGGCAATGATCTGCGTCGGCGTGTACCTGATCATCGACGGCAACCTGAGCATGGGCGGCCTGGTGGCTTGCTACATGCTCAGCGGCCGCGCCCTCGGCCCGTTGGGCCAACTCAACGGCCTGCTCGCCCGCTACCAGCAAGCCAAGGTGACCATGGTCTCCACCGACCACATGATGGATCTACCCCAAGAGCGCAACTTCGAAGAGCGCCCGCTGAGCCGCAAGGTGCTGCAGGGCAGCGTCGAGTTCCGCGGTGTCGACTTCACTTATCCGAACCAGCAGAACCTGGCCCTGAAGAATATCAACCTGACCATCCGCCCTGGCGAGAAGGTCGGCATCATCGGTCGCAGCGGCTCGGGCAAGAGCTCGCTAGCCAAGCTCATTGTCGGCCTGTACGAGGCCGATGGTGGCTCGCTGCTGGTCGATGGCGTCGACATTCGCCAGATCGATGTCAGCGAACTGCGCCACAACATCGGCTACGTCCCACAGGACATCCAGCTGCTGGCCGGTACCTTGCGTGACAACCTGGTCAGCGGCGCCCGCTACATCGAGGACGAATTGATCCTGCAGGCCGCTGAACTGGCGGGCGTACATGAATTCGCCCGGCTGCACCCCGACGGCTACGAGCTGCAAGTGGGTGAACGCGGGCAGAACCTGTCCGGCGGCCAGCGGCAGAACGTCGCCTTGGGCCGTGCGCTGCTTCTCAACCCGCAGATCCTGCTGCTGGACGAGCCGACCAGCGCCATGGACAACACCGGTGAAGAACGCCTCAAGCAGCGCCTGCAGGCGGTGGTGGAGGGCAAGACGGTACTGCTGGTCACGCACCGTGCCTCGTTGCTGTCACTGGTAGACCGGCTGATCGTGATCGATCGCGGGCAGATTGTCGCCGACGGCCCGAAAGCCGCGGTCATGGATGCACTGAAGAAGGGGCAGATCAGTGTTGCATAAGCTGGATATGGGGCAGTTCAAGGACGGCCTGCGGCGCTATTTCAAAGGCAGCGACTCGCTTGGCGGCCAGCCGCTGCCCGAGGTAAACAAAGCCCTGATCGAAGATGCACCGCGGGTGGTGCGGCTGACCATCTGGGGCGTGATCCTGTTCTTCGTGTTCTTGATTGTATGGGCCAGCGTTGCGCCCATCGACGAAGTTACGCGGGGTGAAGGCAAGGCCATTCCCTCTTCCAAGGTACAGAAGATCCAGAACCTGGAGGGCGGCATCGTCGCCGAAATCTTCGCCAAGGAGGGGCAGATCGTCGAAGTGGGCCAGCCATTGCTGCGCCTGGATGAAACCCGCTTCGCCTCCAACGTTGGTGAAACCGAGGCTGACCGCCTGGCCATGGCCCTGCGGGTCGAACGTTTGAGTGCCGAGGTACAGGACAGCCCGCTGATAATCGACGAAAAGCTGCGTAAAGCCGCGCCAAACCAGGCGGCCAGTGAGGAGTCGCTGTACCAGAGCCGGCGCCAGCAACTGCAGGACGAAATTGGCGGCCTGCAACAGCAGTTGGTCCAACGCCAGCAGGAACTGCGCGAATACAGCTCCAAGCGCACCCAGTACGCCAACAGCCTTGAGCTGCTGCGCAAGGAAATCAGTATGTCCGAACCGCTGGTGGCAACCGGCGCGATTTCCCAGGTTGAAGTGCTGCGCCTGCGCCGTGCTGAAGTGGAAAACCGCGGTCAGCTGGACTCCACTGCGCTTGCGATCCCGCGCGCAGAGGCGGCCATCCGCGAGGTGCAAAGCAAGATCGAAGAGACGCGTGGCAAGTTCCGAAGTGAAGCGCTGACCCAGCTGAACGAGGCACGCACCGAACTGAACAAGGCTACCGCCACCAGCAAGGCGCTGGACGACCGGGTGCACCGCACACTTGTCACTTCGCCAGTACGCGGTATCGTCAAGCAACTGCTGGTGAACACCATTGGCGGGGTAATCCAGCCAGGCAGCGATATCATCGAAGTCGTGCCACTGGACGACACGCTGGTCATCGAGGCAAAGATCCTGCCCAAAGACATCGCCTTCCTGCACCCTGGCCAGGAAGCGACGGTCAAGTTCACCGCGTATGACTACACCATCTACGGTGGGCTCAAGGCCAAGCTGGAGCAGATTGGCGCCGACACCATTACCGATGAAGACAAGAAGACTACGTATTACCTGATCAAGCTGCGCACCGATCGCAGTCACCTAGGGACCGACGAGAAGCCACTGCTGATCATTCCGGGGATGGTGGCGACGGTGGATATCATGACAGGCAAGAAAACCATCATGAGCTACCTGCTCAAGCCGATCATGAAGGCGCGCTCGGAAGCGCTGCGCGAGCGGTGATAGCCGACCTGCTGGTTTCGCCATTGCTGTAGGAGCGGCCTCGTGTCGCGACAGGGCTGTACAAGCAGCCCTGCACATCGCTACGTGAACCTGGGGCCGCTATGCGGCCCTTTTGCGGCTCTAGGCTGTTCCTACAGCGGCGCGAGAGAGGCCATTCAGCGCCAAGGCGCAGGCTCACCCACCAGTTGCCCCTGAATCCCGCCTACTCCCATCTCCAGCAACACCAACCGCTCCCCTTCCGTCTCGACTCGCTCAGCAATCAGCGGCAGGTCGATGCTATGCGCCGCACGCTGGATCGCTTCGATGAACAGCCGCTTGTGCTGCTCATGATCGATGTTGCGGATGTAACTGCCGTCAATCTTCAGGTACGCCAGGCCCAAGTGCGCCAGGTTGCCAATCATGCTGAAGCGCCCACCGAAGCGTTGCAAAGCCAACCCGAAACCTAGCCCATGCAGGCGCCGGGTGAGTTGCTCCAATGCTGCCTGCTCAGGCAACTGCTCCTCGCCAATTTCAAAAACCAGCCGCGGGCCGAGCGCCGCATTCTGGCCCAGCAGCTCGAAAATGCGTTGAAGGGCCTTGGGGTCGGCCAGGGTGGCGGCGGACAGGTTCAACGCCAGCACCTGGTCATGCCCTCGCAGGTGCGCCAACACTTTCTCCAGCACCAGCACATCCAGCCGCGGCATCCAGCCGAAGCGCTCCAGCCAAGGCAGGAAGCGGCCCGCCGGCAAGGCCTCGCCCTGGCCATCGCGCAAACGCGAAATAACTTTGTGGTGCAGTACCCGTTGCGAGGAAGCGCACTCCATCACTGGCTGGAAGAACAACTCGAAATGCCCATTGATAAACGCCTGGTCGAGCCGTTCGTGCCAGGCATGCTGGCTATCTGCGGCAACCGCAGCAACACCTTGCTCAAGGCATACCCAGCCCGGCGTTGGCTGGTTCTCAGCGCGGGCCAGAGCCTCGTCGGCGAGCTTCAGCAATGCCTGTGGTGAATCACCAGGGCTGAATGGTGCCAGGCCTATACAAGCCACCGGGTCTATATCACTGGCCCCCGTTTCGTGCAGGCTCTGCAACGTTGCCTCCAGGGCCTGGGCAAGGTGTACGGCCTCCTCATGCACCATGCCCGGTGCCAGCACTGCAAATTCACCGCCGCGGCTGCGGGAAATGAGGTCGTTGGTTTCCGGGTAGCTGGCACAAGTACGACGCAGCTGTTCACCTACCGCTTGCAGCAACTGGTCGGTACGCTGGCCGCCAAGGCGGGCGTTCAGGCCAGCCAGGCCCTGAACCCGCAGCAACAGCAGGTAGCCGGCGCGCGCGTCTTCCAGGTTGCTTACCCGATTGTTCAGCTGCATTTCAAAATAGCGGCGGTTCGACAGCCCGGTCAGGCTGTCCTGGTAGGACTCCGCACGCAGCCGCTCACTGCGCTCGGCCTGCTCGGTGAACAGGGCTTTGAGTTTCTCGACCATCTGGTTCATCGCTTGCACTACGCGGCGTAGCTCCGGCGTGCGTGGCAACTCTGGCAGGCTGAGAAATTCGCGGCGAGCAATAGCGTGGGATTGCTCGACCATGTAGTCCAGCGGCCTCAACTGGCGACGCAACAGCAAAGCACCGAGCACGGCACTGGCCGCACCGCACAACAGCAACCAACCCAGGCTGCCCAAGGCACTTTGCCAAAGCTTGGCAATGGCGAACATCGGGTGGCTGATCACTTCAACGCGCGCGGCCTGCTGCCAGCCACGACTGACGATTGCATCGCCGCCGGCGGCCTCAAGGCCGATCAGGCGCACGAACCAAAGCGGCACACCGCCAGGGTCTGGCTCGGCATGACGCTCCACCAGCACGGCATTGGAACCCAGGTCGACGACCTTGATGCTTGCATAGTAACCACTGTCGAAAATCGAGCTGACCATCAGCTCGACCATCGCTGGGTCGTCGATATTCGGCGTCAGCGAAAGCGCCAGCGCGGTGGCCGCATCCTGGGCGTGCGAGCGCAGCTGGTTGACGTATTGGCTGCGCGAGCTTTCCAGGCTGACCATGAAACTGCCACTGAAGGCGACCACCAGGAACAGGCAAATGGCCAACAGCAATTGTTTGAACAGTGACATCTGTGCTCCTTCAGTAAACCGGCTCGGCCGGGAACCCTTCGGCCTGCATTTTCTTCAACAAATCCTGCCAGCGTGACAGCCGCTTGGTATCACCAACCTTCTTGTTCCCTGCGGCGCCCGTCAGCCACAACCCCTCGCCATTGAAGGCGTACACCGGCAGCAGGTCGGTACGCTGGCTTGCCGGCTTGATGGCATCCATCAGACTGTCCAGCACCAAAGGCTGGGCCTGTGGGCTTGAATAATAGGTCAGGACCATGTGTGCCCGGTTCTGCCGCAGCGCCTTGACGTAGGTGATGCGCAGTTTTTCGCTGGGGATTCCCATGCGCCGTAGACTGAAATATTTGGCGATGGCGTAATCCTCGCAGTCCCCTGCACCTTTGATCAGTGCCTGCACAGGTGTGGCCCAGTAGTCGACCTCATGCCACAGATCGATATCCTCGACATAACGCAATTGCTGGTTGAAGAAGCGGTTGACCACTTGCAACCGTTCAAGCTCGGTACCCTGCTTCTGCGTGGCCATCAGGCTCTGCCAGGCATCGATGCGCCCCTGCCCGGCACCTAGTGGGCCGTACAGAGCCTGCGACTTGCGGCTGATCTGGGAGAAATCCCAATCCGCGTGCAAGCCGCCCAGCAGAAGACTGCCCAGCAGCGCGGCAAAGCCGACATATCGCACTACGGTTTTGAGCAACCAGGATATCGCCACTGCGAAGCCCTGTTCAGACCAGTCGAAAGCAGCGATGGTGGGGCTTGCCACCGCAAAAGACAATGGCACCCTGCAATCACGCACCCGGCTGTCAGCCCGCCTATACTTTCTGCTTACATCTTTCTATAGGCAGCTTCCTTTGACGTGCGACTTCCTCCACCATAGCCGCGCTTTTGGGGCGCCCGTACCAGTGTGGGTGCAGGTTTGACACCCTCACAAGCCGTTACTAGTGTCATTGGATCCAATATAGTCATCGTTGAGGCAGGCGTCGCGTGGCCAAGAAAATCAAATTGAGCAATGTGCTGGCCAGCGAGCAGTTGTTGCCGCATCAGGCCCGTGCCGTGATCGAAGAACGCCTGCGCAGCGCCATTCTCGATGGGCGCTTGCCCCCTGGTACTGCGGTTCGCCAACAAGAGCTCGCCACCTTGTACGGCGTTAGCCGCATGCCCGTGCGCGAAGCCCTGCGCCAGCTCGAAGCGCAGTCCCTGCTGAAGGTGGAGATGCATAAGGGCGCCGTCGTTGCACCGCTGATCGGCGAGGATGCAGTGGACACCTATGCCCTTCGCGTATTGCTCGAGAGCGAGGCGCTGCGCCAGTCTATCCCGCTGCTTGATGCCAGCGACATCGCCAGCGCCCGCGGGTATATCCAGCAACTGGAGAACGAGACCAGCCACACCGAAATTGGCCGCCTCAACCGCCTGCTCCACATGGCGCTGTACAGCAAGGCGCCGAACAAGAAACTACTGCGCCTTATCGAGAACGAACTGAACGAGGAAGAACGCTTCCTGCGTTTCCATCTTTCGTCCATGGGCCTGGGCAAGCTCACTCAGGACGATCACAACGCACTGGTAGATGCAGCCAGCGACAAGCTGGTGGACGAAGCGGTAGCGGTGCTGGAACGGCACCTCAATGGCGGGGCGCGGGTGATCCGCAATTACCTGGATACGCAATTGGGGCGTTAGCCCATTACCGGCTTTACGCGGTAATTGATGGGTTGCAAATTAATCTTGCTCCGCCAACAATGAGACTAATTATCATTAACGTCCATTGATGCCGGCGCCCTCCTCCATGCCCAGCAACGATTCCGTGCAAACGCTCTACAGTGACCACCACGGCTGGTTGCATACCTGGCTGCGTAGCAAGCTCGGCAACGCAGCCGATGCGGCTGACCTCGCCCAAGATACCTTCGTCCGCTTGCTACAGCGTCGTGAACAATTGCAGCTGAATGCTCCCAGGGCCTTCCTGCGCACGGTAGCGCGTGGGTTGGTGATCGATCATTGGCGCCGCGAGGAACTGCACAGGGCCTACCTGGAGGCTTTGGCCCATGTGCCGGAAGCACTGGCCCCCTCAGTCGAGACCCGCGAGCTGCTGCTGGAATTGCTTGAGCGTATTGCACGCATGCTCGACGGCCTCAAACCCAAGGTCCGTCGCGCATTCCTGCTGGCTCAATGCGAGGGGCTGAAGCATCAGGCCATCGCCGAACAGATGGGGATCTCCGTGCGCACCGTTGAGCGCTATATCGCCGATGCGCTCTATCACTGCTACGTGCTGCGCTATGAAGACGACTGCTGAATCCATGACCGTCGCACGCCCTGATACAAAAACGGTCAGGCAGGCCATTCAGTGGATGCTGCGGCTGCGTGAAAGCGGGCACGATCCAGCTCTGCAACAACAGTGCGCGCATTGGCGCAGCAGCCACCACGAAAACGAACAGGCCTGGCAGCGTGTGGTTCACCTTCATCAGGACCTTGACCTGCGCGCTATTCCCGGTGCCGGGCTGGCATTGCAGACACTGGAAACCAGCCAGCAGCGCCTGCGCCGCCGACAGGCGCTGAAGCTGCTTGGCGGCGTTGTCATGGCAGGATCTGCGAGCTGGCTGGCCAAAGACCTCGATACTGTGAGTGCCTGGACGTCAGACTATGCCACCGGCACGGGCGAGCGACGCGTCTTCACCCTGCCCGATGGCTCGCTGATGCAACTCAATACCTGCAGTGCCGTGGACCTGGCCTTCCATGATCAACAGCGTCTGGTCCGCCTGAAGCTTGGGGAATTGATGATCAACTGCAACCCCCGGCATCCCCTGCTGGTACAAACCCGCGACGCGCTGCTGGAAGGCTTCGAAGGACGCTTTGTGGCCTATCAGGATAGCGACTGCACACGTGTCAGCGTCAGCCACGGCAAAGTGGCGATACACCGGCCTGGTACTGGCCAACTTCAGTGGATCGAAGGTGGCCAGAACTGGCGCCTGGATGCTCAAGGTGCGCACCGGCTCGCGCACATGGAGATGGATGCGATGGCCTGGACTGAAGGGTTGATCGTCACTCAGGACATGCGCCTCTCCAACTTCCTCGCGCAGGTCAGCCGCTATCGCCATGGTTACCTGGGCTGCAGCAATGAGATTGCCGACCTGCGCCTGTCGGGGGTGTTCCGCCTCGAAGACCCGGAACAACTGCTTCGGCTGCTACCGCAGACGTTGCCCGTACGACTTCGTCGACGTACACGCTGGTGGGTGCATGTAGAGAGCATGACCTGATAAGGCGTTATCGATTTCTGGCGGGTTTTGAATCCAGGTCCGGCTAGGACAGTAAGCAACACTTTCTGCCCTCGACACTTTAACGGACCCTTCATGCCTACCAACCCGGTGTTAACCCACACTTTCATCCCGAATGATATTCGTCCAGTCCTGCAATCAGCTCACTTGCGCCACGCCATCCGGGCTGTTCTGTTTGGTACCGCCCTGGGCCTGGCAACTGCTCCGCAACTTTCCGTAGCGGCCGACACAGCCGAAGTGAGCCATGACTATGCAATACCGGCTGGCCAACTGACCGATGTGCTCAACAAGATCGCTCGTCAGGCCGGCATCACCCTATCGAGCACGCCTCAGCTGACCGATGGCCTGCATTCCAACGGACTGCAGGGGAAGTTCACTACCGATCAAGCGCTGCGCCAGTTGCTAAATGGCAGCGGACTGGAAGCCGTCAGCCAGGGGGGACGTAACTATGTGCTGCAGGCACAGCGTCAGAGCGCCGCCCTGGCATTGCCAGACACCGACATCCGTAGTTTCTCCCTCGGCAACGCACTGGGCAGCATGGAGGGTTACAACGCCACGCACAGCCAGGTGGCGACCAAGACCAGCATGCCCTTGGTGGAGACATCCCAATCGGTCTCGGTAGTCACTCGCCAACAAATGGACGATCAGGGCTCTCAGACCGTTGCCCAGGCCATGCGCTACACGCCTGGAGTACTGACCAACCCGTACGGTGCCACTCATCGCTATGACTATGTAGCCATGCGCGGCTTCAACGACGGTTCGGTGGACAACATCTACGTCGATGGGCTCAAGTCAATGGGCGACAACGGCACCTACAGCACGATGCAGGTAGACCCATACTTTCTTGAGCGCATCGACATTCTCAAGGGACCGTCTTCGGTACTGTACGGGCGAAGCTCGCCGGGTGGCCTGGTAGCCCTGACCACCAAGAAGCCACTCTTTGCCCCTTACCATCAGGTTCAGGCCACGGTAGGTACTCAGGGCCAGCGTGGCGTGGGCTTCGACTTCAGTGGTCCTGTGGATGACGACAAACGCATTGCGTATCGCCTGACGGGTTTGGCGGATGCTTCCGACACTCAGTTCGACCACAACAAGGAAGAACGTTACGCCATCGCCCCCGCTATCAGTGTCGACTTCACCGAAGACACCTCACTCACGCTGCAGGCCTATTTGCAGCACGACCCTGACGGTGGGTACCACGGCGGTAACCCTGCTGATGGCATGCTGCACAAGCGCAACGGTTTGCGCCTGTCAGACCATTTCTTCGAAGGCGAGCCGAGCATCGACAACTACGAGCGCACGCAGCAATCCTTCAGCTACCAGTTTGAGCATCGCTTCAATGATGTGTTCACAGCGCGGCAGAACTTCCGTTATCAGGATTCCGACGTGTCGATGGACCAGGTGTACTCCGCCGGCTGGGCAGATGTTGACAGCAACATGTTAAATCGCGCCTATACCGGCGGCGACGAGCGTCTGCATTCGTACATCATTGATAACATGCTGCAGGCAGAATTCTTTACCGGGGCGGCCAAACACACCTTGCTACTGGGGGCTGACTACCAGCGGCGCAAAGCCGACGTGGCATGGCGTTATGGCACCGTCGGCCCACTGGATGCCGGCAATCCACAGTACGGCAATGGCAATCTTCAGGTACTGGGCGAGAACCGCTACCAGCGACGCTTGCAACAAACGGGTGTGTACCTGCAGGATCTGGTGGAGCTGGACCAGTGGCGCTTTTCCTTGGGACTGCGCCAGGACTGGGTGAAGGTGTCCGAAGAGAACCGTGACAGCGACAGCAAGGTCAGTGATCAACGCTCCAGGTTCACCTCCCGGGCAGGGGTGCTCTACCTTTTCGAGAACGGCATTGCGCCCTACATCAGCTACTCGGAGTCGTTCAACCCGAACACCGTGTCCGACCAGCAGGGCCGGCCGCTGGCACCTACGGAGGGCACTCAGTGGGAAGCCGGCATCAAATATCAGCCACCAGGGAGCGACAACCTGTTCACCGCATCGGTGTTCCGCATCGAGCAGGAGAATTTGGCGTCTAAACAGCCTGACGAAGACTTCTATCGCCCTGTCGGTGAAGTCCGCTCGCAAGGGCTAGAGCTTGAGGCCCATGTACAGCTGACCGATAGCCTCAAACTGCTGAGTGGCTATACCTTCACCGATATCGAGTATTCGAAGTCAATGCCGAGCCTTGTCTCGGGCAACTTGGACAACAAGGGTAATTCGCCGACTCAGGCGCCGAAACAGATGCTTTCGCTGTGGGCCGACTATAACTTCCGCCAGGGGGCACTGGATGGCCTGCGGCTGGGCGGTGGGGTGCGATATGTGGGGTACAGCTGGGTGGATGCGGAAAACAGCATGACAGTGCCTTCCTACACCCTGTTCGACGCCTCTATCGGCTATGACTTGGGCAAGGTCGGCCTGGCGGGTGTGGATGTTCGCTTGAACGCCAACAACCTTACCAATGAAAACTACATCACCTCATGTGCCAGCCTGAACTACTGCTACATGGGTGAAGAGCGCAATGTGAGCGCCACAGTCAGCTATCAGTTCTAACCGATATTGAAACCCGAAAAAGACAAAGCCCCTGTCTGCATCGCAGACAGGGGCTTTGAGTTTGAATCTTGACGATGACCTACTCTCACATGGGGAAACCCCACACTACCATCGGCGATGCATCGTTTCACTGCTGAGTTCGGGATGGGATCAGGTGGTTCCAATGCTCTATGGTCGTCAAGAAATTCTGTGTGCTGGCCCGTCAGTAGGACGTGCCTGCGAATCTCTATAGTTCCTACTTAAAGACAAAACCCCTACCTGCATGCGCAGATAGGGGTTTTGCGAAATGAATCTTGACGATGACCTACTCTCACATGG
>NZ_JBYSYE010000075.1:0-14538 GCF_058782925.1 Pseudomonas sp. FW305-E2 | reverse complement strand
GGCGAGCTGATGCTCGGTGGCCAGGGCCTGGCGCGTGGTTACCATCGTCGCCCGTCGCTGACGGCCGAGCGTTTCGTACCCGACCCGTTCGGCAGCCACGGCCAGCGGCTGTACCGCACCGGCGACCTGGCGCGCTACCGCGACAGCGGGGTGATCGAGTACTGCGGGCGCATCGACCATCAGGTGAAGGTGCGCGGGCTGCGTATCGAACTGGGTGAAATCGAGGCACGGGTGCTGGAGCACCCGCAGGTGCGCGAGGCGGTGGTGCTGGCCCAGGACAGCGGGCATGGCCAGCAGCTGGTGGCCTACGTACTGGCCGAAGAGCAGGGCATGGCAGTGGACGCCGCCGAACTGCGTGACAGCCTTCGCGAACAGCTCAAGGGCAGCCTGCCGGACTACATGGTGCCAACGCACATCCTGCAGGTGCAGGCCTGGCCGGTGACGGCCAACGGCAAGCTCGACCGCAAGGCTTTGCCCAAGCCCGACAACAGCGCCCTGCAGCAGGCCTACCGGGCGCCGCAAACCCCGCTCGAGCAGCACGTTGCGGGTATCTGGCAGGAGGTGCTCGGCCTTGAGCGGGTGGGCCTTGGCGACCACTTCTTCGAGCTGGGTGGTCACTCGTTGCTGGCGACCCAGGCGGTATCGCGGATGCGCAAGCTGCCGGGTGTGCAAGTGACGTTGCGTGACCTGTTCGATCACCCGGTGCTGGAGCGCCTGCTGGCAGCGCTCGGCGGCGCTGGCAAGGCTGCGACCGCGCACGGTGTCGAGCTATTGGCCCATGGAGAAAAAGCCACCGCACCGTTGTCGTTGATGCAGCGGCGCTTGTGGGTTGCCGAGCAATTGTCCGGGGGCAGCGCTGCTTACGGCATGCCATTGGCCCTGCGCCTGCAAGGGCCGCTGCAGGTCGAGGTGTTGCGCAACAGCCTGAACGCGCTGGCGCAGCGACATGAAGTGTTGCGTACGGCCTACGTGCAGGACGACGAGGGTGATCCGCTGGCGCTGATTGCCGACCGGATCGAGGTGGATATCGCCCTCGACGACTGGTCCGGGTTCAGCCCGCAGGAGCAGCAACGGTGCATTGCCGAAGCCACCCTGGCCAACGCCAGCACACCGATTGCACTGGAGCATGCGCCGTTGTTGCGCTGCCGTCTGGCGCGCCTGGCAGACCAGGAACATGTGCTGTTCTTCACCATGCACCACATCATCTCCGATGGCTGGTCGATGGGCGTGCTGGTCCGCGACCTGGTTGAAATCTACCGTCACAGCGCCCCAGGGCAGACCCACCTTCTGGCGCCGTTACCGCTGCAGTATTCAGACTTTGCCTTGTGGCAGCAGGCCCTCGAGCAGGCGGGTGAGCTGCAGCGCCAGGCAAGCTACTGGCAACAGGCCTTGGCGGGCCATACCGGCCGCCTTGAGCTGCCACTGGAACAGCCGCGCAGCGAGCAGGCCTCCCATGCCGGCGGTGCGGTGGACTTTAGCCTGTCGCCGGCATTGACCGATGCGCTTGGCCAGTTCGCGGCCAAGGCCGGGGTGACCCTGTACAGCACGCTGCTGGCGGCGTTCCAGTGGTTGATGCACCAGACCAGCGGTGCCCACGACGTACTGGTCGGGGCCGACACCGCAGGCCGCCAGCACAGCGAACTGGAAGGCCTGATCGGCTTCTTCGTCAATGTATTGCCGCTGCGTTCCAGGGTGAGCGATGGGCTGGCCTTCGGTGACTTCGTGCAGGGCACCCAGCGCACCTTGCTCGCGGCCCTGGAGCATCAGGACCTGCCGTTCGACATGATCGTCGAGGCCCATGGCGCCCCGCGGGTGCGCGGCATGAACCCGCTGGTGCAGGTGCTGTTCGTGATGAACAACCTGCCCGTACGCAGCGAAGCCCTGGCCGACATTACCGTGCAGGCGCTGCCCGCCCCGGCGCTCTATTCGAAGTTCGACATGGCCCTGTTCATCGAACAGGAGGCCGGGCAGCTCAGTGGCAACTGGCAGTTTGCGACAACGCTTTTCAGGCAAGAGCATATCCAGCGACTCGTCAGCGCATGGATCGCGATGCTCGAACAGATCGTCAGTGTTCAGGATATGAGGTGGCAAGCGATGAACGTTCCATTACAGGGTGGCGGCCTGGCTGGCAGCACACCGGTAAGCGCCCCGACCAGCAAGGCCGACAAGCTGGGCAAATTTCTCAAGCGCTCTGCCGGCGCCACTGCAGCTGCACCGCCACGGGCTGCGGTGCGCGAGTCGCTGCTGGTACCAGGCCAGCTGTTCCCGTTGCTCGTCGAGCCTGGCGACGCATCGATCGACCTGATCGAGTGGGTGCGCAACAACCGGCCGCTGGTCGAGCGCAAGCTGGGCGAGCATGCCGGGATCCTGTTCCGCGGCTTTGCCCTGGAGGGTATCCAGGGGTTTGAAGCATTCGCCGAAGCTGTACAGCCGGGGCTTTACGGTCAATACGGTGACCTGCCGAAGAAGGAGGGGGGCAAGAACACCTACCGCTCCACGCCGTACCCGGAAAACAAAATGATCTTGTTCCATAACGAGAGTGCGCACCAGGACAGCTGGCCGCGCAAGCAGATGTTCTATTGCGAGCAGCCTTCGCCGGTCGGCGGTGCCACGCCGGTGGTCGACTGCCGCCTGATGTACGAAAAGCTGCCGCAGGCACTGCGGCAAACCCTCGAGGACAAAGGGCTGCTGTATGTGCGCACGTTCGCCGACAAGCTCGACGTGCCATGGCAGCATTTCTTCCGCACCGATGACCGCGCCGAGGTCGAGGCCCGTTGCCGTGCCGCTGGCATCGAATGGCGCTGGCTGGACAACGACGAGTTGCAGACCCGCACCCGCTGCCCGGCAATCATCACGCACCCGATCACCGGCGCACGCTCGTTCTTCAACCAGGTGCAGCTGCACCACATCTATTGGCTGGAGCCCGATGCACGCGAAGACCTGCTGGCCATGTTCGGCCTGGAGCGCATGCCACGGCATGTGTACTTCGGCGATGGTTCGCCGATCCCCGACCAGGACATGCAACTGATCGGCGAGCTGTATGAAGCCTGTGCCGTGCGGTTCCAATGGCAGAAAGGCGACGTGATCCTGGTCGACAACATGCTGGCGGCGCATGCCCGTGACCCGTACGAGGGGCCGCGCAAGATCGTCGTGGCGATGGGCGACATGTTCGACCGGGCCGCGCTGGAGGCGGCTGCGGCCATGCAGGTGATGGCGACCGAGGAGGCCCAGGGATGAACGGTTACGTAGACCAGGCCGAGGACATCGGTTTTGCCCTGACCGTCGACCAGCAACACTGGCTCAATGCCTTGCCCGCTTGCCCGGACTGGGCACAGGCCGCGACGCTGCTGAAGATCAGCGTTCAGGGCCGGCCGGACCCGGCGCGCCTGAGCCAGGCGCTTGAGCGCTTGGTCGAGCGCCACCCGATATTGGCCGGGCGCCTGGGCACTGCCCCGGGATACCGCGGCATGCGCCAGTTCATCGGCGCCCGGCGGCCAGCCCTGACGCTGGCAGTGCAGGCCGAGGCAGGTGCGCCGGCACTGCTGGAGCCTTGGTTGCAGCAGCGCTTCGAAATCGACCAGCTGCCAGCCGCCCAGGCCTTGCTGGTACCGGCCGCCGATGCCGAGCAGTGGCATCTATGGCTGGGGGTGGCGGGCTTTGCCTGCGACGCGGCTGGCATGGCCATGCTGTACCGTGACCTGGCGGCGTTGTATGACACGCCAGCCGTGCCGGATGAAGACCTGCCTGAAGCCTTCGGGCAGTATCTGGAGTGGCGTGCCGAAGTGGCCCAGGATGAGGATGCAGCGGCAGCCCGTGGCTACTGGCAAGGGCACCTGATGCCAACGGAGCAGGGCATGAGCGCGCCTTGGCCAGCCTATCGCCAGGACCAACCAGCGACGCATCAGGCACACCATCAGGTGAATCTGCCGCTGGCCTTGCAGGGGCAGTTGCAACGCCTGGCCGACGCCCGTCAGGCCAGCCTGGACACGCTGCTGCAGGCGGCCTGGTGGGCCTTGCTGGGCCGGCTTGGCGACAGCAACCGGTTGTTGGGCGCCTGGCAGCACGATGCGCGAAAGGATTATGACTACTTCGCGAACAGTGCGGGGTCGTTCAGCAAGTTATTGCCGTTGTGCCTGCAGTGGGCTGACGAAACCCGTTTCGGCGAGCACCTTGCAGCGCTCGGCGCCGCGCTGGAGCAGCATGTGGCGTGGCAGGAGTACTGGGTACCGGAATGGGTGCCCACAGCCGTGCCGACCGTGGCGTTTTCCACTACGCCGGCGCTCGCGCCGCAGGTTGCCGGCGGACTGTGCTGGCAGGGCGAGCTACTGGCGCCACGCCTGCCGGCGGGCATCGAGCTGCAGCTGCGCATTTGCCCAGCAGCGGGTGCTGACCAACCGATTACCGTGAGCCTGGATTACCTGGCCGGGCGCTACAGTGCGCGCGGCATGCAAGGCCTGCTGGAGCAGTACATTGAATTGCTGCGCAGCATCGTCCAGGCGCCGGACCGCCCGCTGCGGCAGTTGAACCTGCTGGGTGAAGCCGAGCGCCAGCGCCTGCTGTCGATCAACCCCGCGCCGCAACCACTGGCCGCGACATCACTGGCGGCCCAGATCAGCCAGTGGGCAATCGACACCCCCGACGCGCTGGCGCTGGTCGCAGGTGACGCGGGCCTGAGTTACGCCCAACTGGAGTTGGCAGTGCAGCGCCTGGCGCTGGCGCTGCAGCAGGCTGGCGTGCAACCCGGGGCGGTGCTGGCACTGGCGCTGCCGCGTTCGCTGGACTGGGTCGTGGCGATGTTGGCCAGTTGGCGTGTCGGCGCAGCCTACCTGGCGCTGGAGCCGCACTGGCCCGTTGCCCGGCAGGTGCGCCTGATGACACAGGCGGGGGCCACGCAGGTGCTGGTCGAACCGGCAGCGGTGGCCAGCCTGCGTGAGCAGGGCATAGCGGCGCTGAGCCTTGACAGCCTGTACCCGCTGGCGGTTGACACTGCACCGCTGCAACCGCATGCAGCCAGCGCCAGCGATGCCGCCTATGTCCTGTTCACCTCGGGCTCGACAGGCACCCCAAAAGGGGTGGTGATCGAGCACCGGCACCTGCTGAACTACACCGCAGGCGTGTGCCACACGCTGGCGCTGGAGGGCTGTCGTCACTTCGCATTCGGCTCGACGGTGTCGGCCGACCTTGGCCATACCACGCTGTTCGCAGCCTTGTATGTGGGTGCGACACTGCACGTGGCCGCCGACGAGGTGATGAAGGATGCTGAACTGTTTGCTGCGTACCTCGAGCAGCAGGCAATCGACTGCCTGAAGATCGTACCGTCGCACCTGAGCGCGCTGCTGGAGTCGAAGGCACCGGCAGTACCGGCCACCGTCATCCTGGGGGGGGAAGCCCCGAGCGCGGCGTTGCTGCAGCGCCTGTTGCAGATACGTCCGGACTGCAAGCTGTTCAACCATTACGGCCCGACCGAAACCACGGTCGGGGTCATGGTGCACCCGGTTCGGGCGGTACCGACCGGCACCCTCGGGTTGTCGCAGGTGTTGCCCAACAACCAGGTCTATGTGCTGGATCAGCACTTGCAGTTGGCGGTCACCGGCGTGCTGGGCGAACTGTATGTCGGTGGGCAGCAGGTGTGTCGCGGCTACCTGCAAGACGTGCAAAGTGACCCGCCGGCGTTCGTCGAGAGCCCGTTCGTGGCGGGCGAGCGGCTTTACCGCACCGGCGACCTGGCCCGCTATCGCCCGGACGGTGCTATCGAGCTGCAAGGCCGGCGCGACCATCAGGTGAAGATACGCGGCTTCCGCATCGAGCTGGCGGAGATCGAGGCACAGCTGTCGGGTGCACCGCAGGTGGTCGAGGCGGCGGTGTTGTGTGATGGAGAAGCGCTGAGCGCGTATGTCAGCTTGCGCGACGAGGCCACGGCGGCTGCACTGGACGCGGTCCGCGAGTACCTTGCACGGCAACTGCCGGCGGTGATGCTGCCGCGCACCCTGCAGGCATTGCCGCGGTTGCCGCGCCTGGGCAACGGCAAGCTCGACCGGCAAGCGTTGCGGCAGGTGGGCAAGGAACCTGCGGCGGGTCTGCTGGCCCCGCGTGATGCACTGGAAACCGTGATTGCGCAGCGCATGGCGCAACTGCTGGGGCTGGAGCAAGTGGGCATCGAGCAGGACTTTTTTGCACTGGGCGGGCATTCGCTGCTGGTCATCAAGCTGGCGGCAGGTATTCGCAAGTTGCTGCAGTGCGACATCAATCCAGGCGTCATCTTCGACCACGCTACGGTTGCCACCCTTGCCCAGGCGCTGCGCGAGCGCGAAGCCAACCCTGGCCAGTTGCTCAAGCTGGCCCAGGCCCGTCTGCGGCTCGACAGCATGAGCCCTGAAGAAAAAGCCCGGCTGCTGGAAAAGAGCCGCTGAGCCTCACCACGCCCAGGGGCGGGCAACCCGCCCCTGGGGTCATTTGCATTGCCTCCCCCGTACTGCCGTGCCGATTGCGTGGAAGGATGCCGGCGAGATACTAATGCAAAAAATTCTCATTCTGGATTTTCCAGGGTGATGCGTCTTATGTAGGAGCGCGCTGAAAGCCACACGTGGCAAGCCGTTTTGACTTGCGTGTCAGGCGTCTGTCGCGGGATCTGTCCGGGGGAGGATGGGCAGCTCGGCCGTTTGGGGGCCGTTGGCGGGCGCGGGACGATTTCATTACACGATATAAATAGAGAAATACCATGCCAGCAGGATTTTTCGAGTTCAAACCATTGGTCAAGGCGCTTTGCATGTCCCGCTCGATCAGCGCCCGCTCATCACGGGCGTTGCTCGGCAAAGGGGTGCTGGGCGCCGCATTGATGCTGCCCATGGCCGCCCAGGTCTGGGCTCAGGGGGTCAACTTCGACATCGCTGCCCAGTCGCTGCCCAACGCCCTGCGTGCGCTTGGCGAGCAGGCCGATGTGCAGTTCATCTACAACGCCTCGGAAATGGCCGACCTGCGTGGCAATGAAGTGCGTGGCAGCTACACCGTCGATGCGGCAGTGGCCAAGCTGTTGCGCGGCTTGCCGGTCAGCTACAGCCTGGAGGGCGATACCCTGACCCTGGTGCGGCGTGAGCGGCCAGCGTCCTCGGCGCTGGAGCTGGGCACCACCAGCATCACGGGCAACACGTTGGGCGTGACCACCGAAGGCAGCAACTCGTATACCACCGGTGGCGTCACCATCGGCAAGAGCGAACACAAGCTCAAGGACATTCCGCAGAGCGTGTCGGTGATGACCCGCAAGCGCATGGATGACCAGAACATCACCGACTTGCCGACGCTGTTGGCCAACGCGCCGGGCATGACCTTCGCCAAAAGCCCGGGTACCGGCGGCTTCATCACCTCGCGCGGTTTTGAAATCGATTCGCTGCAGTACGATGGCGTGCCCATGACCCGTGGCATCTACGCGCTGGGCAGCTACCTGACGGAACCCACGGCATTCTATGACCGTGTCGAACTGCTGCGTGGCGGCGCTGCGCTGCTGCAGGGGGCCAACAGCCCCGGTGGCGCGATCAACTTCGTGCGCAAGCGCGGCCAGGCCAAGCCGACAGTCACCCTGACCGCCCAGGCCGGTTCCTGGGACCACTATGCCACCCAGGTTGACGTTGGCGGCCCGCTGAACGAGGCGGGCAACATCCGTGGGCGTGCCGTGGTCGACTACGATACGCGCAACTCGTTCATCGACTATGTGGGCGGCTGGGAGCAGAAGGTCTACGGTGCGCTGGACTTCGACCTGTCTGAAGACACCACCCTCGGTGTCGGCATCAGCGATCGCAAGACGCGTTTCACGCCCATGGTCGCCGGTTTGCCGCGCTTCAGTGATGGCCGGGACGTAGGCTTGTCGCGCTCGACCTTCACCGGCTCCGACTGGAACCGCGGCATGACCGAGCAGCTGGCGTTGTATGTCGACCTCGAGCACCGCTTCAACGACCACTGGAAGTTCAAGACCGCGGCGGTGGCGATCAACGAGCGCAACGAAATGACCTACGCCTACGTGGTAGCGCCGACCGGCCTGGCCAACGATGGGTCTGGGTTGTTCGACTGGCGCTATGCCACCGATTTCAACTCCCACAGCCGCGGCCTGGACATGTTCGTCGATGGCGACTTCAACGGTTTTGGCTTCGACCAGGAAGTGGTCTTCGGCGGTAACTACTCACGCTTCACCAGCGACAACACCATGGCGGTGGTGCGCAGCGCGGGGGCGAACATTTTCGATCTCGACAACCACTTGCCCTTCGAGAACTACGACAGCCTGGCGGCCCGTGGCACGCGTACCGACAGCCAGTACAAGATCGTGCAGAAAGGTATCTACGGTACCTGGCGCGTCAAGCTGACCGACCCGCTGACCTTGATCCTGGGCGGGCGTACCAGCTGGTACTCCTATGATTACGATTCCCAGGTCTATCAGGCCGGCGTCCATCAATACGACAGCCCGGCCTCCAAGGCCAACAACGGTGTTGTCACCCCCTACGCGGGCCTGGTTTACGAATTGACGCCGCAATGGTCGGCCTACGCCAGCTATGCCGACGTCTTCATCCCGCAGAGTGCCATTGGCGTGGGTGGTTCCACGATCGAGCCGATCACAGGTAGCAACTACGAGCTGGGCTTGAAGGGCGAGCTCAACGACGGCCAGGTCAATACCAGCGTCGCGCTGTTCCGCTATGACCATGAAAACCGCGCGGTGCCGATTCTGAACACCGAATCGTTGTGTGGCGGCTCCAACTGCGCGGCAGCGTCTGGCAAAGTGCGTAGCCAAGGCCTTGAAGCCGAGATCAACGGTGAGGTGCTGCCAGGCCTGCAAGCGTCGGCCAGTTACGTCTACAACACCACCAAGTACCTCAAGGACAACACGAACGAGGGCAAGATCTTCTCCACCTGGACGCCGAAACACTCGGTGAAGGTGTGGACGGACTACACCCTGCCTGGTGACTTCAGCCGCTTCAGTGTCGGCGGCGGTTTCAACAGCCAGAGCAGCACCGTTGCCTACGACCGCAAATTCGATTCGCCCGGCTTCACCATCTGGAATGCGCGCCTTGGTTACAAGGTCAGCGATGAAGTCAGCCTGGCGGTCAACTTCAACAACATCTTCGACAAGGTGTACTACATCCCGTCGTATGCTGCGGTCAGTGCCAACAACTACTACGGCGACCCTCGCAACTTCATGTTCTCGGTCAAATACACCCCACAGTTCTGAACCTGGGGCCACGCAGGCCATCTTGGCGGGTACCCCGCCCAGATGGCCTGCGCCAGGTCACAGCTCCCGCGCTACACGAAAGCCCAGGAAGTCGCCACGTACCGTGCGTTCGCGATCATTGCGATTGCCCGAACGCGAGAAGATCGGCGCTTCACCCCAGTCATTCCCGCGCATGTGCGCCGCCTGGCAAAGCCCGCCGTCGGCCTCCATCCAGGCGCTGCCATCGCTGGGCGCGCCGACGTAGTCCTTGTGGTAGCAGTCGGCGACCCATTCATACACGTTACCGTGCATGTCATAGACGCCAAAGGCATTGGGCGGGTAGCTGCCTACCGGTGAGGTGTAGCTGTAGCCGTCCTTGGGGCCGTAGGTATTGGCGTGCTTGCTGATCTGGTAGTCGCCTTCTTCATCGAACGGGAACGGGAACGGCCCGGTGGAGCCGGCCCGTGCCGCGTACTCGCGTTCGGCCTCGCTGAGCATGCGGTAAGTGTGGCCGGTCTTTTTGCTCAGCCACTGCGCATAGGCCTGCACATCGTAGTAATCAACGCACACTGCCGGCTGGCGCGGCCCTTGCGGGTAGCGAGGCTTGCTGGCCTGGCACAGGCGCCCTGGGCGTTTGTCACCGTCCTTGATGACCACGCCGGTTTCCTTGATATAGGCATCCAGCTCGCCGGCGGTGACCTGGAAGCGGCTGATGGCGAAGGGTTTGGCGAAGGTCACGGTATGTTGCGGGCCTTCGTCGGGCTGCTTGCCCGGTTCGTCATCCGGCGTGCCCATGACGAAACTGCCCGCAGGCAGCACGACCATTTCCGGGCAGCCGGCCTTGCAATCCTGGAAGACCTCGCCCGGGGTCTTGCTGGCAGCCTGGGCGAGTAGCGGGCAGGCCGCCATGGCCAGGGCAAGGGCCAGGCCGGTGACGGTGTAGGGGGCGCACTTCATGGCGAACGTTTCCTTTTTGGCAGGTGTGACGGGGTATTCAGGGTGCCGGGCAGCTACGGCCGAACGCCTCGATGAACGAGTCGATCAGGGGCTGCTCCAGCATCATGGTTTCGTGTGGGTAGGGTGAGTGCAGCGAAACGTCCAGCTCACCCCCTGCGCAGAACTGGCGGATGACCTGCTCGGCGGCGTGAATGTGTGCTGCGCTCTTGTGCACCTGCGACCACCAGCAACTGGGCTTGACCCTGAGCGGAGTGAGGGTGAAATCGGCGAAGCTCGCTTCCAGCTGATCGTGGATGTCGAACGCCTGGGCATTCATGATCTGGGCCTTGGCACTGGCCAGCACGCCCTGGACATCGCTGCCAGCGTCAGCCAGGTGCGCCGTGGCCCACTGGTAGAACGCCTTGACGTCCTGAGTAGGGTTGGCGTGCAGCTGCTCGGCGGCGGCCTGTTTGGCCTGCGGGAACAACAGGCCGAACAGCTCGACGGTGTCTTGCAGCTCGCGCTGGCCCGGCGTATCGCTGTGGCGGGCTGGGCGAGGGGTGTGAGGGGGGAACGCGGCGCGGCTCAACTGCGCCTCGGGCAGGGTGCTGTCGACCAGCCCCAGGAATGCGACTTCGCAGCCGGCCTGTTCCAGCTGCCGGGCGATGTCCCAGGCAATGCTGCCGCCCAGGGACCAGCCCATCAGGCGGTATGGCCCGGACGGTTGTGCCTGGCGGATCTGTGCGGTGTAGTCGGTGATCATCGCTTGCCAGCCCTGCTGTTCGGCCGGCGCCGGGCTGCCGCCCCGGTGCTGCACGCCGTAGACGCAAGCCTGCGGTTCCAGGCACCTGGCCAGCGGCTGATAGCTGAAGACCATGCCGCCGCTGGGGTGGATACAGAACAATGCAGGCAGCGGTGTGGCCGGGCGGTTGAGGGGCACGATGCACGGGCTCGCACAGGCATGCTCACGGCCCAGATGTGCAGCCAACAGGTCGATGCGGGGGTAGGCGAGCAGGTCCTGGATACGCACTGCCAGGCCCAGTGCCTGCTTGATGCTGGCCAGCAGCTGGATGGCCAGCAACGAGTGGCCACCCAGTTCGAAGAAGTGATCGTCGCGGCTGATACGTTCGACGTTGAGCGCGGTTTGCCACAACGTGGCCAAGGCCTGTTCCAGCGCGCCCTGGGGAGCGTTGTAGGCTTGCTGCAGCAGGCTGGCATCGGCCTTGGGCAAGGCCTTGCGGTCGAGCTTGCCGTTGGCTGTCAGCGGCCACCGGTCGAGCAGCAGCAGGTGCGCCGGGACCATGTAGTCCGGCAGCGCTTCCTTCAGCTGTTCGCGCAGCTGCGCGCGCAGCCCGGCCTGCTGCTCCAGCGCTACCTCGGCAGCGGGGATCAGGTAGGCCACCAGCTGCTGGCCGGTCGCGCCTTCCTGGGCCAGCACCAGGGCCTCGCGCACCTGCGGCTGGGCCTGCAGGCGGGCTTCGATCTCACCCAGCTCGATGCGGAAGCCGCGGATCTTCACCTGGTGGTCGATGCGCCCGGCGTATTCGATCACCCCGTCGGCGTGGTAGCGCGCCAGGTCACCGGTGCGGTACAGGCGCCCGCCAGGGGCACCGAACGGGTCCGGCACGAAGCGCGTGGCGCTCAGGTCGCTGCGCTTGAGGTAGCCGCGCGCCAGGCCGGCGCGGCCGACGTACAGCTCGCCAATGCAGCCTTTGGCTACCGGGTTCAGGTCGCCGTCGAGCACATACCAGGACAGGTCGGGGATCGGCACGCCCATCGGGCTGCTGGCCGCCTTGCCCAGGTCGGCCCGCGACAGCGGCCGGTAGCTGACATGCACGGTGGTTTCGGTGATGCCGTACATGTTCACCAGCTGCGGCTGGCGGTCGCCGAAGCGTTCGAACCACGGTGCCAGGCTGTTGACGTCCAGCGCCTCGCCCCCGAACACCACGCTGCGCAATGCCAGTGGCCGCTGCGGCTCGGCCGTGGTGGCCACTGCCATCAGTTGCTTGAACGCCGACGGGGTCTGGTTCAGCACCGTGACCTGCTCGTCGGCCAGCAGCTGGTAAAAGGCCTCGGGCGAGCGGCTGGTGTGCTGCGGCACGATCACCAGGCGCCCGCCGTACAGCAGGGCGCCGAAGATTTCCCACACCGAGAAGTCGAAGGCATAGGAGTGGAACAGGCTCCACACGTCGTCGCTGCCGAAGCGGAAGTCGGCGTCGGTGGCCGTGAACAGGCGCAGCACGTTGCGCTGCGGCAGCAGCACGCCCTTGGGCTTGCCGGTGGAACCGGAGGTGTAGATCACGTAGGCGAGGTTGTCCGGGCTGACCGTGACCGGCGAGCAGGCCAGCGGGTCGGCCTGGCTGCTGTCATCGCTGCTTTCCAGGCTGAGCACGCGCACGCCTGCCGGCACCGGCAGGCTGGCCAGCACCTGGGGCTGGGCCAGCACGCGCTGCAAGCCGCTGTCTTCGATCATGTAGGCCAAACGGTCGGCCGGGTAGGCCGGGTCCAGCGGCACGTAGGCGCCGCCAGCCTTGAGGATGGCGAAGATGCCAACGACCATGTCCAGCGAGCGCTCGGCAGCCAGGCCGACCAGCACGTCGGGCCCGACCCCGTCGTCGACCAGGCGCCGGGCCAGGGCGTTGGCACGCTGGTTGAGCTGGGCATAGCTCAGGGCCTGGCCCTCGCAGGTGACGGCGATGGCATCGGGGGTGCGCTGCACCTGGGCTTCGATGCGGCTGTGCAGGGCCTGATCGGCCGGGTGCTCGGCGGGGGCCGGGTTCCACTGGGCGAAGGTGGCCTGCTGCTCCGGCGTGCCCAGCATGTCGAGCTCGCCCAGCCGTTGCTCGGGCCCCCGGGCCATGGCCAGCAGCAGGTTCTGCCAGTGCCGGGCCATGCGTTGCACGGTGCCGTGGCTGAACTGGCTGCAGTCGTATTCCAGGCTGAAGCCAAGGCCGTCGGCTGCGTATTCAAGGTCGATGCCGATCAGGCATTTGGCCTGGGCGCTGGCGGTATCGAGGAAGTCCAGCTGCAGTGGGCCCAGGGCCAGCGGGCCGCTGGCAGTCCCGGCCACGCGCCAGTTGAACAGGGCCTGGAACAACTGGGTGGGTAGCACCTGGCCGTTGTGCTGCAGCGTCTCCAGGTACAGCTCCATCGGGTAGTCGCTGTGGCTCAGGGCCGCAATAGACTGCTCCCGCAGGTTTTGCAGCAGGGTCCGCACGGATTGCTGCGGGTCGAGTTCGGCGCGGTAGATCTGGGTGCTGACGAAGAACCCTACCAGCTGCTGGGTTTCGCTGCGGTTGCGCCCGGCGCTGGGCACGCCGAGGGTGAATTGCCGCTGGCCACTGTAGCGGCCCAGCAGCACCTGCCAGGCGGCCAGGGCGATGACGAAGGGTTGCACGCCCTGCTGCCGGCTGAGCTGCAGCAGGGCCTGGAACACCTCGGCGTCCAGTTGCAGGCCATGGTAGCGGGCACTGGTGCCCTCAGGCGGCACGCCAGCGCAGCGCGGGTCGAGGTCACCCGGCAACATCAACGGCTGCAGTTCGTCACCCAGCCGGGTATGCCAGTAGCGGGCAGACGCTTGGCACGCATCGCTTTGCAGGTAAGCCTGGCGTTGCCAGATGGCGTAATCGGCATACTGGATGGCGGGCCGTTGCAGCTTGCAGGCTCCCTGGGCGGCTGCCTGCGAATAGGCGCCCAGCAGGTCCTGCAGCAGGATTGGATTGGACCAGGCGTCTGAAACGATGTGGTGCATGTTCAGCAGCAACACATGCTCGTCACCTTGTACTTTCACCAGCCGGGCCCGGATCAGGGGCGCCTTGCCGAGGTCGAACGGTGCCAGCGCATCCGCTTCGATGAGCCGCTGCAATGCATGAGGGCGTTGCGTGGCGGGCATGGCGGTCAGGTCTTCGCAGGGCATTTCGAGGCGTGCGTCGGCTTCGACGAACTGCTGCGGTATGCCCTCGACCTCGGCGAACCTGCTGCGCAGGATGTCATGGCGGTCGACCACCGCCTGCAAGGCCATGGTCAGGTGCTGGCCATGCAGTTCACCCTTCAGTGACAGTGCCCGTGGCAGGTTGTACGCCGCGCTCTGCGGGTTGAACTGCTGCAGGTACCACAGGCGCTGCTGGGCGAAGGAGAGGGGGGCCGGCCCGGCGCTCTCGCGTGGTGCTATCCGGTCGGGTTCAGGCCGCTCATCCTGGAGGAGGGCGAGCAAGGCGTCGTCCAGCAAGTCTTCAGCGAGCGAGTCGGCATCCAGTGATTCGTGCATGGCGGTCCCTGTGGCAGTCGAGGCGAAGGACAGCAGCATGGGGGCCGGCCTTGCCGGCGAATGGCCGCTGTCCTCTGGAGAGGTGTATGGCCAGTAAACGAGCCGCCGCCCGGCAAATTTACCGGCGGGCGCGTGGGTGACGGGG
>NZ_JBYSYE010000074.1:0-14626 GCF_058782925.1 Pseudomonas sp. FW305-E2 | reverse complement strand
ACAGGAAATTATCCTTTACAGGGATCATGTTTCGGCACTATCTTCTGATCCAGGCCGCCACATCGGCCAACGTCGCTCGGACGGTTCCGGGCGCTTACGTCCTCAGAGGAAGCCATGGCCAACCCAGGTTCGCCGCGCCGCTTTGCGCGCATCGATCGTCTCCCCCCTTACGTCTTCAACATCACTGCCGAGCTCAAGATGGCCGCCCGCCGCCGTGGCGAGGACATCATCGACCTGAGCATGGGCAACCCCGATGGCGCCACCCCGCCGCACATCGTCGAGAAGCTGGTACAGGTCGCCCAACGTGAAGACACCCACGGTTACTCCACCTCGCGCGGCATCCCGCGCCTGCGCCGGGCCATCTCCAACTGGTACAAGGACCGCTACGAGGTCGACATCGACCCGGAAAGCGAAGCCATCGTCACCATCGGCTCGAAAGAGGGCCTGGCCCACCTGATGCTGGCCACCCTCGACCAGGGCGACACGGTGCTGGTGCCCAACCCCAGCTACCCGATCCACATCTACGGCGCAGTGATTGCCGGTGCCCAGGTGCGTTCGGTGCCGCTGGTGCCGGGTGTGGACTTCTTCAACGAGCTTGAGCGGGCCATTCGCGAGTCCATCCCCAAGCCGAAGATGATGATCCTGGGCTTCCCGTCCAACCCGACCGCCCAGTGCGTGGAGCTGGACTTCTTCGAGCGCGTGGTGGCCCTGGCCAAGCAGTACAACGTACTGGTGGTGCATGACCTGGCCTATGCCGATATCGTCTACGACGGCTGGAAAGCCCCGTCGATCATGCAGGTGCCGGGTGCCAAGGACATTGCGGTGGAGTTCTTCACCCTGTCCAAGAGCTACAACATGGCCGGCTGGCGCATCGGCTTCATGGTCGGCAACCCCGAGTTGGTCAGCGCCCTGGCACGGATCAAGAGCTATCACGACTATGGCACCTTCACCCCGCTACAGGTTGCAGCCATTGCCGCGCTGGAAGGCGACCAACAGTGCGTGCGCGACATTGCCGAGCAGTATCGCCAGCGCCGTAACCTGCTGGTAAAAGGGCTGCACGAACTGGGCTGGATGGTCGAGAACCCCAAGGCGTCGATGTACGTGTGGGCGAAGATCCCGCCGGAGTATGCGCACCTGGGTTCGCTGGAGTTCTCCAAGAAGCTGCTGGCCGAGGCCAAGGTCTGCGTGTCGCCGGGGATCGGCTTTGGTGACTATGGGGACGACCATGTGCGCTTTGCGTTGATCGAGAACCAGGACCGTATTCGCCAGGCCATCCGCGGAATCCGGCAAATGTTCCGGGCTGATGGTTTGGCTCGCAAGTAAGCCCATTGGGGCTGCGAAGCAGCCCCAACTGCCTCTTGGGTGAGCTTTCCGCCTGCCTTCTGATTACCCGTACGCCTACCGTCAGCACTCATTTCTCACCAAAGAGATCTCCCCATGAGTGTCTTCACCGCCTACTTCTGCGGCACTGGCTCGCACCGTTTCGACGACGCCAATCCCAACTTCTGGAATGGCGAGCTGGTCTCGACCCTGGCCAGTAATGACCAGAGCCGGGAATTCGCCCACTGGATCGCCGTCGACGGCCCAGGCAGCGGCAACCTTCAGGATGACAACCTGTTCGTCGAACCCGGCGGCTATTTCAACTGGACCGGCCAGCTGTTTGGCCGCGGCTGGGAGGAGAACGTCAACCATGTGCTGCAGGTCATCAAAGGCGAAAGCAGCTGGCGGCGCACCAAACTCAGTGAGCAAGAATACGAGCGGCTGAAAGCTGCCGGCGTGCCCATTCCGGACGTGTCTTCCTCCGCCTCATGGTTCTGGCGAACCTACGACTATGGCGATCGCCACCCGACCCCGCAGGAACTGCAGGAGCGCATCATCAGCATGTTCCGCAAACCGCGCCTGCCAACCCAGGTCAACCTGGTGGGCTGGAGCAGGGGAGGGATCAGCTGCCACATGCTGGCCAATGCCATGGCGCAAGACCCTGTATTGCGGGGCATACCGGTGAACATATTTGCCATCGACCCGGTGCCTGGCGTTGGTAACGTGCAAGTCGAACGCGTAACGTTGGCGGATAACGTCAAAGAGTACGTAGGCTTCTACTCAAGGGATGAGCGCTCCAAAGGTTTTGCCTGCGTGATCCCTTCGGTCGCCAAAGGGACACGGATATGCGTTTATCCGATGCCGGGTCGCCATGCCACGCTGGTGGGCAACGCCTCGGCTGATGGCGCAGGCGATGGCAAGGTGCTGGCCGAACCTGGGCTGATCGTTCGCCACTTTGCCGAGGTTTGCCTGACCCGCTGGGGCGTGCACCTGGACAAACGTCTGGCCTTGAGCAGCAGTCAGTTGATGAAGTATCACCAGGTCATGGCGGCCGCCGACAGGCAGTATCAGGCCATGCGCAGTGAGTCCTACACGGTACTCACCGAGGGCGATAAAAATGATCGTCTGGTGCACTGTGGTGAGGTGCATACGCAGTTCAGCAAGGTACAGGGAGGCAACTACAAGCCGAGCGAAGGCCTGGGTTTACAACGCTGGGATGCTGAAGCCTACCAGCCCATCTGCTAGCTGAAAGGGGGCGGCCGGTGAATGCACTGGTCGCCCTTGTTCAGTGGCCGGATCAGCGGCAACTTTTTTTGCATTCCCCCTCTATCCAGCGGCCCCTGGTTGGATTAAAAATGGCGCCGCGGGCCAGCCCCGATAACAACCACCTTCCCTCCGTGACATCATGTCTGAATATAACCCTTGCCTTGACTGCGGCGCCTGCTGCGGGTACTTCCGTGTGTCCTTCTTCTGGGGCGAATGCCAGTCTGCCGGGGGCGTAGTGCCGGACGACCTGGTGGTACAGATCAACCCCACGCGCGTTGCCATGATCGGCACCGATGCCAAGCCTTGCCGCTGTGTCAGCCTTCAGGGCGAGATCGGTAAAGAGGTGGCTTGTACGATTTACGCCAACCGTTCCAGCCCGTGCCGCGAGTTTGATGCGTCGTGGGAGGGTGGGGTGCATAACCCGAGCTGTGATGATGCGCGGGCAGCGTATGGCCTGCCGCCGCTGACTCCGCCAGAGGCCAACGAGCCGCATTGGCCTGATGATGGGGCTGAGGTGGCCTGAAGTATCGATCAGCCTGACGCGGTCGATGTGGGCCTTGCGTCGCGAAAGGGCCGCACAGCGGCCCCAGGCATCAGCGGCGCCGCGAGAATTGCCAGGGCTGCTTTGCAGCCCTTTCGCGACGCAAGGCCGCTCCCACAGATAGCGTGCAAGGCTCCTGGCCTGTGGTGAACCTGCCGGCGACGGCTGCAAAGCTGCCCGAGATGCCTGAACCCTGCACTTGACGTTAAACTGTCATCTCCCCAGCAATGGACAGGAGATCCGGCGTGACCCCTCCCCGCAGTTTCCCCAGTGACCTCTGCCTCGACAGCCCACGGCTGCAACTGCGCCCCATGCGCCATGCCGATGCCGCGCAGTGGCTGGCGATCATGGCCGACCCCGAGGTCATGCGCTATTGGCACCATGCACCCTGGCAAGACCTGGCCGAGGCCGAAAGCGCCCTGGCCGCCGACCGCGAAGCCTATGCCAATGGCGACCAACTCAAGCTCGGCATGTACCGCCGCGACAACGGCGAACTGATCGGCATGGTCCAGCTGTTCAACATCGACGACATTTCCCGCCGTGGCGAAATTGGCTACTGCCTGGCCAGCGCCGTGCAGGGCAGGGGCTACATGGACGAAGCGCTGACCTGCTTCATCGACTACCTCGCCCACACCCTGCATATGCGCCGCCTGGAAGGCGAAATCGACCCGCGCAACCAGGGCTCGGCACGCACCCTGGAGCGGCAAGGTTTTGTGCTGGAAGGCACCTTGCGGGCGCGCTGGTGCGTGGCGGGAGAGTTGTCCGACTCTGGCATTTACGGCTTGTTGCTCGAACCACCTGTTGCATAGTCTTACGGCGAATAGCTACTATTCGGGAACAATTCTCACTTGTGTCCCGGTGCCCCATGCCCGTAGCCGACTCACCGAGCCCGTACCCGCTTGAACAGCTGTACAGCGAGCACCATGGCTGGCTTTTCAGCTGGCTACGTCGCAAGCTGCGTTGTTCGCACAGCGCAGCCGACCTGGCCCAGGACACCTTCGTGCGCATCCTGGCCTCGCGTGATGCCTTGCTGGGCATGCGCGAGCCACGCGCCTACCTCAGTACCACCGCACGCCGCCTGTTGATCGACCGGGTGCGCCGACAGCAAATCGAGGAGGCCTACCTCAGCGAACTTGCCTTGGCTGCCGAGGCGCTGGAAGGGCACCAGTCTCCCGAAAGCATCCTCATCACCCTCGAAGCGCTGGAACAGATCGCTTTCCTGCTGGAAGGCCTGCACGTGAATGCCCGCGAGGCCTTCGTCGGTTACTACCTGGACGACCTGACCCAGCCTCAGATTGCCAAACGCCTACAGATTTCCCCACGCATGGTGCGCAAGTACCTGGCCCAGGCCCTGATCCATTGCCACCGCACGCTGGACATTGCCGAACCGTGAATCCCTCGCGTATCGAACAGGAAGCTGCCGAGTGGGCCCTGTGCCTGGGCGAGGGTGAACTGGATGCCGACGAGACGCGCGAGTTCGACGCCTGGCTGCAGGCCGACCCACGCCACGGCGCCACCTTGCGCCGCATGCAAGGGGTGATCAGCCAGGTGCAGGCACTGCGCGAGCAACGCGGACCGGTGGGCGCCGGGCTGCGCGCCGGCGCACAGGTTTCGGCTTCAGGCTCGGGTGCACGGCGCACGTTGCTCGGTTTGGCCCTGGCAATCTCCTTGCTGGGCACACTGAGCCTTTCCGGTGGTACGCCGCGCGACTGGCTGGCCGACTTGCATACAGCGCCGGCGGAGTGGCGCAGCCAAACCTTGGAAGATGGCTCGCAGCTGACCTTGGCGGGCAACTCTGCCGTGGATGTCGAGTTCAGCACTGGCGAGCGGCGCATCCGCCTGCTGCATGGCCAGGTGCTGGTAGATGTCAGCCATGACCCGACGCGACCCTTCGTGATACAGACCGAGGAAGGCAGCTTCAAGGCGTTGGGTACGCGCTTCGTGGTCAGCGAAGGCCACGCTCGCAGCGAGCTGACCATGCTTGAGTCCCGGGTCGAGGCGCGCACTGCCGTGTCCGGCGATCAGTTGGTCGTCGGCCCGGGCGAGCGGGCATGGGTGGCGCGTGACGGGCTTGGCCCGTTGCCGGCCATCGACCCGGCACGGGTCGATCGGGCCTGGCAGCATCACCAGTTGGTGGCCGACGGCGTACCGCTCGACCAGGTGCTCGATGCCTTGGCCGAGCAACGCCGTGGCGTGCTGCGCTTCGACCGCCAGGCAATGCAGGCGATCAAGGTGTCGGCGGTACTGCCTCTGGATGACAGCGAAAGGGCCCTGCGCCTGCTGGCCGAGGCGCTGCCGATTCGTATCGGCGGCGTTGGCCGCTGGTGGACCACGGTCGAGCCCGTCTCACGAGAAAATTGATTCAGGTGGTTCCGCTTCTGCGCAGTGGCCCGTCAGAGAAGAGGCCAACCGATCAAGAACAAGGAGCCGATCCACCATGCGCCGATTCCCTGGCCACCCCGTCCTCAGCCCGCTAGCCCTGGCCTTGCGCCTTTCCTGTGCCGGGCTGGCCCTGTCCGTTGCGACCCTGCCGGCCGTCGCCGAGGAGGCCGCCCGCCGTAGCTTCGACGTGCCCGCCGGCAACCTCGCCCAGGCGCTTGGCAGCTATGCCCAGCAAGCCGCCGTGTCGCTGGCCTTCACCCCCGAAGCACTGGCCGGCCTGCAAAGCAACGGCCTGCATGGCCTGTATTCGGTGGACAGCGGTTTTGCCGTGCTGCTGGCCGGCAGTGGCTACCGGGTAGAGCGTAGCGATAACGGCTACCGGCTGGTGGCCGAGCCGCAAGCGGCGGTGAGCAGTGAGGCGATGGAACTTGGCGTGACCACCGTAGCCGGGCAGGGCATGGGCCAGAGTACCGAGAACACCGGCTCCTACGCACCGGGCCTGATCAGCGTTGGCTCCAAGACCCCGACCAGCCTGCGCCAGACGCCGCAATCGGTGTCGACCGTGACCCGCCAGCTGATTGAAGACCAGCAACTGACCGACATCAACCAGGCGATGAAAGTGACGCCGGGGATCGTCACACAGAGCACCACCTTCCGCACCCAGGACTTCATCTCGCGTGGTTTCAGTATCCAGAACCTGCAGATCGACGGCGCTGCACCGCAGGCGCTGGGCACCGCGATGGGTTCGTTCTATTCGTCGAACATCTTCGAACTGGCCGAGTTCGACCACATCGAGGTACTGCGCGGTACTGCTGCGTTGTATGGTGGCTCGGGTGACCCGGGTGGCATCATCAACATGGTGCGCAAGCGGCCGACTTCTTTTAACCAGCTGAAGCTGACCCTGTCGGCCGGTAGCTGGGACAACTATCGCCAGGAGTTCGACCTGTCCGGCCCGCTGGGCTGGGATGGCCGCGTGCGTGGTCGCCTGGTGATGTCCAACACCGATCGCCAGTATTTTACCGACAACCGCGCCACCGAGCGGCCGTTGGTGTATGGCGTGCTGGAGGCGGACGTTACGGACGACACCATGCTCACCTTCGGTGCTCGCTACAACAAATCCCACGAAACCGGCAGCAACAGCGCGGTGCCGCGCTACAGCAATGGTGCTGACCTGAACCTGCCACGGCATACCGGCCTGACCAAGAAGTGGGCCTACCTCGACGCCACCGCACGCGAGTACTTCGCCAAGGTGGACCACCGATTCAACGACGACTGGAAGCTCAACCTCAGCTACACCAACACGTGGGACCTTGGGCTGTTCAAGACGGCGACCACCCTGAATGCAGTAGACCCGGTGACCAATAGCGGGGCGACCTGGTACGGCACCTCGACCCGCCAGGAGAACGAGCAGCACCTGTATGACGGTAACGTCTCTGGCCACTTCCAGGCCTTTGGTCTGGACCATGAAGTGGTCTTCGGTGCCGACTACCAGAAGATCGACAGCCGGTGGCTGGGCACTGCGCCTTATGCCGCCTCGGGCGCGCCGGCCAACGTGTTCGACCCCGACAGCTCGGCGTTCGACGACCCCGGCAACGGGCGTGACTACAAGCGCGACTACAGCCCCAACTCGCAACGTCAGTACGGCCTGTACGGCAGCCTGCGTTTGCAGCTGGCCGAACCCCTGCACCTGATTGTCGGGGCACGTGCACAGCGTTTCCACTTTTGGCAGACCTACACCAACAACCTGACCTCTCCAGCAAGTATCTCCAGCCCGGAGCAGCGTATAGGCACGAAGGTCACCCCGTTCGGTGGCCTGGTCTACGACCTTGACGATCAATGGTCGACATACGTCAGCTATTCGGAAATCTACAAACCGCAGTCCAGCCGAATCAGCGGCCCTGCGCAAAGCGGTTCGCCGCTTGAGCCCATGACCGGCAAAACCTACGAAACCGGCCTCAAGGGTGAGTTGTTCAATGGCGCACTCAACGCCAGCGTGGCGCTGTACTACAGCACCCGCGAAAACGAAGCGGTGCAAGACCCGAACTTCCTGGCCACCAACGCCGGCTTCTCGGGCAGCTGCTGCTATGTGTCCAACGGTAAGGTGGTTAGCAAGGGCATCGACATGGAGCTGTCTGGCGAGCTGCTGCCGGACTGGATGCTGGTGGGGGGCTACACCTTCAACCTGAACCGTAACCGCAGCGCCGATGCACCGCTGAGCACGGTGATGCCAAAGCACCTGTTCAAGCTGTACAGCACCTACCGGCTGCCGGGTATCCTCAGCGACTTCAAGGTCGGCGGCGGCGTGCAGGTGCAAAGCGCCACGTACATGAGCGGTACAGTGAATCGCTACGACAGCAGCGGCGCGCTGGTTGAGCGAAACGTACCGTTCGACTTCGACCAGAGCGGCTATGCGATCTGGAACGCGTTGGTCGAATACCGTGTCGATGATCACTGGAACGTCACGCTCAACGGCAACAACCTGTTCGACAAGAAGTACTACGAAACCGTGGGTACTTCGACCTATGGCAACTACTATGGTGAGCCACGCAACTTCATGGTGACCCTGCGCGGCACCTATTGAGGGTTTGGAAGCGGGGCAGGGCCTGGGTTAAGGTCGTAGGCTGTCCCGTTTCTCTCAGGAATCCCCTTTGCCCGCTTTCTACCTGAGTATCAGCCTGCTGCTGTATTTGCTCGCCCTGTTCTTCGATGGTGCGCTGATGAGCGGCGAGCGTCATATGCCGGCCCTGCAGATGCTGCTGTACGGGCCATGGGGCATGCCGTTCGGCTTGTACCAATGGTTTGCCAATCCGCTGCTGGCCCTGGCCATCCTGGCTCATCGGCGGTTTCGCCGGCTGGCCTTGCTGGCCGGGCTTGGGGCGGCGTATCTGGCTGCCAGCAGTTTTGGCATCGACCGTTTGCCGGATAACCGCAGCTACGAGTTTCATGACCTTACCGGTTTTGGTGCTGGCTTCTACCTGTGGCTGGTAGCAATGGTGGTGTTTTGCCTGGGGCAAGCCTGGTTTTGCTGGAAGGCGCGAAGGGCTGACGACATGCCAGGCTGGAACTGGCTTGATGTCGCCTTGATTGCCGCCCTGGGGGTAGCGTTGTATGCAGCGACGCAAATGCCCTCGCTGCGCTTCGAGCCAGGCAAGGTGCTGATGCCTCCGGAGCAGCCGCAGACGCTTTGATACCCACAAGGAGGGTTAGCATGATCAAGCATTACCTGGCAGGCCTGGCACTGGCCTGCGTGCTACCGGTAGCGATGGCGGACGATTACACGGCGGCCTACGGGCAGTGCATGGACAAGGCCTCCAGCACCGTGGCCATGAGCGCGTGCATCGGGGCCGAAACGCAAGTGCAGGACCAGCGCTTGAACCGGGTGTACAAACAGTTGATGGGCAAGCTGGATGCCGGGCAGCAGAAGAGCCTGCGGGATGTGCAGCGCAAGTGGCTGGCCTACCGTGATGGCAATTGCCAGTTCCATGTACAGGCCAGTGGCGGGACCCTGGCGCAGCTGGAAGGTGGCACCTGCATCCTGGACATGACCCGCGACCGCGCTGCGGAGCTGGAGCGGGTGCTTAGCCCTGGGCAGTAGCGCCTGTTCAGGCATGATTGGCCCACATTTGCAGGCGCGGGTTCAGCCGCGAACACCGGCTTTACCGGTGTCCTGCTCCGCGTTGCCTTCTTCGCGGGTGAACCCGCTCCTACAGGGCACTACAGGGTGCTGGTTCTATTTGCGCGGTTCGCGCAGCGCCCGGGCCTTGAGGTACTCGCGCACTTCCACGGCATCCCCGGCAAACTCGATGCGCTCGGCCTTGGCTGCGCGCTGGTAGGCATACATCGGGTCGTAGTACTCGTTCAGCAAGCCTTCGATCCAGCCCCGGTGCAGGTCTACTGCGCCGCTGCGCTGCTGCTCTTGCAGGGCTTCGCGCAGCATCTCGGACAAGCGCTGATGGCGCTCTCCACCCAGACGCTTGTAGATATTGGCCATGCTCTGCAGCATACGTTCGGTAAACAGCCGGGGACCGTCTTCTTCGCCATGCACGGCCTTGAACTCGGCGCTCAGGTTGACCACGTAGTCGCGCAGGATGCGCTCCACGCGGTTGGTGAAGCTGTCTTCAAGCCACACCAGCGGGTAATGCTGCATGCCTTGGTACAACTCCAGCGGCACCGTGCAGCTGCCAACAATGCGGCCTTCATCTTCCAGCACAAACTGCCCGATACCGCGGGCGCGCTTTTTCAGCACGTCGATTGCCAGCTGGTTTTCAAAGTCGATCTGCGCCGGTTGCGCCGTGGCGCGCTTGCCGAAACTGGAGCCGCGATGGTTGGCGTGGCCTTCAAGGTCCAGCACGTTGTCCAACTGGTGCAGCACATCGGTCTTGCCGGTACCGGTCAGTCCACCGACCAGTACGAAATCACATTGCTCCACCGCTTGCTGGGTAGTCTCCAGCAGGAAGGTACGCATGGCCTTGTAGCCGCCTTTGACACGCGGGTACTGAATACCCGCCTCATCGCGCAGCCAGCCCTGCACGATCTGCGAACGCAGGCCGCCACGGAAGCAGTACAGGTAACCGTCAGGGTGCGCCTTGGCAAACGCTGCCCAGGCCTCCAGACGGGCTTGCTTGGTGGTGCCACTGACCAGCTGGTGGCCCAGGGCGATGGCGGCGGCCTGGCCCTGCTGCTTGTAGCAGGTGCCGACCTTCTGCCGCTCCTGGTCGTTCATCAGCGGCAGGTTTACCACGCCAGGGAAGGCGCCTTTGGCGAATTCGACGGGGGCGCGCATGTCCATCATCGGCACGTCGTCGAGGAACAGCTGACGGAAGTCGGTGCAGTCGGGGCGCATCAGATCACCTCGACCGCATGGCTCTGTCGCTCGACCAGCTTGCCGATCGGAGACAGTTTCAGGCCCAGTTCGGCAGCCACGGCGAGGAACTCGGTTTCACCCTCCGGGGCAACAGCAACCAGCAAGCCACCGCTGGTCTGGGGATCGCAAAGCAGGTGCTTCTGGTCGTCGCTGAGGGCGCCGATCTTGTGCCCGTAGCTGTCGTAGTTGCGCAGGGTTCCACCGGGGATGCAGCCTTCGGCCAGGTAGTGGTCGACGCTAGGCAGGCGTGGCACGGCGGCGTAGTTCAGGTGCGCGGTGAGGCCGCTGCCTTCGGCCAGCTCGACCAGGTGGCCGAGCAGGCCGAAGCCGGTGACGTCGGTCATGGCCTTGACCCCGTCCAGCTTGCCGAAGCGGCTGCCGGGCGTGTTGAGGGTGCACATCCAGTCACGGGCCAGGCCTTGGTCTTGCACGCGCAGCTTGGCCTTCTTTTCGGCGGTGGTGAGGATGCCGATGCCCAGAGGCTTGGTCAGGTACAGCTGGCAGCCCGCGCTGGCAGTGTCGTTGCGTTTGAGGTGGTGTTTATTGACCACGCCGGTGACGGCCAGGCCAAAGATCGGCTCAGGCGCGTCGATCGAGTGGCCGCCGGCCAGCGGGATACCCGCTTCGGCACACACTGCGCGGCCGCCGCGGATGACTTCGCGGGCGACTTCCGGCGGCAGCACGTTGACCGGCCAGCCGAGGATGGCAATGGCCATCAGCGGGTCGCCGCCCATGGCATAGATGTCGCTGATGGCGTTGGTGGCGGCAATGCGGCCGAAGTCGTAAGGGTCATCGACGATCGGCATGAAAAAGTCGGTGGTCGAAACCACGCCGCGCTCGTCGTCCAGCGCGTACACTGCTGCATCGTCGCGCGAGGCATTGCCGACCCACAGTTTCGGGTCCAGGGCCTGGGTGCCGCTTTCGGCGAGGATCACGTCCAGCACCTTGGGGGAGATCTTGCAGCCACAGCCGGCGCCATGGCTGTACTGGGTCAGGCGAATCGGCTCGCTCATATGCACCTCTGCAGGTCAAATTGTTGCGCGATTGTAGCAAAGCTGGCCTTTAGGCCCTTGCCTCTTATAATTCCCGGTGTCGGCAAATGTGTCGGCACTTCCCCGCTATTGAACCGGAGAACACCCATGCTCAACCGCCCCCTGGCGCTTGCCGCCGGCCTCGTGCTGTCTTGCTGTGCCGCTGTCGTTCAGGCCGCCGAAACCCTGCGGGTCAGCGCCATCCCCGACGAAGCGCCGACCGAACTGCAGCGCAAGTTCAAGCCTTTGGGTGAGTACCTGGCCAAGCAACTGGGCATGGAGGTGAAGTTCGTACCCGTGGCCGACTACCCGGCGGTGGTGGAGTCGCTGGCCGCAGACCGTCTCGACCTGGCCTGGCTGGGGGGCTTCACGTTCGTTCAGGTGCACCTGAAGGACCCGACCGCCACGCCACTGGTACAGCGTGAGCAGGACGCACAGTTCACGTCCAAGTTCATCACCGCCAACCCCGACGTGAAGAGCCTGAGCGACCTGAAGGGCAAGTCGTTTGCCTTTGGTTCCATTTCGTCCACCTCGGGCAGCCTGATGCCGCGTTACTTCATGCTCAAGCAGGACAATATCAAGCCTGAAGAGTACTTCAGCCGCGTGGCCTATTCTGGCGCCCATGATGCCACCGTGGCCTGGGTGCAGGCTGGCAAGGTCGAGGCTGGCGTGCTGAACGCCAGCGTGTGGCAAAAGCTGGTGGATGCCGGCAAGGTCGACACCACCAAGGTGAAGGTGTTCGCCACCACCCCGACCTACTTCGACTACAACTGGACCGTGCGCGGCAACATGGACCCGGCGTTGAAACAGAAAATCAAGAAAGCCTTCCTGGACCTTGACCCGAGCAACCCGGAGCACAAGGCGATCCTGGACCTGCAGGCCGCCAGCCGCTTCATCGAGACCAAGCCTGAGAACTACAAGGGCACCGAACAAGCTGCACGCGAGGCCGGCCTGCTCAAGTGACAGCTTCGAATGCGGCAATCCATCTTCACGGTGCCAGCCTGCGTCATGGTCAGGTACGCGCGCTTGACGCGGTGAGCCTGCGGATCGCGCAGGGCGAGCGTGTCGCCATCATCGGGCCGTCGGGGGCGGGCAAGTCCAGCTTGCTGCACCTGATGGCCACGGCCGTTCAGCCCACCAGTGGGCGCCTGGAGTTGCTTGGCGAGCTGCCTTGGGCGCTGTCGGCAAGGGCACGCCAGCGACTGCGCGCGCAGGTTGGCCTGGTGCATCAGGCGCCGCCTTTGCCACCGCGTCAGCGGGTAGTGACCGCAGTGCTGGCGGGTCGCCTGGGGCAGTGGGGTACGCTGCGCGGCTTGCTCAACCTGCTGTACCCCAGCGATGTACCGGGGGCGCGCCAGGCCTTGGCCGAGCTGGGCCTGGCCGACAAGCTGTTCGTGCAGTGTGGGCAGTTGTCCGGTGGCCAGTTGCAGCGGGTGGGCATTGCTCGGGCGTTGTACCAGCGCCCGCAGGTGCTGCTGACCGACGAACCGGTGTCGGCCATGGACCCGGTGTTGGCCGACCACAGCCTGGCCTTGCTCAATCGCCATGCCCAAGCGACTGGCGTGACGTTGGTGGCGAGCCTGCACGCCGTAGAGCTCGCGCTGGCGCATTTTCCGCGGGTGATTGGCATTCGGGAAGGGCAGGTTGTGTTCGACTGCCCGGCCGAAGCGGTCACCGAGCATCTGCTGGACGCGCTGTATGCCAACGAACAACTGGCTCCGCCGCCAACCCAAGGGCCGATCCTGACCGTGCAGATTCCGCGATGCTAAAGGCTGACGCCCGCGACCCGGCGCTGCTGCCACGGTTGCTGCTGGCCCTGTTGGCGGTAGCAGTACTGTGGCCGGCTATCCAGTCAAGCGAACTGAACCCCGGGGTGCTGTTGCAGGCGGACAACCGTCAGCAGATTGCCAGCTTTACCAGCGCCTTCTGGCCGCCGGCACATGATGCCGATTTTCTTGCACTGCTGTATGAAGCCACCTTGCAGACCCTGGCCGTGGCGACTGCCGGCATGGCGCTGGCGTTGTTGTTGGCGATCCCGGCTGGCTTGCTGGCCAGCCGTGCCTTGTCCTTGCGTGCTGCTTCACGCGGCGGGCGGGCCGGGTTCTGGTCGCGACTGTTGCGCCTGCCGGTGCGTGGGCTGCTGATTTTCCTGCGTAGCGTGCCGGAGATCGTCTGGGCGTTGCTGTTCGTGCGCGCCGTGGGGCTGGGACCGACGGCGGGCGTACTGGCTATCGCCATCACCTACAGTGGCATGCTCGGCAAGGTTTACGCCGAAATCTTCGAGTCGGTCGACCAGCGCCCGGCGCATGCCTTGTTGCAGGCGGGCAGTGGCCGGCTGGCGGCGTTTTTCTACGGCATCCTGCCCAATGCTGCCTCCGAAGTGGTGTCGTACACCGTGTACCGCTGGGAGTGCGCGGTGCGGGCTTCGGTGGTGATGGGCTTTGTCGGTGCTGGCGGGCTGGGCCAGCAGATCGACCTGTCGATGCGCATGTTTGCGGGTGCGCAAGTGGCGAGCATGCTGTTGACGTTCTTGCTGCTGGTGATCCTGGCCGACCTGCTCAGCCGCCTGCTGCGCTGGAGACTGGCATGAACCGGGTGATCAACTTGGTGCTATTGGGTGCCATCGTGTCAGCGGTGGTGGCCTCGTTCGCATACCTGGAGCTGGACCTGCACGCACTGGTCGGCAATGGCGGGCTGGGGCAGATGGGCGAGTACGCCGGGCGCTTCCTGCAGCCGGATCTGTCTGCGGGGCACCTCAAGGCGGTGTGGCGCGGGGCGCTGGAAACCCTGGCCATGTCTGGCATGGGCACCTTGTTGGCGATGGTATTGGGGATGTTGCTGGCACTGCCGGCGGCAGGCCGCTTCGGTTGGCCGTTGCAAGGGGCCGCGCGTTTGCTGCTCAATGCCTTGCGTGCCATTCCTGAACTGGTGTGGGCTGCGCTGACTGTGCTGGCGGCTGGGCTGGGGCCGAATGCCGGTACCCTGGCTTTGGCGTTGCACACCGCTGGCGTGCTGGGGCGGTTGTTTGCCGAGGCGCTTGAGAACGCCCCGCCCGAGCCGGCGGCAGCGATCCGTTTGCAGGGGGGCAGCCAGGTGGCGGCGTTCTGCTTTGGTACCCTGCCCAACCTGTGGCCGCAGTTGCTGGCCTACAGCTTGTACCGCTGGGAGAACAACATCCGCATGGCCAGCGTGCTTGGGTTTGTCGGGGCGGGCGGGTTGGGG
>NZ_JBYSYE010000073.1:0-14924 GCF_058782925.1 Pseudomonas sp. FW305-E2 | reverse complement strand
CGCCCGGCCCGCCCCCGTTTGCCTTCTCGTTTACCGCCCGTTGTGGCAAAGCCGCGCCTGTGGCTGGTGCAGGAAGGTTCGAATCATGAAGTCAGTAGATTCAAGAGGTTTAACACCATGTTACTGATGATCGACAATTACGACTCATTCACTTACAACGTCGTTCAGTACCTTGGCGAGCTGGGTGCCGAGGTCAAGGTCATTCGCAATGACGAATTGACCATCGCCCAGATCGAGGCCCTCAACCCTGAGCGCATCGTCGTATCCCCGGGCCCGTGCACCCCAAGCGAGGCGGGCGTGTCTATCGAGGCCATCCTGCATTTCGCCGGGAAGTTGCCAATCCTCGGTGTATGCCTGGGCCACCAGTCAATCGGGCAGGCCTTTGGCGGCGACGTTGTACGTGCACGCCAGGTCATGCACGGGAAGACCAGCCCGGTATATCACCGCGACCTGGGCGTGTTCGCCAGCCTTAACAACCCGCTGACCGTGACCCGTTACCACTCGCTGGTGGTAAAGCGTGAAACCTTGCCCGACTGCCTGGAAGTGACCGCCTGGACCTCCCATGCTGACGGTTCGGTCGATGAGATCATGGGCCTGCGCCACAAGACGCTGAATATCGAAGGGGTGCAATTCCACCCTGAGTCGATCCTGACCGAGCAGGGCCACGAACTGTTCGCCAACTTCCTCAAGCAGACCGGCGGCCGCCGTTAAGGATCGAACATGGACATCAAGAATGCGTTGAGCCGTATCGTCGGCCAGTTGGACCTTACTACCGAAGAAATGCGCGAGGTCATGCGCCAGATCATGACCGGTCAGTGCAGCGAGGCGCAGATAGGCGCTTTCCTGATGGGCATGCGCATGAAAAGCGAAAGCATCGACGAAATCGTCGGTGCGGTGTCGGTGATGCGTGAGCTGGCCGAAAAGGTCGAGCTGCAAAGCCTCGATGGTGTCGTCGATATTGTCGGGACCGGCGGTGATGGCGCCAACATCTTCAACGTGTCCACCGCTTCGTCCTTCGTCCTGGCGGCGGCGGGTTGCCCGGTGGCCAAACATGGTAACCGCGCAGTATCGGGCAAGAGCGGCAGTGCCGACCTGCTGGAAGCTGCCGGCATCTACCTGAACCTGACGCCGACTCAAGTGGCACGCTGCATCGACAGCCTGGGCATCGGCTTCATGTTCGCGCAAAGTCACCACTCGGCCATGAAACATGCCGCTGGCCCACGTCGAGAACTGGGGTTGCGCACCCTGTTCAATATGCTCGGCCCGCTTACGAATCCGGCCGGAGTGAAGCACCAGGTGGTCGGTGTGTTCGCGCAAACCCTTTGCCGCCCGCTGGCTGAGGTGCTGCAGCGCCTGGGGAGCAAGCATGTGCTGGTCGTACACTCGAAGGATGGTCTGGACGAGTTCAGCCTGGCTGCACCCACCTTCGTTGCCGAACTGAAAAACGGCGAAATCACTGAATATTGGGTAGAGCCGGAAGACCTCGGCATGAAGAGCCAGAGCCTTCATGGCCTGGCTGTCGAGAGCCCTCAGGCTTCGCTGGAGTTGATCCGCGATGCGCTGGGCCGGCGCAAGACCGAGAACGGTCAGAAGGCCGCCGAGATGATCGTGCTTAATGCTGGCGCGGCGCTGTATGCCGCTGACCATGCCATGAGCCTGAAAGCCGGTGTAGAACTGGCCCATGATGTACTGCACACCGGCTTGGCCTGGGAAAAGCTGCAGGAATTGGGTGCCTTTACTGCAGTATTCAAGGTGGAGAACGAAGCATGAGTGTGCCGACGGTGCTGGAAAGGATCATTGCCCGCAAGTTCCAGGAAGTGGCCGAGCGCAGTGCGCGCGTCAGCCTCGCCGAACTGGAGGGCCTGGCCAAGGCCGCTGACGCCCCGCGAGGCTTCGCCAATGCGCTGATCGAGCAGGCCAAGCGCAAGCAGCCAGCGGTGATTGCCGAAATCAAGAAAGCGTCGCCAAGCAAGGGCGTGATCCGCGAGCACTTCGTGCCAGCGGAAATCGCGGTCAGCTACGAGAAGGGCGGGGCCACCTGCCTGTCGGTGTTGACCGATGTCGATTATTTCCAGGGTGCCGATGAGTACTTGCAGCAGGCCCGCGCGGCGGTTTCGCTGCCGGTGATCCGCAAGGACTTCATGGTCGACCCTTACCAGATCGTCGAAGCCCGGGCCCTGGGCGCAGATTGCGTACTGCTGATCGTGTCGGCGCTGGATGACGTGAAGATGGCTGAACTGGCGGCCACCGCCAAGGACGTCGGCCTCGACGTGCTGGTAGAAGTGCACGATGGCGATGAACTGGAGCGCGCGCTTAAAACCCTGGATACACCGCTGGTTGGGGTGAACAACCGCAACCTGCACACCTTCGAGGTCAGCCTGGAAACCACCCTTGACCTGCTGCCGCGCATTCCGCGCGACCGTCTGGCGATTACCGAAAGCGGTATTCTTAACCGGGCCGATGTGGAGCTGATGGCAATCAACGAGGTTTACTCGTTCCTGGTGGGAGAGGCGTTCATGCGCGCCGAGCAGCCTGGCCTGGAATTACAGCGGCTGTTCTTCCCCGAGCAGGTGAAGAAGACTGTTCAGCAACTGGACTGATCAAATGAAGCCGGCGTTTTTGCCGGCTTTTTTGTACCTGTAATGGCCGCGTCGCGGGCAAGCCCGCCCCTACACGGGGACGCGCCCTGTTGTAGGCGCGGGTTTACCGCGAAGAGGCCCTTGAAATCAACATCATAGGTGGATCAATGACCGATCAACCCCTGGCCCTGAGCGTCGAACAAGGCCTGCACGCCGAGCAGGAACTGCTGGCCGCCGTCTGCCGCGGCGAACGCGAGAATGGTGTGCTGTTCTGGCGCCCCACCGACCACGCGCTGGTCATGCCTCGGCGCATGAGCCGGCTGGGCAACTTCGAGGTCGCCTGCGCGGAACTGGCTATTGCTGGCTGGCCGGTGCTGCTGCGAGAAACCGGCGGCGAGCCAGTGCCTCAGTCGCATTCGACAGTGAACGTTGCACTGGTCTACGCCGCACCGCGCAGCGAAGGCGACCACGGCCGTATCGAAAATGCCTACGAGCGCCTGTGTCTGCCGCTGTGCGATGTGCTGCGCGAGTGGGGCGGTGTAGCGTCAGTCGGGGAAATCGACGGGGCCTTCTGCGATGGCCGCTACAACGTCAACCTCAATGGCCGCAAACTGGTGGGTACCGCCCAGCGCTGGCGTCAGGGCCTGGGTGGCAAGCGCCCTGTGGTGCTGGTGCACGGTGCGCTGCTGCTGGACAACGAGCGTGAGTCGATGGTGGCGGCGGTCAACCGCTTCAACGAGTGCTGTGAGCTGGAGCAACGCTGTCGCGCCGAAGCGCACATCGCCTTGCACGAAGTGGCGCCGGCAGCGCCCTGGTTCGAGCGCCTTTCGCAGGCCTACGCCAAGGTGTTGGCCGAGTTGCCCAAGGACTAGCGGGTACCGTAGACCACCATGGTCTTGCCCTTGACCTGCACCAGGCTGCGTTCCTCGAGGTCCTTGAGAACGCGGCCGACCATTTCCCGAGAGCAACCGACGATTCGGCCGATTTCCTGACGGGTAATCTTGATTTGCATGCCATCGGGGTGGGTCATGGCGTCGGGCTGCTTGCACAGTTCCAGCAGGCAACGGGCAACTCGCCCGGTCACGTCGAAAAATGCCAAATCGCCAACCTTGCGCGTAGTGTTGCGCAGGCGCTGGGCCATTTGACTGCCCAGGGCGTAGAGGATTTCAGGGTCCTGGCGCGCCAGTTCGCGAAACTTTTCGTAGCTGATTTCGGCCACTTCGCATTCGGTCTTGGCGCGTACCCAGGCACTGCGCTGCTGCTCGCCATCAGCGGGCTCGAACAGGCCTAGCTCGCCAAAGAAATCGCCATTGTTGAGGTAGGCGATGATCATTTCATGGCCGTCGTCGTCCTCGATGAGGATGGTGACCGAACCCTTGATGATAAAAGACAGTGTCTCGGCCCGGTCGCCGGCGCAGATGATGTTGCTTTTGGCGGTGTAGCGGCGGCGCTGGCAGTGTACCAGCAGCTTGTCGATGTTCTTTATCTTGGCGGGTAGGGCGGAGGCAACCATCACGAAATCCTGTTCGATACGACGCATAGGCTTTTTATAGAGGTTGGCTGACGGAGAGCGCCAGTCATTTGGCGCCAGCTTATCAGACACTACGAGATGTTTCGGTACTAAACCGACACATCTCGTGCTTTTCCCACAGCCGCACAAGGTCTAAGCTGACACCCTTTTCCGAAAATCAGGAGTCCGGGTAGATGAAGGCACGTATCCAGTGGGCCGGTGAGGCAATGTTCCTCGGCGAATCGGGGAGCGGCCATGTCGTCGTAATGGACGGCCCGCCCGAGGCCGGCGGCCGCAACCTGGGCGTGCGACCGATGGAAATGCTGTTGCTGGGCCTGGGTGGCTGCAGCAGCTTTGACGTGGTGAGCATTCTGAAGAAATCGCGCCAGGCAGTGGAAAGCTGTGAGGCATTTCTGGAGGCAGAGCGCGCCAGCGAAGACCCGAAGGTGTTCACCAAGATTCACATGAACTTCGTGGTGAAGGGGCGTGGGCTGAAAGAAGCGCAGGTCAAGCGGGCGGTGGAGCTGTCGGCGGAAAAGTATTGCTCGGCTTCGATCATGCTCGAGCGTGCCGGGGTTGAGATTACCCATGGGTATGAAATCGTAGAGCTGGGTTAAGGCTGAGATTCCGGGGCCGCTTTGCAGCCCTTGTGGAAGCGGGTGAGCCCGCTCCCACCTGCGGCCCGGGCGAGCTTCAGTCGCGCAGGGCCGGAAGGGCCATCCGCAACCATTGCGGAAGACTGCTTCTTAGCGCCTGGCTCAACCGCTCCCGGCGCTTTTGGTAAACCAGGCCAAGCCAGATAACCCCCAGCCCGATCATGGTCAGCACCACCGGGAACAGCAACGACTGGGCAAACACCTCGTACGACAGATATCCCAGATAAGCCGCCACCCCCAGCGCACCAAACACCATGAACACCGGCCGACGCAGCAGCACCGCCATGCCCATCAGCGCAATGTTGATCAGGCAGTACATGGCCTTGCCCAACTCACTGCCGCTGTCCAGTAGCGTCAACCCGCCCCAGAACGCTGCCAGCCCGGCGAGGTAACCCCAACGGGCGTAGTCCTCACGTGTGCGGCCGTCTATCACGAGGAAAACCACCAGCAAGCCCAGCCCAAACCACAGGGAGACGTGGCGACGCTGCTCCCAACTGAACGGTGAGCCGAAGAACCACTCGCTAAGGTCCATCGACATGAACCACAAGGCCACGGCCATTGGCATGACGACGAACGGGTAGGGGATCAGTCGCAGCATTAGCAGCCCGGCAAGCACCGTGGCTGCTTCCATCGCCAGCCAGCCGCCTTGCACGTAGGTGTAGTACTGGTGGTAGTCAGCCTGCGCATCGTTTAGTGGCCACCAGCCGAGCATGCGTTCGATAGCGAATACCGCCAGCGGCACGATGCTGACGGCTACTGCTGCCAGCACGCCAGCAGCGACGGGCTGGGCGCGGCGTTGCAGATTGAGGGCGAACAAGGTGATCAGCAGGATATAGAGGCTGGCGATGATCAACAGCGCGCCGTCACCGAGGCTCATCCAGGCCTCGGTGAGCAACCAGCCCATTGCCGCCATGATCAGCATGGCGCCAAAGTAGAAGGCAACATGGGCCAGCTGAAAGCTGCCACGTGGTGCGGGTTGCTGGCGCAGGAATGCCAACAGACTTTGGTCCTGGCCTGGTTGGAGAATGCCTGCTTGCACGGCGCGCGCCAGGTCCTTGGCGTCGAATCGATCCGTCATGGTGATGCCTTCAGATGCGGTATGTGCTCTTGGTCATGACCTTGGCCAGCAAGCTCATGCCAAAGCGGACGGGGGCCGGGAAGCGATAACCACCGGCTTCCAGTGCAGACTCGGCGTGCTGTTCTTCGTCGATGCGCATTTGCTCGAGAATGGCCCGGGATTTTTCATCTTCGTGCGGGAGCTGCTCCAGGTGCTCGTCGAGGTGCTTGCACACCTGATGTTCGGTAGCGGCGACGAAGCCCAGGCTGACCTTGTCGCTGACCAGCCCTGCCAGTGCGCCGATGCCGAACGACATGCCGTAGAACAGAGGGTTGAGCACGCTGGGGTGACTGTTCAGCTGGCGAATGCGCTGTTCGCACCAGGCCAGGTGATCCACTTCTTCCTCGGCGGCATGCTCCATGGCCTTGCGCACTTCGGGCAGCTTGGCGGTCAGGGCCTGGCCTTGGTACAACGCCTGGGCGCAGACTTCACCGGTATGGTTGATGCGCATCAGCCCGGCAATATGGCGGGCCTGTTGCTCGTCCAGGTCAACGTCTGGCTGGACGATGGCCGGCGATGGCCGGGCGGGTTGGCCGCTGAAAGGCAGCAAGGTGCGCATGGCGGTATCGGCCTGCAGCAACAAGCGGTCGAGCGGCGAGTAGTGACGTTCGGTAGCCATCGGGCACCTCCGCAAGAATGTGCCCGACAGTTTACCGCAATAGCGGCGGGGTCGCTTGCCGTGGGTCAGCCCGGTGGCCAGTTCATCTGGCGCTGGCCAAGCACGTGCATATGGATGTGGTAGACAGTCTGGCCGCCTTTGGGGTTGCAGTTCATGACCACGCGGAAACCTTCCTCGCAGCCTTGTTCGACAGCCAGGCGCTGGGCGGTGAACAGGATGTGGCCAGCCAGGGCCTTGTCTTCTTCGGTCAGGTCATTGAGGGTGCGAATGTGCTTTTTCGGGATGACCAGAAAATGTACCGGTGCCGCGGGTGCAATGTCCTTGAAGGCCAGGATCTGGTCGTCTTCATAGATGATATCTGCCGGGATTTCCCGGTTGATGATTTTGAGGAATAGATCGTCCACAGCACTTGCTCCATGGTGAGGGTCGGGCCGAGTGTACTCAGCCGGGCGCCGCTCGCCCAGTGGCTATTCCATGCCTAAGGGGCAATAGCGGCGGTGGATGGCCCCGGCCAGCTTGCGCACCAGCCAGCGCGGCAACAGCCGCGGTGCGAACGCCAGCCAGCGGTTGCGCCGGCCAGGCATGATCAGTGCGCGGTTCTTGTCCAGTGCCCGCACGGTGTACAGCGCCACTTCCTCGGGGCTGAGACAGCGCGGCTTGCCATCGAGCCGCGCAATGCGCCGGCGTGCGGAACGTACCGGGCCAGGGCACAGTACAGAGACCTTGATGCCGGTGCGCTTGAGTTCTTCGCGCAGGGCCTGGGAAAAGCTCAGCACATAGGCCTTGCTGGCGGCATAGGCGGCCATCCATGGGCCAGGCGCCACCCCGGCCAGGCCGGCGACGTTGAGAATCTGCCCGCCACCCTGTACAGCCATCAGGTTACCGATGGCGTGGCACAGGCGGCTCAGGGCCAGCACGTTGACTTCCAGCAGATCCTGTTCGTCGGCCCATTCATGGGCCAGGAACGGCCCATAGGTGCGCAAGCCCGCGCAGTTGACCAGCAAATCGATACGCCGCTCACCTTCTTCCAGCTCTAGCACGAAGCCTGAAAGGCGCAACGGCTGACTGAGGTCGCAGGCGCGGAACAGCACCTCGACACCGAAACGCTGGGTCAGCTCGATGGCGACAGGCTCCAGCGTTTCTCGTTGGCGTGCCACCAGGATCAGATTGCGCCCGCGCCGTGCCAGCGCTTCCGCCAAGGCCAGGCCCAGGCCGCTGGAAGCACCAGTGATCATGGCGTAACGGGTCATGCAAGGCTCCTGGGGGCGGAAGAGGGCGCCTAGTGTACAACTTGCCCGTGCAAGGTGTTGCCTTTTGCTACAAGGCGCGGGCGCGCAAAACCTGGCAGCGTTCCAGGGCTTGTCGGTACTCGCCATGCAGGCGCTCGATCAATGCGCTGGCGCTGGGCAGGTCATGGATTGCACCGACGCCCTGGCCCGCTGACCATACGGTCTTCCAGGCCTTGGCTTCGTCATCGATCGGCTTGAGCTTGCCTTGCACCTGCCCGCCTTTGAGGGCGTTCATGTCGTAGCCGGCCTGCTCCAGGCTCTGGCGCAGGAAGCTGGCGGGGATGCCGGACACCACGGGTGTGTGGATGATGTCGGCGGCATGGGCGTTCAGCAGCATCTGTTTGTAGGCGCCCTGAGCCTGGCTTTCTGTGGTGGCGATGAAGCGCGTGCCCATGTACGCCAGGTCCGCCCCCAGCAGTTGTGCGGCCAGGATTTCGTGGCCGTGGTTAATGCAGCCAGCCAGCAGCAGGGTCTTGTCGAAGAACTGGCGAATTTCTGCGGCCAGGGCGAACGGGCTCCAGGTGCCGGCATGGCCGCCTGCGCCTGCGGCGACGGCGATAAGGCCATCGACACCCGCTTCGGCGGCTTTTTCGGCATGCCGGCGGGTGGTGACATCGTGGAGCACCAGGCCGCCGTAGCCGTGTACGGCATCGACCACTTCCTTTACTGCCCCCAGGCTGGTGATAACGATTGGTACACGGTGTGCGACGCACAAGGCCAAGTCGGCCTGCAGGCGCGGGTTGGTCGGGTGGACGATCAGGTTGACGGCGTAGGGCGCTGGCGCCTGCAGTTGAGCCAGGCCTGCCTCGATCTCTTCCAGCCAAGCCTTGAAGCCAGCGCTGTCGCGTTGGTTCAGTGCCGGGAAACTGCCAACCACGCCGCTGGCGCAGCAGGCCAGCACCAATTGGGGGTTGGAGATGAGGAACATCGGCGCGGCAACCACGGGCAGCCGCAGGCGTTGTTCGAGCGAGGCAGGTAGCGACATGGCAAGGCTCCTTGAGCGGGTGGCTATGTCAGAACGGTTTCACCACCACCAGAATGACGATACCCAGCAGGATCAGCACGGGCACTTCGTTGAACCAGCGATAGTAGACGTGGCTGCGGGTGTTGGTGCCATTGGCGAAGCGTTTGCGCTGGGCACCGCACACGTGATGGTAGCCGGTCAGTAGGATCACCAGGGTGAGCTTGGCATGCAGCCACCCCTGGCTCAGCCAGCCGGGGGTGAGGTACAGCATCCAGGCGCCAAAAACGTAGGTGGCGATCATCGCCGGATTCATGATGCCGCGGTACAGCTTGCGCTCCATGGTCGCAAAGCGTTCCTGGCTGATGCTGTCCTGGCTCTGGGCGTGGTAGACGAACAACCTGGGCAGGTAGAACAGGCCGGCGAACCAGCAGACCACGCTGACGATATGCAGCGCTTTGATCCATAGGTAAAGCATGGAGGGAGTTCCTTCAGATAATCACGGTCGTCAGATAGTAGTGGTCAAGCGCCCGAAGGGTCACCCGAAGAGTTGTTACAGGCGCCCTGCGCCCCTATTATCGTGCGCTTTCCAGACGGCTCGTTGATAAGGGGCAAGCGTTATGATCAAGGTCGGTATCGTCGGCGGCACGGGTTACACCGGCGTCGAACTGTTGCGTCTGCTGGCACAGCATCCACAGGCCGAAGTGGCGGTCATTACTTCGCGCTCCGAGGCGGGCGTGGCGGTGGCGGACATGTACCCGAACCTGCGCGGCCACTATGACGGGTTGGCGTTCAGCGTGCCGGACAGCAAGGCTCTGGGGGCCTGTGATGTGGTGTTCTTCGCCACCCCGCATGGTGTTGCCCACGCCCTGGCCGGTGAGCTGCTGGCGGCCGGCACCAAGGTGATCGACCTGTCTGCCGACTTCCGCCTGCAGGATGCCGCCGAGTGGGGCAAGTGGTACGGTCAGCCCCATGGCGCGCCTGAGCTGCTCAAGGACGCGGTATACGGCCTGCCAGAAGTGAACCGCGAGAAGATCCGCCAGGCGCGTCTGATCGCTGTGCCGGGTTGCTACCCGACTGCCACCCAGCTGGGCTTCCTGCCGCTGCTGGAAGCGGGCCTGGCCGATGCGTCGCGCCTGATCGCCGACTGCAAGTCGGGTGTCAGCGGTGCTGGCCGTGGCGCCGCGGTCGGTTCGCTGTTCTGCGAAGCCGGCGAGAGCATGAAGGCCTATGCAGTCAAGGGGCATCGTCACTTGCCAGAAATCAGCCAGGGCTTGCGCCTGGCCGCAGGCAAGGATATCGGCCTGACGTTCGTGCCGCACCTGACGCCGATGATCCGTGGTATCCACGCCACCCTGTACGCAAACGTGGTCGATACCTCGGTCGACCTGCAGGCGCTGTTCGAGAAACGCTATGCCGATGAACCGTTCGTCGACGTGATGCCAGCAGGCAGCCATCCGGAAACCCGTAGCGTGCGTGGTGCCAACGTCTGCCGCATTGCCGTTCATCGCCCGCAGGGTGGTGACCTGGTGGTGGTGCTGTCGGTGATCGACAACCTGGTCAAGGGCGCCTCCGGCCAGGCGGTGCAGAACCTCAACATCCTGTTCGGGCTGGATGAACGCATGGGCCTGTCCCATGCCGGCTTGCTGCCGTAAGGCCACCAGCATTGGAAAAGGCCCGCGTCGTGCGGGCCTTTTTGCAGGTCGCGACTAAAGCCGCACAATTCTTGACCGATTTTCTCGGGAAAGCGGATAATGCGCGTCATCGAGTTTTATGGCGGCTACCGCGCCGGGAGAATCAACATGAGCGTCGAAACCTTCACCCCTACCGGTCTGGAATTTACCCACGGGGCAGCCCAGAAGGTGAAGAACCTGGTCAATGAGGAAGGCAATGAGCGTCTGAAGCTGCGAGTGTTCGTTACCGGTGGCGGTTGCTCCGGCTTCCAGTACGGCTTCACCTTCGATGAAGACGTGGCCGAAGATGACACCATTGTCGAGCGCGAGGGCGTTTCCCTGGTGGTCGACCCGATGAGCTTCCAGTACCTGGCGGGTGCCGAAGTGGACTACCAGGAAGGCCTGGAAGGTTCGCGGTTCGTGATCAAGAACCCGAATGCCGCGACCACCTGCGGTTGCGGGTCTTCGTTCTCGATCTAAGGGCTGGGCATACGAAAACGCCGCGCAATCGCGCGGCGTTTTGCTTTCTGGCGTAGCGGCTATGCCGGGTAGATTGCACCCAGTACGCGCAGGCCCTTGGCGGCAGTGACGCTGGGGCGGTTGGCGGCGATACCCTCCAGGCAGCAGTGAGCCAGCCAGGCGAAGGCCATGGCTTCGACCCAGTCCGGGTCTACGCCATAGGCGCCAGTGCTTGCGACACGGGCCGCCGGTAGCAGCTGGCCAAGACGGGCCATCAGCGCGCCGTTGCGGGCGCCCCCACCACAGACCAACAGCGCCTCGGTGCCTTGCTGGGCTTTGCCAAGCGAATCGATGATGCTGCGTGCGGTCAGCTCCAGCAGTGTCGCCTGCACGTCCTGGGCCCGGTATGCCGGCAGGTTGGCCAGGTGGCGATCCAGCCAAGGCAGGTTGAACACCTCGCGGCCGGTACTCTTGGGGCCGCTGCCGGCAAAGAACGGGTCAGCCATCAGTGCGCTGAGCAACCCGGGCTGAACCACACCTGAGGCAGCCCAGGCGCCATCTGCATCGTAGGCGTGGCCGTGCTCGCGCTCGATCCAGGCATCCAGCAGCACGTTCCCCGGGCCGCAATCGAACCCATGAACTGGCTTGTCCTGCTCGATCAGGCTGAGGTTGCTGAAACCGCCTACGTTGAGGATTGCCAGGCGTCGGCCAAGCTGGCTGAACAGGGTTTCGTGGAAGGCCGGTACCAGTGGCGCGCCCTGGCCACCGGCAGCCACATCGCGACGGCGGAAGTCGGCGACCACGCTGATGCCGGTCAGCTCGGCGAGCAGTGCGGGGTTACCGATCTGCACAGTAAAGCCGCGGGACGGTTCATGGCGAATGGTCTGACCGTGGCTGCCAATGGCGCGAATGGCTTCGGGCTTCAGTCCCTGGCGAGCCAGCAGTTGGCGGATACCTTCGCCGGCCAGGCTGGCCCAGCGGTTTTCCGCCAGTGCGGCACGGGCAATCTCGTCAGTGCCGCTACTGCACAGGGCCAGCAGGTCCTTGCGCAGGTCCGGGGGCATGGGCAGGTAGTGGGTGGCGAGCAGTTCAAGCTGCTCGCCTTGTTCGATCAGGGCGATATCCAGGCCATCGAGGCTGGTACCGGACATCACCCCCAGGTAGAGCGCCATGGGTTAGCGCTTGTTCGCTGCGAGCAGGGTGGCCTTTTCCTGATCCATGCGGGCAATCAGCGGCTGGCTCTGCTGCAGGAAGCGCTGACGCTCGTTCTTGGCAATCGGGTCAGCCATTGGCACCTTCTGGCTCAGCGGGTCGACGTGCACGCCGTTGACCTGGAACTCGTAGTGCAGGTGTGGTCCGGTGGACAGGCCGGTAGTGCCGATGTAGCCAATGATCTGGCCCTGTTTGACCGTACTGCCGGTCTTGATGCCTTTGGCAAAGCCCTGCATGTGGCCATACAGCGTTTTGTAGCGGTTGCCATGCTGAATGATCACGGTATTGCCGTAGCCACCACGGCGCCCGGCCAGTTCGATGCGACCGTCACCGGCAGCCTTGATCGGAGTACCTCGTGGGGCCGCGTAGTCGACGCCTTTGTGGGCGCGGATCTTGTTCAGGATGGGGTGCTTGCGACCGGCGGAAAAGCGCGAGCTGATGCGGGCGAAGTCCACCGGGGTACGGATGAATGCCTTGCGCAGGCTGTTGCCGTCGGCGGTGTAGTAGGTAGTGTTGCCCTGCTTGTTGGTGTAGCGCACGGCAGTGTAGGTTTTGCCGCGGTTGGTGAAGCGCGCAGAGAGGATGTTACCGGTGCCGACGACCTTGCCGTCCATCACCTTCTGTTCGTAGACCACGTCGAACTCGTCCCCTGGGCGAATATCCTGGGCGAAGTCGATGTCGTAACCCAGCACGCGGGCCATGTCCATGGTCATGCTGTGGGACAGGCCGGCGCGCTGGGCGGAAGCAGACAGCGAGCTCTTGATCACGCCGTGGGCATAGGCGGTGCGTATCACCGGCTTGCTGATTTCACGGTTGAATGTGTAGCCCTTGGCGGTTTTGGTCAGGCGAATGGTTTCGAGGTTGCTGACTTTGCTGTGCAGACTGGCCAGCTGGCCATCCTTGTCGAGCTCGAATTGCAAGACCTGGCCGTGCTTGAGCTGGCTGAACTGCTTGGCCTGCTTGTTGCTGGCCAGCAAGTCATGCACAGCATTGGCGGGCAGGCCGACCTTGGCGAACAGGGTGGACAGGGTATCGCCGCGGGCCACGGTGACTTCGCGGTGGCCAGGCTCCTTGGCGGCCTCGGCAACCGGTTCGGCGGCCGGGGCCTGCTGATCGGCCTTCTGGGTTTCGGGGGTAGCCTCTTCGATCTGGGCGAAAGGCGAGCCTTGCTCACCTTCGCTTTGCACCAGGGGCGCGGCGCGGGATTCGTCTTTCAGCTGCTCGGCAGGGCTTTCGAGCTCGAGGTTGAGGGTAGTTTTCTTGGCTTCCACTTCGCTGGAAGGAAATACCAGCAAAGCCAGGCTGAGCAGGGCGGCGATGCCGCTGGCGGCCAACAGATGGCTCTTCGGATAAAGCGGGGGCGCTTTAGGCGGTTCGTTGGTCATGGGCAAGGTGACTTTGAAAAAGGTGAAATGGAAAAGATGAATGACATGATGAAGATGAAATAACTGTATAAAATATAACCAAATCCATTTTCACGCAAGGGCGCGTAGACGCCGCAAGCCTGTGTTCGGGTCACATTCCTTTGCGAAACTTGTATTTGACGGCCGATCTTGTATGGTTGGCTCCCCCTGAATCTGAGCCTTGCGGGTTTGTCTATGAAGTCGGTTGAAGAGCAGCTGGCGCTTATCAAGCGCGGTGCGGAAGAAGTACTGGTCGAGTCGGAACTGGTGGAGAAGCTCAAGCGCGGCCAACCTCTGCGCATCAAGGCCGGCTTCGACCCGACCGCTCCGGACCTGCACCTGGGTCACACGGTGCTGATCAACAAGCTGCGCCAGTTCCAGGATCTGGGCCATCAGGTCATCTTCCTGATCGGTGACTTCACCGGCATGATCGGCGACCCGAGTGGCAAGAGCGCCACGCGCCCGCCGCTGACCCGCGAACAGGTGCTGGAGAACGCTGAGACGTACAAGCAGCAGGTGTTCAAGATTCTTGATCCGGCCAAGACTGAAGTCGCGTTCAACTCCACGTGGATGGACAAGCTGACCCCTGCCGATTTCATTCGCCTGGCTTCGCAGTACACCGTCGCGCGCATGCTGGAGCGTGATGACTTCGACAAGCGTTACACCACCAATCAGCCGATTGCCATTCACGAGTTCCTCTATCCGCTGGTGCAGGGGTACGACTCGGTAGCGCTGAAAGCGGACGTCGAGCTGGGCGGTACCGACCAGAAGTTCAACCTGCTGATGGGGCGTGAACTGCAGCGGTCTTATGGCCAGGAAGCGCAGAACATCGTGACCATGCCACTGCTCGAAGGGCTCGACGGTGTGAAGAAGATGTCGAAGTCGCTGGGCAACTATGTCGGCATCCAGGAAGCGCCAGGGGTGATGTACAGCAAGCTGGTGTCGATCCCGGATACCCTGATGTGGCGTTACTTCGAGCTGCTGAGCTTCCGTTCGATGGAAGAAATCGAGCAGTTCCGGGCCGATGTTGCCAATGGCGCCAACCCACGTGACATCAAGATCAAGCTGGCGGAAGAAATTGTGGCGCGCTTCCATGGTGAGGAGGCTGCGGCCAATGCTCACCGTGCTGCCGGTAACCGTATGAAGGAAGGCGAGCTGCCGGAAGACTTGCCGGAGATCGAAGTGGCTGCGGCGGAAGACCTGCCAATTGCTGCGGTGCTGAACCGGGCTGGTCTGGTCAAGAACTCGGCGCAGGCGCGAGACTTGCTGAATGGCGGCGCGGTGAAAGTTGATGGTGCAGTGGTCGACAAGGACTTCATGTTTGTCCGTGGTGCTACCCATGTATGTCAGGCGGGCAAGAAGTCGTTTGGCCGGGTTACCCTCAAGGCTGAGTGATTGCCTGGATGGTGTAGCTATATAGAAGCGGGGAGGCCGGTAGGCCTCCCC
>NZ_JBYSYE010000072.1:0-15867 GCF_058782925.1 Pseudomonas sp. FW305-E2 | reverse complement strand
AGCTGGCGAGCAGCTTCCGTCCTGCCAAGCGTTTCAGCCAGCGCAACGGCCTGAATCTTGAACTCATCGGTGTAATTGCGGCGAGTGGTTGGGTACATGACAACCTCCAAGATAGCGATGTAAGTATCGCTTCTTGGCGTCCGCTGTCACGGGGCAGGCCCAGGCTGTGGCCTTATCTCAGGCTGAGGCGCCGGCTCTCGCTGCGGGGTAATCTCGGGCTGAGAGGTAGGGGCTGGCTGAGACTTAATCTGAGGCTGAGTCGCCGGGTCGCTGGCAGACGGCTGTGGGGTTGTTGGAGCTGCTGGAGCTTGGGGCGGGGGAACTATAGACGTCGACGATGAGGGTGCAGGGGCGCTGTAGGTAAAGGCGTATATGGAAATACCCAGGGCCGCGACCCCAAGCATCGCAATACCCCGGCAACTCACCTTGTAGAAGAGCCCTTCGGCTTGCTCAATCGGATCCCCTACCATCTTCTTGAATTCGGCTTCAGACAGAAAGCGATACAGCTTTGGCTGCCAGTCCTTACGAAGCTTTCGCTGGATATTGATGAACTTACGGCCCGACATCACGTTCAGTACCGTGTAGCCAACTGCGACCGCCATGACGATCGAGATCAGGTACGGGTTGATCTGCAACGTGAGCCTCGCGGCGATGAGGCCCAAGCCAACGGTCAGCGCCGTGGAGATCGCTGCGATTGCTTGCCGGGTCGCGTCTGTGGCCTTCGACGTTTCCTCCGTCACAGCCTTACGAAGATCTGTCAGGGATTTCAGGGTGTCCTTGGTGATTTCCGAGACCGCCATCTGATAAGCGATTCTCGCGCAATCCAAGGCAGCGGCCAGGTTCTCCCTGAAGTACTCCTGTACCTCCCCGTCCGCCCGACCGGAACGCGCGATTTCGGCGGACAACAGGATGTGCTTCACCTCTGCTTCCCGCGCGTTATCGAACACCCATGCCGCTGCTTCCTGGACAACCTCGAAGTCTTTAAGCGAGATGGGAGCATGACCCTCTACCGCCTCTGGGATCGCAAGGTTTAGCTTGGGCGGCCCCTTGAAGGTGAGCTTGCTACCACTGGTGTCGATTTCATTCGCAAAACAACGGCTCAGGGCACCGAATGCCTGACCTGCCCAGAGCATGTGTAAAGGATCAGCCTCATCGAGATGATGTCCTTCTGCGAGCAACCAAAGGCGCACATCCTCCGGTACTTTGCGGAGGGTCGCTGATTCTTTCACCAGGAGGCGGGGTGACTTGGTCGCCTGTGATTCGGTGTAGTCGCCCTCTTCACCCCAACCACAATATGCCCTCGCTCTGGTAACGAAAGGCTGAGTGAGGCCAAGCAGGTGCCAACGTGCAGCAGCGTGCCCATTGACCAGGAACGCCTTGAAGCCTACTTCCGTCGCCACATAGAGGGCCTGTTCCTGGACATGGTCTTCCGGAAGTGGCTTCTCCAGCTCAACGCGAAACGGCCCAAAATCTTCATCCTCATCATCGACGTCAGTTTCGCTGCTCGCGCAGTCGTAGATCGTGAATGACCAGGCAGCAGTGACAGCGGCTTTCTTGATCGACCGAGCAGTTTCCGCAGATAGGTCGGAAACGATGAGCGTCAGGTTGCCCTCTGTGATTAGCGCCTGACGCTTGCGCGATAGCTCGTTAAGCAGGCTGGCCAGGCTTTGGTGTGACAACGCTGTCCTCCTTGACTCGGTCTGTGTCGACGATGATTTGTTTCTTATCTCCGTCGAGCTGTATCACCTGGACATTGGGGTTTTCCTTCCGATCGGGGAAGAGAATCGTGACGCCCTCAGCCGTGACGATCTTGCGCATGTAGGGCTGTCGGAGGATCCGGCGATCAGGCTTGAAGCTCAGCTCGTGCAGCTTGCTTTTCCTGACACGACTACGCGTCTCACGCTCCAGGCGGTTGGCGATTTTCTCATCCTCAGGATGCCCCGCTGCCAGCATCACTGCCTCAACGATCGCCTCTTCATCAATGCGCCGGCGAGTGCCCAGGTTGGCTTGGGCCCGCTGCAGCGCCTTGGCTATATCCTGACCGGGCAGGTGCTCAATGCAGGTCTGCAGTGCCGCCTTGAGGACTTTGCGGGTGATCTCGCTCAGCTCGGTGTCCGAAACTGCCCTGCTCACAGCCAAGAAATCGGCGAAGTAGTCGGCAAGATCAACCCCTTGCTTGGTGCGGTCGGTGGCCGAAATGTTCTGGTCGGCAACCCCGCTGATCACCCGAATCAGCGCCGTTTTTTGAATGGCCTTCTTCTCGTCCACCAAGGCATTCACGATACGCCGCAGCTTCTTTCCTGGAGCACCATCATTCTGCTCCAACGCAAGCTTGTAGTCGTACTTGATCAGGCTATAGATCTTCACATCCGGGTCTGCCACCGACAGCTCGAACATCAACAGAACGCCATCAGCACTGCCACCCACGTGCGCACGGTTGAAACTGGCGGCTAGGGCCTGAGCGCCGGCCACGAAGGACGTGTCCTCACTTGCGATCGCCTCGACCTCGTTACGGGTCACCGATACCGCTTTGAACATGAACACCGGCGCGGTGGCCATGTCCACGATCTTGCCGATGAAGAACGCTTCCTCCTCCAGAGCCCGCTCTGGCATGGCCGCGAAGTCTTTGGTACCCACGACATGCAAGATCATCCGTGTGATCTTGAGTGAATCAATCTCTTCGTCCGAAAAAAAGCTCATGCCATCTCCATGGAATCTGCCCCCTCCTGACCAGGAAGAGGAACCACCCGCCTCGACATGCGCCCAGGCGACAATTACGCATCAATTGCAGCCTGCAGGGCCGATGGCCACCTCCGCGTAGGGCTGGATGTGATGCTGTGGCCGGAGCATATCCGGAAAGGATGGCCAGCAGCCAGCACGCCACGCTGCATGACGCATTTGCCGGATTAGGAGTACATGAGCATCCCGTAGAAGCGACGCCGGCCTGCATTTCAGTTTGACACCCTCTCTAGGCGTCAGACCTTACACAGAAGAGTACATTTGTACTCTAGCTGGTTTTCAGCGGCTGAATCTGAGTCCGTGCCCTTCATCCGGCATTTCACAAAATGCTTAGCCCTTTAGGTGGAACCAGTTCCACCCGTGATACTGGCACGGTAGAATCACTCGCGGAGGGGTGGGCTCTTCCTCTCGCGCAAGCGAGGGCGGTTCTGATAATAAACAGTTTCGGCTGTTGGGCTTCGGCCCGCTGATCCCATTAGGGATGTTCAACGGTACTCAAATCCTCCCACCCCTTCTCCCCTTTTCTATGGAGAGATGTGCGTGAAAAAGGACAACGTCTGGTTCACTTACAAGGCGCGAATTCAGGCTCATAAACGCCTAGAGTGGCTGGACTTTCACTCACAGCTCTTGCTGGTTTGGTATGCGATTCTAAGCACGGCCCTGGGGGTGCTAACCATACGACACAGCACAGTGCTGGGCCCCGACACTGATGTCATGGCGACCATTCTATCCGTCGCGCTGCTGGGCATCTCACTCGCGGTAGCGAATCGGGATTTCCGAGGTCGTGCGATGCTGATGCGTACGAATTATCTGGAGCTGCAGAAGCTTCATCGTGATTTGCCCAACGAGTCATCTGAACCTGACGCCCCGAAGCCCACACCTGCGCAGGTAAACCGCTACAACGAATTGCTCGCTGAGTCCGAAAATCATCGAGAGATCGACGATCGCATAGCGCGGGTGTTCGCAACTGGGCTTACCAGTCGAGTTCCAACGGGTTTCGAGTACTTCAATGCAGTGTTCTGGCTGACGATGCGCTTTTTGATCACGACGATGCTTTATGCACTGCCTGTGGTAGTCGGGCTTTACTCGTTTTGGAACAAGCCATGAGCGCGGCCCTGAGTTTCAAAAAGCGCTTCAGCCGTGAGCACCTTTTGGAAATCTACACCGAGAAAATCAAGCAATCTGGTGCAATCGGGCTCGACCGTATGCGCCCGGCTAACCTCAACAAGATTCTGAGTGCGGAAATCGACCACATTCACGAAAAGGTTCACCAGGGTGAGTACCGCTTCACCGCCTACAAGGAAAAACTGATACTCAAAGGGGCATCATCTCTTCCCAGGCAGATATCCATCCCCACAGCCCGAGACCGTATCGTCCTGCGCGCGCTCTGCAATTGCCTCTCTGACGTGTTCCCCCTTGCGAAACTCACACTCCCTCAGACCGTCATCGACTCGCTGAAAAAAGCCCTCGACTCAGGCGCTTACGCTGAATACGCCAAAATCGATCTGAAAACGTTCTATCCATCCATTCCCCATGACCTTGTAGCCTCGGCAACAAAGAAAAAGATCAGAAAACCAGAGCTTCGCAAGCTGATCAGCAGCGCCCTCACCACGCCCACTGTGCCTGAATCCAGGGGAGGTAAAGGTGCTGATCGACCTACTATTGGCGTACCGCAGGGCCTGGCAATCTCCAACGTACTTGCAGAGATTGCCTTGCAAAGCATTGATGCCACCTTTGGATCAAGGCCGGGCATTTGGTACAAGCGCTACGTGGATGACATCCTGATCCTCGCGCCCGCAGGCTTGGCACGCTCAACAGCGAATGAGCTGATTACCCAGCTAAAGGGGTTGAAGCTCAACCCTCATGACTTTGGGCCTGAGTCGAAATCCAAAGTCGCGCCACTGACTGAGCCCTTCAGTTTCTTGGGTTATCAGATTGAGAGCGGCAACGTACTGATACGTCACGAGAGCATCCTGAGATTCGAAGCATCGGTGGCCAAGATCTTCACTGCTTACCGTCACAAGTTGCTGACCGCCCGTAGCATGGCAGATAAAGAGCGTGCGCTTGCCTATTGCCAATGGAAGCTCAACCTCAGGATCACCGGTTGCATTTTCAAGGGCAAGCGGCTCGGCTGGGCAGCCTACTTCTCGCAGATCACCACGACTGCACAACTACGCTCCGTGAATCACACCATCAGGAAGCTTACCGATCGATTCTGTCCTGGCGGCGAGATTCACCCAAAGTCGCTGATCAAGACCTATTACGAGCTTCAACGAGGCATGAAGGCAGGCGATGGGTACATTCCAAACCTTGACGCTCTCACGGTGCCCCAGAAGCGCGAGAAGCTCGCTATGTGGCTTGGCGCAGAAGCGGCAAAATTGAGCGATTCAGAGGTCGAACGCCGCTTTGAGATCAAAGCCAGTAAAGCGGTGCGGGAGCTGGAGGAAGATATCGCACAAACCTCCTGAAGCTGGCGTTTGGGCCCAGATCAATTCCTACTCTGAATTTGCCGTGGCTAGCAGTCACCCGCGCAGTGGCTTGATGCTCCACGGCAAATAATTCAGGTTACGGGCTTAGTGAACAAACAGGTGCAAGGCGGTCAAACTATCGACTGCATAATTTGATATATGGATATCATCGATGACAGTATTTAAAGCAGCGAACGTAGAAGACGCAGTTGCGCTTGCTGAGAGTTTCAAAGCCGAAGGACGCTACGATTGGTTTCGAGGACAGCTCCGCGAGTGGATGCCAAGTTCGTCGCTGGAGCGCAAAGTACTTCACGACCCGGTCGCTAAATCTCAGCTTGATGAGAAGCTGCTGAGGTTCACGAACTGGGTGATCGAGCAGCCAGCTCTCGCTTATCTTGCAGAGGAAGAGCACGTCGATTCTCTATTCGCTGTGCTTCAGCATTATGGATTCCCTACGAACTATATTGACTTTAGCACCGAACCTACAATTGCAGGCTTCTTTGCATCTGACACTCAATCTCCACCCGAGGAGCCTGGCAATTGCGTTATCTACTGCCTAGATACTTCAGACCTTAAAGAATTTTATAGTCATCTGCCCCCTTCGGTTGAAGGAATAGCACTTATTGCAGAGCCAGTGACGGTTAACGTCCCTAATCTTTGGAGGCTGGAATCACAGCACGGTCACTTCTTGTTCGCGAATCATCCATGGTATCAGATTTACGACATGGATAGAATCGTATTCCCTTGGAGTGGTGCTCCAGCCTTCCCATCGCGCGAACAGATATACCCTTCACACAAGAGCGCCTTGGAGCAAACACTCGACACGTATTTCTTCAATGAGCGACGCATAGAGAACCATGCCATGCTCCGTGCCATAGCAGAAGAGCAAGGAAAGCAAAGCCTGTTCCGCAATATCTATATCGAGACGCCCGAAACCTACGACTCAGATTCATTCGTCGCTCCGCTGAGCCCCACCGCGCAATGGAGCGACGAGGCACTCGAACCATGGCGAGTAAATCCAAACGAACAATTTTATTCGACCGTTGGCCGCCATATGCCTTTGCCCCTTCGTAACGGGGCCACAGCCCCCAGTCTTGCCGATCAGGTGAAACATTCGATAAGAGGGGCACTGAACACTCAACGAGGGCTTCGAGCCCAAGCAGTAGAGTGGATCTTTACCGGGCTTCCCGAGGAAGTCGACGAGGCGTTGCTGAGATCTACGGCTCGTCAAGCATGGAACGGTATGCGAAATCTCCCCTATACGAATGAAGACATCGCCTGTGCCATTTCTGCTTTGATTAACTTTTGCTCAATTCCAGATTGTTATTCGCCTGAAGGCTATAAGGTTGACAGGGCATTCCAGGAGTGGATCCCGGACGCCATATACATCGAATTTGGTTACCAGGGCGATTCGTACTCCAAAGCATACTGCTCAGCTAGCCAAATGTTTAACGCATTAGATCCGGCATGGATTTCAAGTCTTAAAGACCCGGGATCGGTGCTCTCGATAGTAGGAGCGTTTCGTAAAACTCACGACCCTCGCCTGATGTTCGACTTCAGTCAGCTATCGAGCATTTTCGCTCGCGAGATCATTCCATCGCAGTTAGCCATGAAACGGTCTTTGGTGCTGTATAACCCAGCTGACCTAGTTGTCCTTAATATTTCATAGCACATTCACTAACGACAGTCGACAGTCATCGGCTTCGGCTTCGGCTTCGGCAGTTGGTGAGATGCTGGCTCTCGATTAAGCAACAGTCAGAGAGACGGCGTTTTGAGCGTTCAAAATGGGAGGCGAGGATGGCGCTTGCAATGAGTCAGCAAGCGCCTTCCGAGCGGCAAGTTGGCACAAAATATTTTCACCGCCGCAACTCCTGCCAACATAATCTCTCCTTTGAAATTCGACCCACCTGCTGGAAAACTTGAGTTACGCCCCAAAGCTGTTAACGGCAATTTTATAGCCTACTAAGCTCGCCAAACTTACTGGCACCTTGCCATTCTCCACGTAGGCATCTACCCCCACAAATAACCTTGCTTATACAGCTATATCTTTGCTCAACACCACACAGAAATATCCAACGAGCAAAAGTTACGATCGACGATTTACTGATATATTGAAAACCGCACCTCCCACCTTAACTTTCGCGCAGGAAGCACAATCAAAAACCCATGCTACCCTGAGTTCATCCACGGACATCTAGCCCGCCTCACCGTGAACACGAGGTATCAGTCAGAATGATCACTCTCACGCAAATCAAGCTTCATGACAGGAGCACTCTTCGTCGCTTAGGCGTGCTGAATGAAGAGACCGTCAAGCATAAGGTCGATGCCACCTGTGCCCAGGTGGGTATATGGGGAAGCCTGTATGCCTTCAATGCCTTCCTCTCGATCACCAAAGAGCCCATCACAGCCTTCACGAGCTGGAAAGATCTGAAGGCTTTCCGGGGGTTCTTGAGCGTCGAGATGAATGTGGATGACAACGAGGCCTGGCATATCATGCGACCGATCACTGCGGCTCTTTTCCCATCCGTTGACGAGGCGAGTAAGGCCGCCGATCAGCTCTGTGATGAGCCGGTAGCATTGCAAAGAATCATACGTTGCGCTGTCACCCTGCAAGCGGACGATTGAAGAATACCAGTCAATGTTTGAGTGCCAAGATCCAAACATTGGCATCCACGTTGATTTTGGTCAGCTTCGCGCCTTGCTTGGTGAGGATGACATTAGCTACTTTAGCGAACTGCTAGCGAAGCATCTGAGAACCACATCCCACGTTTACGCCCAAGGATTTGGCAGTTGCATTTACGGCATTATGCAAGGACTCGTGTACGAGAATCCTGGGAAACCACTACCGGAGCTGCGTCTTGACAAGGAAAGAACTAAGGCCTTCGTAAGGCAGGTGGAAAATCAGGCAGTAGATCAGGTACTGAAGGCGGGGTACTCGATCGAGCAGGCGTTTGAGAATCGCGAGGTCATCAGGGATTTGATTTCAAAATTCTTTATAACTAATGGATTTCTTTCCGCCTCGAAGTGAGGGAGGCTGGTTGGGGCTCATATTGATGAGCTCCAACCAGTGGATTGCAATGCACATGCAAGACTGGACAATGATTCACTTCCACTACATGTAACACCAAGAAGGAGCCTCCAGATACTATGGCGCTATGGCTTTTCGATGAGTTTGAGCATGTCGTCATACGCCTCGTCTAGTGCATCTTCCTCACTGTCCATGTTATAAATTTCACTTAGAGAAGGTCGAGGGTCTTCTTGAGCCTCTTCATCGGCCTCTGCATCGCAATTTTCAAAATCGTAATCGTCGGTGTCCATCTCTTCGCTGGAAATCTGAGACTGATTACCCGCTGACGCATCTACAGCCGCCGGCTCAGAACTGAAAAGGCCTTGCACCACGGCATCAGCCTTAGCGCTACCCTGAGCAACCTCCTGGGCGAGGTCTACCGGCTTAGTAACGATCGCATTGTTGATGGCCGCCCACGCTTTAACCCCCTCCCCGCTCTGCTGCAGCCCCTGACGCTCCAAAGCCTTCTTCATCAGGCCTGCTGCGACATCAGGGTCATACTCTTTCTCAAGATCGCTGTACTGGGTGTAATGGGTCACCAGATTAGCCGTACCGCTAGGTTTGTTTGAGCTGGAATCATCTGCCATGGCTTATCCTCTCGTATGGAGTGTTGGGGGGAGGTGGGTTGCTGCTTGCTGATTGCTGGTAATGCCCTCTGCCCTACAAGCAGAAGCGGGTGACTCCACGTGGGCTAAACATCCTGAAAGATGGCCTCGGACGTATCCCTAAGCTAAGGGTAGTTGACACCCGGCTGGGAGATGCCATATCACGGCGAACGGTACGAGAATCTCCGGGCTTGCGGGAAATCCCTGCGCAGGCCAGCAGCCCGACAGCGGCGATAACTGATACTTGAAGCTCTTGAATCGGGATTGGCGACATCAGCCCCCTAGACCGGCGCTAATCTGCACCGGGGGACGTATTAGCTTAGAAAGGATCAGCCGAAGGGGGTATGGCGCCTTACTTCTCACAACTGCTCATAGGCTCTTTCGGAGGCTTCATGGGCCTCTACTGGCACTCCTCGGAAACAGCGCTCCGGGTATTAGCGTCACGCAAATGCCCTGTGGACGTTATTAGTGCTACACGTTGATGTGTTGGTACTCTCGAGAGATTTTCTTTCCACTCCCCGTCAGAATCGCACCTTTAGGTTTTTCTTATGGGAACAGCCCAAAGGCCATAGGGTCAGCTCTTCAGATCAAGGGACGGAGGAAGTCAAAGGTCATCTGATCTAGACACCAGAGGTGGACTGTCCGGAAAACTTTGCCGCAGCCTTGCAATTGCTTCGTACCCGCCGCGAGTAATCGCAGCAGGATTTGGCAGAGGCCATCGACCCTAGCTACATTAGTCGTCTCGAAGCGGGTGCTCGATCTGTGACGCTAGACGTTAGCCAAGAGCTGGCGAAAGCACTGGGAGTGGATCCTTTGACCTTGCTGACGGTCGCTTACGCTGCAGAGCGCGGACAGACACCGCAACAGGTTTTGGATCACCTTGTAAAAGACCCTGAGTCCACGGGTTTGCTCTGCAGCGAGATACCGGCGCTGCCGTCGAAGACGCCACACCCAAATGTCGCGGCATCCCGGGAGTTGAGAGAGCAAATCAAAGAGCTCGTCGATCAAGGCTATAGCCAGGCCGAGGTGGCTAGGAGGCTGGGGATTTCACGGCAAACCGTCAGCAATCGCCTGGAGAAGTCGTGAAGCTCAGCGTACAAGTGTCATGACTCAGAGCCCAGCGGCGTGGCTGACCTTCATACCCCGATTGTGAACGGATACAGGCCTAGGACGACTCAGGCATAATGCATGCCCTGCATGCCTAGCTCCCTATGTCCTAAGGTCGTCCGAAAGTGGCTATTGGTGAACCCCGAAATTTGAATGACCTCTTCTATTTCGCGAAGGTCGTGGAGGCTGGTGGTTTCGCTGCGGCAGGCCGCCTGCTTGGCATCCCAAAGTCAAGGTTATCCCGCCGTATCGCGGAATTGGAGGAGCGGCTCAACGCTCGCCTCCTTCAACGCACAACACGCAAGTTGCAGCTCACTGCTTTAGGTGAACGGTACCTGCGCCACTGCCAGGCAATGCTCTTGGAAGCTGAGCAAGCCGATGAAGTGGTTGCCAGCGCAACCAGTGAGCCACGGGGCCCACTACGGGTGAGTAGCCCGGTCGGTTTGGCGAATCAATTCTTAAATCCACTGGTTCGTGATTTCCTCACCCGGTACCCACAAGTCCAGCTCGATCTGCTATTGGTCAATCGCCGAGTCGACTTGATCAATGAAGGTATCGATGTCGCGCTGCGCGTTCGCGAAGCCGAAGATGAAGAGCCAAATCTCGTCACCAAGCGCTTGCGTGAGGCTCGTACGGAGGTTGTGGCTTCTCCGGATTTCCTTGCCGCCCACCCTGTTTGTCACCCCAAAGAACTCATGGCTCTGCCCTTCCTGGGGGCTTTAGACTCTGACCGGCTGGCCAGAATGCGCTTGTTCAACCAGGCCGGCGAGCGGTACGAGATCGCTATGCCTGCCCGTTTGGGTGTCGAAGACTTCATCATGCGTAAGGAAGCGGCGCTGGGTGGTCTGGGCTTCACGGTTTTGCCGTTAATGCACTGTGAGAGCGAACTGGCCAGCGGAGAGCTTGTTCGCATGCTTCCTGATTGGCATTGCGCCCCTTCGTGGCTCCAGGCGGTCTACCCGCACAGGCGTGGAGTGTTGCCGGCTGTCAGGGCTTGGTTGGATCACCTGGCACATGCGTTCGATCGCTGTGGTGACCGGCCTCTGTAAAAGGTGATGTTGCGTCCTTAGCCAATGCGTTGCTTTCAGCATTTGGAGAGCTCCACCAGCCTCTCCTCCTCGGCTATTCTAATCTCAATCAATGAGCCTGATCAAAGTCCTGATTTTGATCATTCGTCAAAAGCAAAATTCTTCTATCCCGTTGATCGATAAAGGAAATATCAGTTTTGATCAATGGTTTCTCTAGGAAAACAGGTCACCTCTTCTACTTCGCGCGCGTCGTCGAAGCCGGCGGATTCGCCGCCGCCGGGCGCCAGCTGGGTATCCCCAAGTCGCGCCTGTCGCGGCGTATCGCCGAGCTCGAAGAGCGCCTGGGCACACGCCTGTTGCAGCGCACCACACGGCAACTCAAGCTCACCGCAGTAGGTGAACGTTACTTGCATCATTGTCAGGCCATGCTGCTGGAGGCCGAAGCCGCCGACGAAACCGTGGCCAGCATGAGCAGTGAACCGCGCGGGCGTTTGCGGGTTTCCTGCCCGGTGGCACTGGCACACGCCTTCCTGCCGGATGTGATCAGCCGCTTTCTCGAGCAGTACCCGCTGGTGCAACTGGACATGGTATTGCTCAACCGCCGGGTCGACCTGATTTCCGAAGGCATTGACGTAGCGTTGCGCGTACGCGACCTGGGCGACGAAGACCCGGCCCTGGTCACCCGCCGCCTGCGCCAGGCACAAATGCAACTGGTGGCTGCACCCGGTTTTGCCGACCACATTCGCGAACCGGGCGAGCTGGCATCATTGCCCGTGCTGGGCGCAGCCGAAGCGGACCGGCTGGTACACTTCCGCCTGTTCGGCCCCCATGGCAAGCAGCAGGAAATAGCGCTGGAGCCACGCTTGGCGATCGATGATTTCGTAGTACGTAACGCTGCTGTACGTGCCGGGCTGGGGTTCACTGCGCTGCCCAGCATGTTCTGTGAAGAGGAACTGGAACGCGGCGAACTGGTGCGCCTGCTGCCAGACTGGTCGCTGCCGGGTGGCTACCTGCAGGCGGTTTACCCACACCGGCGCGGCCTGCTGCCTGCGGTCCGGGTGTGGATCGATCACCTGGCGGCGTCATTCGAGGCTTGTGGAGAGCGGTATGTCTGAACGGAAGATGAGCGAGGCCCAGGTGGCGGCATTTTGTCTGAGCCTGCCGGGGGCGCGGGAAGACTACAAATGGGGCGGCATCCGAGTGTTTTCGGTGGCAGAAAACAAGATGTTCGCGGTGCTAGACCTGGCGGGTGCCGGGTTGTCGTTCAAGGTAGCCGACGAGCTGTTTCTGGGTTATTGCGATCGCCCCGGGATACGGCCGGCGCCGTACCTGGCGCGGGCGCGATGGGTCAGCATGGCGCCGCCCTACCCCATGGGGCGTGATGAACTGTGTGATGTGTTGCAGCGGTCGCACCAGCTGGTCGTGCGTCGGTTGCCCAAGCGGTTGCAGGTGGGGTTGGTCATGTGATCTACCTGTACCGGCCCTTTCGCGGCATTACCCGCAAAGAGGCCGGCACAACTGCACATCAACCAAGGGGCAGATAACGCCCGTCAAGAAACAGCCAGTCTGCCCAGAACACCTGGTGCAGCAGCACAATCCCCCAGCACACCAACTGGAACGACACCTTGCGGGTCTTGTGCCGAAACAGCTGCTGCGCCAACAGCGCCCCCGGCCAACCACCGAGCAACTCGCTGGCATGCAGCACTTTCTCGGGTGTACGCCAGGCCTGGTTACGTGCCTGCTGCTTGTCCTGCCAATACAGCAACAGGCTGATCAGGCTCATGGCCGGGTACAACGCCAACGGCCACCAGGCCTGATCGTTCCAGGCCATGCGCGCCGCCCCCAGGCCGGGCAACAGGCAAAGCACGCCCAACAGCAGCAGCTTCAGGCGCACATTGCGCACGCCTTCAGCCCGTTGCCCACGCAGCGCCTCAGCCATGTGCCGTGGACCAGTCGACCCAACCGAACTGCCAGGTCGCCAGAATGAACAGGCCGAACACAATGCGATACCAGGCAAATGCCGCGTAGCTATGGTTGGCAATGAACTTGAGCAACGCCCGTACGGCAATCATGGCGAAGATGAACGAGGTCACGAAGCCGAGCGCGAACACCGGCAGATCGCCGGGCTGGAACAAGTCACGGTATTTGTAGCCCGAATATACCGCCGCACCGACCATGGTCGGCATTGCCAGGAAGAACGAGAACTCGGTCGCTGCCTTGCGCGACAGGCCGAACAGCAGGCCACCGATAATGGTCGAACCGGAGCGCGACGTGCCCGGGATCATCGCCAGGCACTGGATGAAGCCTATTTTCAGCGCATGGCTCCAGCGCATGTCGTCCACATGGTCCACCTCCACACGGTGCTTACGGCGCTCGGTCCAGAGCATGATGACGCCACCCACCACCAGTGCCGCCGCCACGGTGACGGGGTTGAACAGATATTCGTGAATAAGGTCGGCGAACAGCACACCCAGGACCACCGCCGGCATGAACGCCAGCAGCAGGTTGCCCGTGAAGCGGCGCGCCTTGGGCTGGTGGGTCAGGCCGAAGACCACTTCGAAAATCTTGCTGCGAAACTCCCACACCACCGCCAGGATCGCCGCCAGCTGAATGATGATGTTGAAAGCCATGGCCCGTTCGCCGCCAAAACCGATCAGGTCGGCGACGATAATCTGGTGACCGGTACTGGAGATCGGCAGAAACTCCGTCAGCCCTTCGACCACGCCTAAGATGATTGCCTGGAAGGCAGTCCAAAAATCCATCATTCCCCCGGATGGAGCTCTGCTTGTCGCAGGCCCCTTGTTCTTGATTTGCTTGAAATTGCCTTACACGGCCCGGCTGTTTTACAGCGACTGTTGGGCGCAACGCCAGCGGAAAAGTTCATGCCTGTTAAAGGTTTCATCTTGCGCGGCCGAAATCCTGATAGAGCCCCTTGGCAATTGCTTTACCCGGCCCGTTGCAGACTATCACCAACATAGCACTTAGCCATTAGTCGAGTGTGGGCTCGCTGCAAAGCATGCTTCGATGCACCTTAATAAAAAGAACAATGCGGGAGCTGATGGATGAACACTTTGAGATCGATGTCAATCAGTCAGCGCCTGTGGCTGATCCTTGTGGTGGCAGTGGCTATGCTGGTGGTACTGGGCCTGCTGATGCTGCGGCAGATCCATGGCGACCTGTACCAGGCCAAGGCAGAGAAAACCCGCCATGTGGTGCAAACCGCCGCGGGTGTGCTGGCCTATTACCAAGGCCTGGAAGCTGCCGGCACGCTCAGCCGCGAAGCCGCCCAGCAACAGGCGCTGCAAGTAGTGCGCGCGCTGCGCTACGACCATGACGACTATTTCTGGATCAACGACCTGGGGCCGAAGATGATCATGCATCCGGCCAACCCCAAGCTCGACGGCCAGGACCTTTCAGCCATCCGCGACCCCGATGGTTTCGCCGTGTTCAACGAAATGGTCGCCCTTGCCCGCCAGCAGGACGCCGGCCCGGTCAACTATCGCTGGCCCAAGCCCGGCGCCAGTGAGCCGGTAGCCAAGACCTCGTATATTCAGTTGTTCAAGCCGTGGGGCTGGATCATCGGTTCGGGCGTGTACGTCGATGACGTGCAGGCCGAATTCGCTCGCCAGTTGCGCGACGCTTCGCTGGTTGGTGTGGGCATTGCCCTGCTGATGGCGCTGGTGGTCATGCTGATCGCCCGCAGCATCGCCCGCCCGCTGCAGGAAGCGGTACAGGCGATGGGCAACATCGCCAGCGGCGAAAGCGACCTGACCCGGCGCCTGGACACCCATGGCAGCGACGAGATCACCCACCTGGGCGAGCACTTCAACCGTTTCAACGGCAAACTGCAAGGTGTCGTCGGCCAGCTGCAAGGCGCGGCCCACGCATTGGCCCAGTCCGCCGGGCACGTCGGTGACAATGCGGGTGCCGCACAACAGCGCAGTGCCCAGCAATCGTTACAGATGGACCAGGTGGCCACTGCAGTCAATGAGGTGACCTACGCCGTGCAGGACGTGGCCAAGACCGCTGAACAGGCCGCCGGAGAAATGCGGACGGCACAACAACAGGTGACGCACGGCCAGCAGGCCATCCACGGCAGCCTGGCGCAGATCGACCGCCTGTCGCTGACCATCGATGAGGCCGTACAGGTAATCCGCGACCTGGCCGGCCACAGCACGCGCATCGGCGGCGTGCTGGACGTGATTCGTTCCATTGCCGAACAGACCAACCTGCTGGCGCTGAATGCCGCCATCGAGGCTGCACGGGCTGGCGAGCAAGGCCGAGGCTTTGCCGTGGTCGCCGACGAGGTGCGCCTGCTGGCCCAGCGTACAGCACAATCGACGGCCGAGATTCATACCATGATCGAGCACCTGCAGAGTCAGTCGGACGCTGCGGTCAAGGCCATAGACACCAGCAGCGAGGCATCGCGCCAGACTGTCGAACAAGCCCGCGAGGCCGGCGCCAGCCTGGACGCCATCAACCAGGTGCTGAACAACCTCACCGCATTGAATGCCTCCATTGCCAGCGCTACCTTGCAGCAGTCGCATGTGGTCGAAGAGATCAACCGCAATGTGCTGGATACTGCCGGGTTGTCGCAGCAGACCGCCGATGCGGCGCGTCAGTCCAGCGATGCCGGGGTGGCATTGGGGCGGTTGAGCGAAGAGCTGGAGCAGTTGTTGCGGCAGTTCCGGGTCTGAGAACAAGCCCTTTGTGGGAGCGGGCATGCCTGCTCCTGCAGGTATCGCGTGACCTTGAAGCCTGCGCTGCACCTGTGAGAGCTCTGTCTTGCTCAATTTCTGAAAGCTGGCGTGATTGGAGTGGGAGCGGCCTTGTGTCGCGAAAGGGCCGCGTAG
>NZ_JBYSYE010000071.1:0-16111 GCF_058782925.1 Pseudomonas sp. FW305-E2 | reverse complement strand
CCCTATCTGGGCGGATTGGCGCTGTTCATCCTGCTGTACTCGGTCACCTCGACCTTCCTGTACTTCCAGCAGGCCAGCATTGCCCAAGCATCGTTTCCCGACCGGGCGGCCCGCACGGCGTTCTTCGCCAACATCGACCTGATCGTCAATGCAATAACGCTGGTGTTCCAGCTCTTCGTCACGGGCCGGATGCTGGCCACCCTGGGCGTCGTGGTGACGCTGTGCGTGTTGCCCCTGGTGAGCCTGCTGGGCTTCGCGGTCCTGGCCGCCAGCCCCAGCGTCGCCGTCATCGTGGCCGCACAGGTGGGCCGCCGCGTGGCGAACTTCGCGCTGGCCCGTCCCGCCCGCGAAATCCTGTTCACCTCCAGCGCCCGCGAGGACCGCTACAAAGCCAAGAACTTCATCGACACCGTGGTTTACCGGGGTGGCGACCAGCTCGCCAGTTGGGGGTATGCGGGCCTGATGGGCTTGGGCCTGACCCTCGCACAGATTCCCATGATCGCGGTGCCGCTGTCGGCCGTCTGGCTGGGCCTGAGCGTCTGGCTGGGGCGCACCCACCAGGCGCAAGAGCGGCAGGACGCCGCCGCCGTGCCATCCATCCACTGAGGACACGACCATGAAGCCTTCCCGCCGCTCCGTTCTGAAATCCATGGGCCTGCTGGCCGCGATGCCGTGGCTCATCCCGGCGACCCGCGCGTTCGCGGCCCCGCCGATGCGCATCGGCGTGATCGGCGCGGGCTGGCTGGGCGGCACCGTGGGACGCCTGTGGGTCAAGGCCGGGCACGAGGTGATGTTTTCCTCGCGTAACCCCGACAAGCTGGAGGCCATGGCACGCGAACTGGGGCCGCGCGCTTCGGTCGGCCAGCCGCTGGCGGCGGCAGAGTTCGGCACCGTGCTGTTGCTGGCCGTTCCCTTCGAGGCACTGCCCCAGGTCGGGCGCGATCTGCGCAGCGCCTACCGCGGCAAGATCGTGCTGGACTCCACCAATCCCTGGGGGGCGAACAGCGCCGACGTGTACCGCGAAGCGCGCGAACTGGGCGTTGCTCAAACCGTCGTCAAGTACATGCCGGGCGCGCGGCTGGTGCGCGCGTTCAGCGCTGTCGATGCCACCGTGGTCGAAACGTCGGCCTCACGGACTGGCGGGCGCATCGGGATGCCCATCGCCAGCGACGACGCCGAAGCCATGCGGGTCGCCGCCGACCTGGTCCGCGATGCCGGGTGCGATCCGGTCGTCGTCGGCAATTTGGCGGCGTCCGCTTCCTTCCAGCAGGGCGGTCCAGGTTTTCGCGCCCACCTGACAGCGCCGGCATTGCGCCAGCGCCTCGGCCTGCCATCCAGCAGCTGAGCCCGATATGGACATCGAACGAATTCGGCAAACCCGACTCCACGCCCGACCATCCACCGTCCAACCCGCGAATGGAGGCTTGACATCATGAATCTGCGCAGGCTCGGCTTTGCCGCCACGCTCTCGCTCACCCTATACCTTGGCGCCACCGCCCCGACGCCCGCCAACGCGCAGGCCACCGCGACCGCGCCCGGTGGCCTGCCTTTCCAGGTCAAGGCCGTCGGCACATTCGAGAGCCCCTGGGCCATGGCCTTCCTGCCCGACGGCAACCTGCTGGTGACGCAAAAGCAGGGCGCGATGATCCTGTTCGACCCCAGAACAGGTGCCAAGCGAACGCTGTCCGGCACACCCGCCGTCAGCAGCAGAGGTCAGGGCGCACTGATGGACATCGTCCCCGCTCCCGATTTCTCGGCCAGCAAGCGGGTCTATTTCAGCTACTCCGAGCCGGGTTCCAGTGCCGGCAGCCGGGTCGCGCTCGCCACCGCGACACTGGATCAGGCAGGCGGTGCGCTCAGGGAGACGAAGGTCATCTTCCGCGCCCAGGAGGCCTCCACCGGCGGGCATTATTCGGGCCGCATCGCCTTCTCGCCCGATGGCAAATATCTCTTCTTCACCAGTGGCGACCGTCAACTGCTCGATCCGGCGCAGGACCCCAGATCAACGCTCGGCAAGGTGCTGCGCCTCAACCTCGACGGCACACCGGCCGCCGGCAATCCGCTCGCGGCCAAGGGCTTCCACGCCGCCGTCTGGTCCTACGGCCACCGCAATCTGCTGGGCGTCACCTTCGACAAGGAGGGGCGCCTGTGGGAGATGGAGATGGGTCCACGCCATGGCGACGAGATCAACCTGATCAAGCCCGCCCTCAACTATGGCTGGCCCAGGGCATCGAACGGCGACCACTATGACGGCCGCGACATCCCCGACCACGCGCCGGGTGATGGCTTCGAGGCGCCGAAGGTGTTCTGGAACCCTGCCATCTCCCCGGGCGGCCTCGCTTACTACGACGCGGAGCTGTTCCCGCAGTGGAGGAATTCCCTCTTCATCACCGGCCTCTCGGGCCGGTCGCTGGATCGCATCGCCCTCGACGGTGAGAACGCGAACCAGGCAGACCATTGGGACATGGGCGAACGCATCCGCGCCGTGCGCACCGGGCCGGATGGCGCGCTATGGCTGCTGGAGGACGGCACGAGCGGCCGGATGCTGATGCTGGCGCCAAAGGGTTAGCACAGAGGGCCCGACGTAGCGCACAGACATGACCTGAGAAAGAGTCCCTGCCCATGAGCTTGACCTTCGTATTCTTCCGTTCCGTGGTACTGACCTTGGTGGTCGGCCTGTTCCTGCTGGCCAGCGGCAGAGCCGCTCGCAGGCCGAGGGTGCAGGCGGCCTTCTGGACGACCGCCGCGCTCGTGCATCTGGTCTGGTGGTTCCTGCCCGATTTGGAAGGCGTGTGGAGCCAGGGAGGCCGTTGGCTGGTCAGCGCCTGGGTCGGCGCACTGGTGACGGCGGTGCTCTTGATCGTGCCCTTCGCGCTGTTCCTGGCCGTGCGCTGGGCGCTCCGGCGACGCTCGCCTGCGGGGGCGCAGGCGCACGGCCCACGGGTGCAGCTCGTGTACGTCGGCCTGTCGCTGGCCGTCGGCATCGCCGTGAGCTTCGGCACCATCGGCGGACCCGTTGTGCGCGAGGAAGTGATCCAGGTGCGCGGCCTGCCCGAGGGCCTGAACAGCCTGCGCATCGCCAACATCGGCGATGTCCATGTCGGCCCCTTCATCAAGCCCGCCGACCTCGCCGCCGCGGTGGATCTCGTCAACGATCGCAAGGTGGACCTGCTGGCGATCACCGGCGACCTGATCGACGACCTGGACCAGCTCGAACCGACCCTGGACGCCCTGGAGCGCAGCGAGGCGCTGCCCGTGCTCTCGATCCTCGGCAACCACGACAAGTACCCCAACGAGGCCGCCGTGGTCGCCGCCCTCAAGCGCCGCAATCCGCGCATCGAGGTGTTGATCAACAGCAGCATCCAGGTACACCCGCGCGGCGTTGCGCTACGCGTGGCCGGCGTGGACTACCCGCTGGCCGCGGACGGGCGCCACATGCTGCCGCGCGACGAGCAGGATGCCGCGATGCTTCGGTTCGCCGACCTCGCGTTTGCGCAAGCCACAACCGGCGAGCCGCTGGTCGTGCTCTCGCACCATCCCGAGTTCTTTCCCATTGCCACGGCGCGCGGGGCCATGCTCACGCTGTCCAGCCACACGCACGGGGGCCAGGTGCGCCTGTTCGGGCGGCCGGTGATCGTCGCCTACGACTACATGCACGGCATCTACCAGAAAGGGAACGCCTATCTAGACGTGAACTCGGGATTGGGACACTGGCTCCCATTGCGCATCGGCGTGCCCCGCGAGATTTCGATCATCACACTCCGGCGTGGCTGATGCATGTGCGGCCATCGGGGCCGCTGAAACAGTACGCCGCCCAATCCCCTCGGAGGAAAGCCTATGAACATATCCAATATTGCGATGCGCCCCAAAGCGGGCACGAGCGGCGAAAACTCTACTTCACGGGTGCCTGGCAGCTGGCCCCGAACAATCACCGCGCTGATCCTGCTGGTGTTCGGCTTGGCGGTTGAGGTGGGCGGCGTGATCCTGGTTGCCAACGGCGGCTCGCTCTATTACCTGGTCACGGGGGTGGCCTCTATCCTCAGTAGCGTGCTGCTCTGGCGCGGCGATGGGCGAGGCACTTGGGTTTATGGTGCCATGTTGGTCTGGACCGTGGCGTGGAGCCTCTGGGAAGCCGGATTTTCCGGCTGGCAGCTCGCGCCCCGGCTGATTGTACCCTTCCTCCTCGCAACGTTGTTGCTGCTGCCATCTATCAGACGTCTGCCTTCGCCGTTGCGGCTTCGTGGTGGTGCCACGTTCGCCGGTAGCTTGGTTGCGGCGGTCGTCGTGGGCAGCGTTGCCCACAGCCCGGACGAGGATAACGAGGTTCCCTCCATGCGTCGGGGGGTCCAGGCTCAGCCGCTAGCGAGGATCGACCACGACTGGCAGGCCTACGGCAACGACCAGGGCGGCACACGCTTCAGCCCGCTCGATCAGATCAATACTTCCAACGTCACTGGACTGACCAAGGTCTGGGAGGCCGAGATGGTAGCCACGGTACCCGGTGAGATGAACGCGCTGCAGGTCACCCCCATCATGGTCGGCGACACGTTGTATGCCTGCGACGGCAACAATGGCGTGCATGCCTTTGACGCCGAGACCGGGCAGGTACGCTGGCGGCGCAACGTCTCCAATGGCCAGGAGCCGTCCGGCAAACCCTGCCGCGGCGTGGCCTACTATAAGGTACCAGACGCCCCTGAAGGCAGCATGTGCGCGGAACGCATCTTCGCCCCCAGCCACAATCCGACCCTCGCTGCCATCGACGCACGCACGGGCGAACTCTGCCCCGCCTTCGGCCACAAAGGCCTTGTCGATCTGCAACAGGGGATCGGACCCTATCCGCACGGCCTGTTCTACGTCAGCTCGGCGCCTCAGGTCATCCGGGGCAAGGTGGTGGTCGGCGGCGGTATTCCGGACGGCCAGTATTGGGGCGGGCCTTCGGGTGTCATGCGGGCCTTCGACGCTGTGACCGGCGAACTGGCCTGGGCCTTCGACGCTGGCGTGCCGGATCGCATTGGCGCGCCGCGAGGGCGAGGTCTATACGCCCTCCCTGCCGAACAGTTGGGCGCCGATCAGCGCCGACGAGCAACTGGGCCTGGTCTATGTGCCCATGGGTGGGGCCACGCCCGATGCCTACGGCGGTCAGCGCCGCCCGTTTGACGACGACATTGGCAGCGCCGTCGTCGCGCTGGGGCGGCCGAGCACACTTTCCGCGCACTGGACGCCAGCACCGGCCAGGAGTTGTGGAGCAGCCGTCTCGCCACCAGCGCCAACGCGACGCCGATGACCTACCGCAGCCCAGTCAGCGGCCGGCAATTCGTGGTGGTAACTGAAGGCGGCAGACCGGCCTATGGCACCAAGCCGGGAACGAGGCTCGTCGCTTTTGCACTACCTGCTGAGCAACGCTAACCCCCGCTTTACCATCGTTCACGGACGGCATCCTCCACAGAAGGATGCCTATAGCGATGTAAGATTTGATCGAGTAAAGAGACCGTGATGAGTTGCAGCTAGTAGTTGTAGCGCCATGCATGGCTACCACCGCGTGAACCAAAATCCGAGGTGCACGAAAAAGCCGGCTGAGAGACTCAAGCCGGCTCGACTCTTGCTTCCACAGGTGCTCTTACCGAACGTTCGGAGAGCACCAGGTGATTCAGAGATTGAAATCAGGTAGCTGGCTTGCCTTGTCCTCGAAGCCATAAACAGATTTGACCTCCAGATACTCTTCCAGCCCCAAAGGCCCCCATTGAACGACCGATCCGGACTGCTTGTACCCCCCATCGGCGTTACCGAGTTCGTTTCCGCACCGTTGAAAGAAACACGCCCAGCACGCAGTCCTTTGGCAAATTCGTAACCCCGATCGCAGTCACCGCTGAAAACATAACCACCCAAGCCATAAGGCGAGTCGTTAGCAATTTCGAGAGCCTCGCTTTCAGTGGAGTACGGAATAACTGCCAGAACTGGGCCGAAGATTTCCTCCCGAGCAATGGTCATGTCAGGCGACACATCCACGAATACCGTCGGTTTGGTATAAAAGCCCGCCTCGAAGCCTTCCGGCCGCCCTACCCCACCCGCGACCAAACGTGCGCCCTCATGGATACCTGACTGAATGTGACGCTGGATGCTATTGAACTGAGCTCTGCTCACAATCGGGCCCATCGTTGTCTCTGGGTTCTGAGGATCACCGAGACGGTACTTGCTCACTTCGTCTCGAAGGAATGGAATGACCTGCTCAACCTACGACTCATGCACCAACATACGGCTCGGAGCTTGGCAGGATTGTCCCGTATTGAAGAAGCAACGTTGGATGTTCCAGCGAGCCGCCTTCTCCAAATCAGCATCCTTGAGGACGATGTTGGCAGACTTCCCACCCAGCTCAAGGCAGACACGTTTGATGGTCCGTGCTGCGGCTTGCCCTACCTGACTGCCGGCACTTGTAGACCCAGTGAACGAAACTAATGTCTACATCAGGATGGCTGGACATGGCCTCACCGATCACGCGGCCAGGCCCGTTGAGCAAATTGAAAACCCCGTTTGGTACACCGGCTTCGTGCAGGACCTCAGCAAGCAAAATGGCACTGATCGGCGAGTTCACGCTCGGTTTTGACACAACAGTACATCCTGCCGCCAAGGCATAAATCACCTTGATGACTTTTGTCTGGATCGGCCAATTCCACGGCGATATCAATGCACACACACCAATGGGCTCGCGACGAACGATTTTTGCACCAACCCTCGATTCGAAGGCATAGCTCTTCAGCAAGTCGCGGGCAACCTTCATGTGGTTGATCGGCCATGACTTGTGCACGCGAACTGACAGGTATTCCAACTTCTTGAGCGATTGCTGCTGCGAACTCATCAATACGCAATTCGTAGGCATTGATAATCCTGTCGATTAACGCAATACGCTCATCCGCGGAGGTTTGCGAAAAGGTTTCAAACGCCTTTCGCGCAGCAGCTACCGCCTTGTTTACGTCGTCCCCTCCCCCCATCGCGATGCTCGCAAATGGAATCTCGGTCTCGGGATTGATCAGATCGATGTAGCTGGGGTTAAGCGGAGTCCCCCATTTCCCGTCGATGTAGAACTTCTCATAACGCTGCATTGCCCTGACCTCTCTCTGCTTGCTATTCAACTGCTGTGTGTGTGTACGGGCTACCAACATTGTCAGCAGAGCCGCGCTCAAGAGGAACACTGCGCTGGCCATAAAAGTCGCCTGATACCCAACTCCGTCATAGAGAAAACCACCAGCAGTTGCACCAAGCGTAATCGCTAGCTGAATCACCGCCACCATCAGACCACCAGCCACCTCAGCATTCTCGTGTGTTCAGTTATAAATGCTGCCTGGATAATGCGCTAAATCAGGGATTCAAGCTCTCGGCATCATGGATGGCCCATCATTGGTGAGTGAATCTCAGTACTGTATTGATCGCTTACAGGATAATCAACTTAAAAATAGCCTGTAGAATATCATCCCACCGACAACAAATTAAATCCGGATATCGAGTAGGCATCTTGATCCTTGCCGCACTCGATTATCGTACGTCATCTGCAAAAACAACAATTGGGGAACGCAGCCAGCTAATGAGTTACCAGACTGGAATAGCTTGCCTAACCCTTCCCTACTTAATGATTCAAAACAAGACTATAGATATTCTCACACCCAAAGAATTCAGGATACTTATGAACCTTTCAAAACTTACAGCTTCAATTATTTTAATCACCGGCCTGGCTGGCTGTGCGACAAAACTTCCGACGCTTAAAGATGGCGAATCCATTGTCAATCTTCACGAGCAGATTGGTGATGAAATGCTGGCCAGACGCCTGGATACGCAAAGTGCAGAGAACCTGACTTATTTCAAAGTATCGCCAGGGGCGCATACGATGGAACTTGGGGTAGTGACCAAGGGCTATCAGGAAAGCCTGCACCGCTGTGTTGCCACCCTGTCCTATGACAATTTTTTACCGAATGAACGTTACACCTTGATGGAAAGTAGTGCAGGAAGAGAGGTGAAGATTGAACTTCTGGACAGTAAAGGTAACACCTTGGCTCAATCTGACAAAATACCCTGCTTGTAATTTTTCGCAGAGCATATGATAGCGAGGCACCCTCTAAGTACACAGCAATCATGACAGGTTTACTCTACGCCAAGACAATAATGCCCGGCCTATCGCCGGGCTTTATTGTTTAGACATTATCGTCAGAGTTTGTCCACGCCCCGCTCGTTCCATCCGCCACCCAATGCACGATACAAGCTCACTTCAGCCTGCAACTGCGCAAGACGATCGTTGATCAGTTCTTGTTGGTTGCTAAAGAGCGAGCGCTGCGCGTCCAGAAAGGTCAGGTGGCTATCCACGCCGATTCGATAGCGACGCTCGGCAAGGCGATAATAATCTTGGCTGGCGTTAACGAGGTCATTCTGTGCCTGCAACTGATCGATGTAGGTTTTACGTGCGGTCAATCCGTCGGAGACTTCCTGGAAAGCGGTCTGGATAGTTTTCTCGTAGTTGGCCACTCCAATATCTTTCTGAATCTCCGAGTAATTCAGGCTGGCGCGTAACGCGCCTGCGTTGAAAATCGGCAAACTGATGATAGGGGAAAACGCCCAACTGCCTGCGTCACTCTTGAACAGCCCATCCAGATTCGCGCTCGAGGTGCCAGCATTTGCCGTAAGGCTGATGCTAGGAAAAAACGCCGCTCGCGCCGCACCGATATTTGCGTTAGCCGCCATGAGCGAATGCTCGGCAGCTAGGATGTCAGGGCGGCGGACGAGTAAATCACTGGACAGTCCGGCCGGTACGTTGGCGAGCAGGTCGCCATCCAAGGGCTGTGGCTCTGGCAAATCTGCGGGCAGTCTTGTACCGAGAAGAAGCACCAAAGCATTCTCGTCTTCGGCAACCCGGCGCTGGTAGTTTGCCAGGCTTGCCCGCGCACCTTGCACCGAAGTACGCGCCTGTGCGAGATCAAGCGCAGAAGCCACACCCACCTGATTGCTCCGGGTGGTCAGACGTAGGCTCTCCTCGTAGGTGCCCAGCGTGTTCTCGGTGAGCTTGAGCAATTCACGGTCAGCTTGCCAGGTGAGGTAGGCATTGGCCACGCTCGAAACGATGCTGATCTGGGCCGAACGTCGTGCCTGGGCGGTCGACAGATAAGTTTCCAGAGCCTGCTGGCTGAGACTGGCGATGCGACCAAACAGATCCAACTCGTACGAACTGATTCCCAAGTTGACGTCATATTGGCTGGAAATACTGGGCTGACCAGGCTGCGACTGAGCGCTCGGCAGCCGCTGACGCGTTCCGCTGGCGTTGGCGCCGATCGCCGGAAACAGGTCAGCTCTCTGGATTCGATATTGTGCCCGGTACGCCTCAACGTTCAGTGCCGCGACCTTCAGGTCGCGGTTATTGATCAAGGCGATCTGGATCAATCGCTGCAATGCCGGATCGTGGAAAAAGTCGCGCCACCCCTGCTCCACAGCGGCCTGGTCGGCGGCGTTGGCCGCCTGATAGGCAGGCCCCTGCGGATAGTGAGCCGCAACCGGTGTCTGCGGTCGCTGATACTCAGGGATCAGCGAGCAACCACTCAGAACAGCGGCGGTGATCGCGAGACCGATTAAAGAGCGAGTCATTTGCATGCCTCCTCACGCATAGCAGTTTCTTCCTGCTTCTTGCGGCTGCCTTTAAACAAGGTTGAAACGGAAACGAAGAACAGGGGAACCCAAAAAATTGCCAGAACGGTGGCCGTTATCATGCCGCCGATCACGCCCGTGCCGATGGCGTGTTGACTGCCCGAGCCCGCTCCACTGGAAATCGTCAGCGGCAGTACGCCGAGGATAAAGGCCAGGGACGTCATCACGATCGGACGCAGACGCATACGGCATGCCTCAATCGTCGCTTCAAGCAACGGTTTACCTTTTTCATTCAACTCCTTGGCAAACTCGACGATCAGGATCGCATTCTTCGCCGCCAACCCCACCGTCACCAACAGACCCACCTGAAAAAACACGTCGTTGGACAGCCCGCGCAATGCCGTGGCCATCAGCGCGCCAATCACCCCAAGAGGCACGACCAAGATGACCGCAATCGGGATCGACCAGCTTTCATAGAGTGCCGCCAGACATAGAAACACTACGAGAATCGACAATGCATACAGAGCAGGCGCTTGTGAACCTGAAAGACGCTCCTCATAGGACAACCCGTTAAACGAAATGCCTACGCCGGACGGCAGCTGTCCTGCAATTCGCTCGACTTCCGCCATCGCCTGGCCAGAGCTGTAACCCGGAGCGGGAGTCCCGAGAATTTGCTCGGCAGGAACGCCGTTATAGCGTGACAGTTTTGGTGAGCCGAAGACCCACTCGGCACTCGCAAATGCCGAGAACGGGACCATCTGACCTTGATTGTTACGCACGAACCATTTGCTCAGATCCTCTGCGGTGCTGCGCGAGTCAGGTTGGCCCTGTACGTAAACCCGTTTAACTCGGCCGCGATCGACGAAGTCGTTCACATAACTACTGCCGTATGCCACTGACAGCGTGGTGTTGATATCGGTCAGAGAAATGCCCATCGCTCGAGCGCGCTCGTCGTCGATGGTCAGATGGTACTGTGGCTCGTCGGCCAAGCCGTTTGGGCGAACGCCGGCAAGGACCGGGCTCTGGGCTGCCAACTCGAGAAACTTGCTGCGCGCTTCCATGAGTTTTTGATGACCCACGCTATCCTGGTCCTGCAAGTAGAAATCGAAGCCAGTGGCGTTACCCAACTCCAGAACCGATGGCGGAACAACTGCATATACCAGGGCGTCGCGGTACTTCAGGAACTCTTGCTGGGCACGCTGGGCTATTTTGAACACAGTATTGTCACTGTCTCGTTCATCCCATGGCTTCAAATTGACGAACGCGATCCCTGAATTCTGCCCGCGGCCGGCAAAGTTGAAGCCGTTAACGGTGAAGACTGTAGCAACGGCTTTACCCTCTCCGTGCTCTTTGTCAAGCAAATATTGAGTCATGCGATCAAGCACTTTTTGCGTGGTCTCAGCCGAGCTGTTGGCCGGCGTCTGCACCTGCGTAAAGATCAAACCCTGATCCTCATCAGGCAGGAACGAGGTCGGTATCCGGGCGAACATCCAGATCGTGCCGGCGACGATTACCAGGTAAACCATAAAACCCGGCATTTTATGACGAATGATCTGGCCTACGCCCTGCTCATACCCGTTGATGCAGGCATCGAATTTTCTGTTGAACCATCCAAAAAAACCGCGCTTGGGCTGGCCATGTTTTGTCGGATCGATTGGTTTGAGCAGTGTGGCGCAAAGCGCCGGCGTGAATACCAAGGCAACAAATACCGAAAGCGCCATGGCCGATACGATAGTGATCGAGAACTGCCGATAGATCACGCCAGTGGAGCCACCAAAAAAAGCCATGGGCAACAGCACCGCCGAGAGCACCAAGGCAATACCCACCAGCGCACCCTGAATCTGTCCCATCGATTTGCGCGTGGCTTCCCTGGGTGAAAGGTGTTCCTCCGCCATCACCCGTTCGACGTTTTCAACCACCACAATCGCATCGTCGACGAGTAATCCGATCGCCAGGATCATGCCGAACATGGTCAAGGTATTGATGGAGAAGCCGGCGGCGGCAAGGACGCCGAAGGTACCTAACAACACAACGGGCACTGTCAAAGTCGTAATGATGGTGGCGCGCAGATTTTGCAAAAACAGCAGCATGACCAGAAAGACGAGCACCACCGCCTCGCCCAACGTATGCATCACTCCGTTGATGGATTCGGTGACTACCGGCGTCGTGTCATACGGGTACACCGCTTCAATCCCTGCCGGGAAGAAGGGTTTCAGTCGGTCGACCGTGGCGCGAATCGCCTTGGCGGTATCAAGCGCGTTGGCACCTGTGGCCAAGCGGATGGCGATACCCGAGGCAGGCTTGCCATTGGCTTGGGCGTTGATGCTGTAGTTTTCGCCGCCCAAACTGATATCAGCCACATCACTCAGACGCACCTGGGAGCCGTCGCTATTGACCTTAAGCAAAATATCACCAAATTGCTCGGAGGTCTGCAGTCGCGTCTTGCCAATGATAGTTGCGGTAAAAACCGTACCTTTGCGCGCCGGAAGACCACCGATCGTGCCCGAAGCCACCTGTACGTTCTGCGCCTCAATCGCCTCGGTCACGTCGACTGGAGTCAACTGGAACTGGTTCAGTTTGGCCGGGTCCAGCCAGACTCGCATGGCATACTGCGTACCCCAGATCTGAAAGTCACCGACACCTGAAGTTCTCGAAATCGGGTCCTGGATATTTGAGACGATGTAGTTGGATAGATCCTCCTTGGTGTATTTCCCATCGGTGGAAACCAGGCCAATGAACATCATGAAATTCTGTTGGAATTTTGTGACACGAAGCCCTTGCTGCTGCACTTCACGCGGCAACAGCGGCGTGGCCAGGTTCAGCTTGTTCTGCACCTGAACCTGGGCAATATCCGGGTTGGTACCCTGGTTGAAGGTCACGATGATTCGCATGCTGCCATCGGCATTACTCTCCGAAGAGATGTAGCGCAGATTGTCGATGCCGTTCATCTGCTGCTCGATTACTTGCACGACCGTATCTTGCACTGTCTGCGCGGAAGCACCGGGGTAAGAAACCTGAATCGCGACGGCGGGTGGTGCAATGTCAGGGTATTGATTGATCGGCAAATTGAGGATCGACAATGCCCCAACAAGCATGATGATCAGTGCAAGGACCCATGCGAAGATCGGTCTATCTATAAAATACTTCGACATCGTCTACTCCGACTTAGCGCTGGTGTTTACCGCTACTGGGGCTCTATTCGCCTCATCTGTCATCGCTTCCTGAGCGACCACGGTGATCCCCGGCTTAATGAACTGAAGGCCTTCGACGATGATTTTTTCTCCGGCGCTCAAGCCGCTTTCCACCAGTACATTCGCACCGACGGTGCGGCCAACCTTGAGCTGACGTTGCTCGACTTTGTTATCTGCGGTAACGACCATGGCGGTCGAAGTCCCCTTGAGATCCCGAGTCACGCCAATCTGCGGAGCAAGAATGGCCTGCTCGGCAACCCCCTCCTGCAACCGCGCATGCACAAAAATCCCGGGCAGCAGCAAGTGATCGGGGTTGGGGAATACAGCGCGTAGGGTGACCGAGCCGGTGGCTTCGTCGACCGAAGCTTCCGAAAATTCCAGTGAACCCTGCAGGGGATATTGACTACCGTCCGGAAGTGTCAGGTTAACTTTCGCAGCCTTGTCAGCCGACTTCTGCAACTGCCCGCTTTCAAGTGCCCGACGCAGTTTGAGCACCTCGCCATAAGGCTGAGTGACATCGACATAAATGGGGTCGAGTTGCTGGATAATCGCAAGGGGGGCTGCTTGACCATTAGAAACAAGCGCACCTTCGGTCACAGTCGAACGTCCAATTCGCCCGCTGATGGGCGCGAACATTTTTGTATATCTCAGATTGATCTGGGCGCCCTTGACTTGTGCCTCCGCCTGCATTAACTGAGATCGAGCGGTGTCATACTCCTGCTTGCTGACCGCCTGCTCATCGATCAGTTGCCGATACCGGGTAGTCAGCGAGCGAGATTGCTCCAAACTGGCCTGCGCACTGGCGAGCGTCACCTCGTAAGTTGATGCATCGATCTGATAAAGCTGCTGCCCAGCGTTGATATCTGCGCCTTCCTTGAACAAGCGTTTCAGGACGATGCCATCCACCTGCGGCCGAACCTCGGCAAGGCGGTAGGCACTGGTACGCCCAGGCAAGTCGATGAACAAGGTCACAGCCTGAGGTTTCAGGGTCACCACGCTGACTTGGGGGGCTTGCGCCGGGGTAGCAGCAGCCTGCTCCTTGTTGCATCCACTGAGCATCGTGGCAAAAGCAATGGCGGTCACCAAAGCAGGAATGACAAGCTTGAGTGGCATAAGGTCCTCGAACATCGCGCTGAAAAATCCGCGCATGAGTTTGCAAACTGCCGCAGCTCAGGCTGAAATAGCTGCTGACGGCCGTGGGAAAAAGGGTTCGGCAAGTACGCGTAGGAGGCGCGGTGCGAAAATCAAGCTTATTGACCGCGCCCGAAGAGCGCATGAGCTGCGCATTGGATTGTTATGCAGGCATGCTAGCAATGGAGATGCCTGGGGATTAGCCCAAATTCACTGAAATCACCAATGAGGAGCATTCAGTAATAAAATTCTTTCAGAGTATTTCAGATTGCCCGTAATGCGCTATATCAAGCAATTGACGCTCAATATCCTCTCGATTAGTGAGATTTGATCAGCCTTGACCTCGCCTGCCCGCAGCGCTTCGGCAGCACCAAGCCCTACTCAATCGGCCATCAGACCTTTCGCACCACATCAGCCTCCAGGTAACCACTACTGATGTTGCCCTCCGGATGGCGATACGCCGAAGTCTCAATTTCACAACAGTGGTGAGTATAGAGTCTCGACCCTCATTCTGTTCTGCCTGGCTGGCGTCAGGCAATCCGTTCAAGCTGGACATATCAGCTCTCTCTCCCAAAGAGAATCCGGCTAAACTGCTGTTGATCACGAACTATCCAAGCGGGCGCAACTCTCTGATCAAGTCGATCAGCAAACGTAGCGTGATGGGCACCTGCCGGTAGCTTGAATAATAGATATGAAAGCCTGGACCGACACTGATCCAGTCTTCTAAGACCAATTGTAAAATTCCTTCCGCTACAAGTGGCGCGACAATGGGTTCGGCACAATAAGTCAGCCCCGCACTCTGGGTGACCATGGCAAGCATCATCCGGGTCTCGTCCAGCACGACATTACCGGACACAGGGATCTCTAGTTGTTCACCATCTTTTTCAAACTCCCAGTTGTACATCCGACCGTTGCCTAGCCGAAACCTTAAACAACTGTGGTGTTTCAGATCCTCTGGGTGCAGCGGTACGCCACATCGGTCGAGGTAATCGGGGGTTCCGACCACGACCCATCGAACAGGCGGGGAAAGGCTTTGGGCAATCATGCCCTCAGGTACGGTAGCGCCATACCTGATACCAGCGTCGAAGCCTCCTTCAACAATGTCCACCATACTGTTGGTGGTTGAGACTTCCACTTCAATATCGGGGTAACGAAGAGCAAATTTCGATAAAACCGGTGCTAACAAAAGGAGTGCCGCGTCACTGAAAACATTCAGTCGTATACGACCCGTAGGCTCATCACGAAACTTGTTCAACAGCTCAATGGCCTGGTCGATTTTATCGACGGGTTCGCTTATCAATGCTAGCAGTTCCTCACCGGCTGCCGTCAGAGTGACGCTGCGGGTCGTGCGATTGAGCAAGCGAACCCCCAATCTCGCCTCCAGCCCCTTGATCGCATGGCTCAGCGCAGATGCACTTATCCCGACTTCAATACCCGCCCGACTGAAGCTGGAATGGCGGGCGACGGCTAAAAAGTAGATAAAATCGCCAAAATTAGCACGAGTCAGTTGCATGGGTTCTCTGCCATCGGTGTGAAACGTATCCGGAAAAGACCTCGCCGCCCCCTTTTTACGCCACAGATAGTTTTGCCGCCGGGGTCCTGATCGCTTTGAGGGATCAGGCATTACCTCGCAACGATTGCGGTCATGTATGATGACTTATCAATTTCCATAGGTACTCAAGGAATTCATGGCCAATGTGCAGTTGCGTCTGACCATAATCCAAGTTTCTCATAAAAAATTAATTAGTAGAGCTTATAGCCCCTTTAACGACTGATCAGTCGGTGGCGGTGAAGGGCCGGTTACGTTTACAGCCTCTCCAAGAACTGTTGCTGGCCGAACTCACGCGCGCCGGCGGCACCAACCTTTCTCGACCGCCCCCACGGTAACTACTCCATGAAATTATTCAGGGGTCGCTTTCTCCTGGCCGTTGTAGGTATTGCTATCCTAGGCATCGTTGGCGCCCTTGCCTGCTTTACAACCCCGGTGTTCGACGCTTTGTATATCGGCAATCAGCTGATGCGCATCGAGCATTCACCCAATCATGCCGATGGCGTGTTCCGCAACCAGATCGACACGCCCATGAAGACGACAGACAGTCCGAGCTGTCGATGTGGATGGAGACCCTCTTTGGGGAGAAGGGCCAACCCCGTCCGCCTGGCGCGATTCCCGC
>NZ_JBYSYE010000070.1:0-17308 GCF_058782925.1 Pseudomonas sp. FW305-E2 | reverse complement strand
GCCCCCTGGCGTACACTCGCGCCCCTGCCTTACCTCCGGAGACCGTTGTGAGCCCCATCGCCCTAGCCCGCCTGCTGACCCTTGCCGCCGTCTGGGGAGCGAGTTTCCTGTTCATGCGCATCATCGCCCCCGAACTGGGCACGGTGCCGACCGCGTTCTTCCGGGTTTCGATCGCCTGCCTGGGCCTGATCGTGCTTCTGGCCGCCGCCCGCGTGCGCTGGGACTTCCAGGGCAAGCTCGGCGCGTGCCTGGTGCTGGGCATGATCAACTCCGGCATCCCCGCCACCTTCTACTCGGTGGCGGCCCAGGTGCTGCCGGCCGGCTATTCGGCGATCTTCAACGCCACCACCCCGCTGATGGGTGTGCTGGTCGGCGTACTGTTCTTCCGCGAGCCAATGACCCTGGCCAAACTCTGCGGCATCTTCCTTGGCCTGTTCGGCGTCGGCATCCTCAGCGGCGCCGGCCCGGTGGCACTGGACATGGCCCTGCTGCAAGGCGCCCTCGCCTGCCTGGCGGCCACCACCTGCTACGGCTTTGCCGGGTTCCTCGCCCGCCGCTGGATCAGTGGCCTGGACAGCCGTCTTTCCGCGCTGGGCAGCATGCTCGGCGCAACGCTCATGCTGACCCCGCTGTTCGGCTGGAGCGCACTCACCCAACCGCCCGCCAGCTGGGGGGGCTGGGAGGTGTGGTTGTCGTTGCTGGGGCTGGGTTTGCTGTGCACCGCCTTTGCCTACATCCTGTACTTCCGCCTGCTCGAGGAAATCGGCCCGGTAAAAGCCAGCACCGTGACCTTCCTGATCCCGGTATTCGGCGTATTGTGGGGGGCGTGGCTGCTGAATGAGCCGTTGTCGATGGCGCACCTATACGGCGGCCTTCTGATTGGCCTGGCCTTGTGGCTGGTGCTGCGCCCGGCGCGCAGCTGAAGCGGAGTACGGCATGAACAGCGCGTACAAAAAGGTCCTGTTCCGCCTGGAACAGGACGAGAACGGCTACCCACCAGCCTCGGTCGAGGGCCTGTGGGCCAAGGCCGTGGAAGGCGGCTATGCCATCGACAACATCCCCTTCCATGTCTATGGCATCGCCCCAGGCGACGTGATCGACACCCGCGAGGAAGCAGGCGGAACCTGGTTCGCAGCGCTGCGCCACAGCAGCGGCAGCTCGGTGTTCCGGGTGGTCGTCAAACCACCGGAAACCCTCGACCAGGTGCGCGCAGCATTGCTGGATTTCGGCTGCGCCTGTGAAACCGAGCAGGCAGTGAAGATGTTGGCGGTCGAGGTCCCACCGCAACGCTCGCTCGATACCCTGCTCTACTACCTGCTCACCCAGCGCGAAGCCGGCCTGCTGGACTTCGAGGAAGGCGTGTTGCGCCACGCCATCCCCGAAGAATTCCGCTAGGGCCTACGCCTCGGCCAGGCGCGCGGCAGGCTTGCGAAACACGAACAGCAGCCCTACCACGATCAGCCCCATGCCCAACAGGCTGAGCGGTGCCAGGCGGTTACCGAAGATCAGCAAGTCCATTACCGCAGTCACTGCCGGCACCAGGTAGAACAGGCTGGTGACATTGACCAGGTTGCCCTTGGCGATCAGCCGGTACAGCAACAAGGTTGCCAGCAGCGAGACCACCAGGCCCATCCACAACAGCGCACCGACGAAGCTGCCGGTCCACTCGACATGAAGCGGTTGCAGAGGTGCGAACAGCGCGCACATGGCAAAGCCGGCCAGGTACTGCAGCGGCAGTGTGCCCATGGGGTTGTCGGTAATGCGCTTCTGCAGGATCGAGCCAAAGGTCATGCTGACCAACGCCAGCAGGGCGAACAGCATGCCCGCCAGCGATACCCCGCCCAGGTTGATGCCCTGGTAGACCACCATGATCAAGCCACCCAACCCCAAACCCAGGCCGAACAAACGGCTCCAGGAGCGCTGGCGTTCCATCAGCACCACGGTGAGGATCGGTTGTACCCCCATCACCGTGGCCATGACGCCGGGGGTGACATGGGTATCAAGCGCCAACAGATAGAAGATCTGATAGGCACCGAGCAGCACACAACCGGTACCCAGGGCGCGCAGAATGCTCCCGCGAGTACGCGGCCAGCGCAGCCCTAGCAACGGGCCGATCAGCAACAGGCCGGCCAGGGCCAGCGCCGAGCGCAACAGCAGAAAGGCAAACGGGCTGGCATGCGCCAGGCCGAGCTTGGAGACGATCGCCCCGCTGCTCCACAGCAGGACGAACAGGCAGGTAGTGGCCGCCGAGGCCACGGACGTTTTGGTAAAGACAGACATGAATTGCCACCTGATAGTAGGCAGATAAGCCAAACGGACGGCGTGCGCTTCAACGTGAGCAGTAGCCGACCGTGTTCAGTACGTTGCGCGTGCGAAGGGTTGCGGCACGAAGCCGATCAGCCCAGCACAACCACGCAATGAGGCGGAGCTACGCCGCCTACGACGCCACTGACAGGTGGTGGGGAGTGACAGATCATGACCGGCTGCTGGCTACCACGCACGACCAAGCCCGCGACTGGCGCGATGGCAAAGCGTGTGATGGAAGGGATGGCTGGCATGAACGCGGTCTTTGAGGAAGTGAATGTTCTGGAATATAGCGAGTGATTCTTCGCGGCACAACCCCGCTGCCACAAGCGCACCCTCGTCCTTGAAGGATCAGGCGCACCGGTGTCAGCGGGCTTGCCCCGCAAAAGAGGCCGGTTAGGCCAGAAAAAATCAGAACAACCAGCGATACAACAGATACGCCACCACTACCGCCAGTACCGGCCGCAGCACGCGGTAAGCCTTGGGGTTGGCGCGCTTGAACTGCTTCACGTGGTTGCTGATCCTGTTGCTGAAGCGCTTGCTCCAGGCGTACGCCTGGTTGATCCCGCCCACGCGCTCGTCGTCGGTGTTCTGCGGCGCGGTGGCGCGGCCGAGGAAGGCACTGACCTTACGGTTGATGCGCGTCATCAGTGGGCTACTCAGCGGGCGCTCGATGTCGCAGAACAGGATCACGCGGGTAACGTCGGTTTCGTTCTTGACCCAGTGCACGTAGGTTTCGTCGAACATCACGTCTTCGCCGTCACGCCAGGCGTACTGCTCACCGTCCACGTAGATGCGGCATGCGTCGGAGTTGGGCGTGGACAGCCCCAGGTGATAACGCAGCGAGCCTGCGAACGGGTCGCGGTGCGGGTTCAGGTGGCTGCCGCCGGGCAGCAGGGCAAACATTGCGCCTTTGACATTGGGGATGCGGCTGACCAGCTCGACAGTGCGCGGGCACAGGGTTTGCGCCGAAGGCAGGGGTTTGTCGTACCACTTCAGGTAAAAGCGCTTCCAGCCTTTCTTGAAGAACGAACCGAAGCCGGCGTCGTTATCTTTCTCAGCGGCACGGATATAGCCTTCGTCGAACAGGCGCATGGCCTCTTCGCGGATTTCCTGCCAGTTGTCCTTCAACACGTCCAGCTCGGGGAAGCGCTGGCGATCCAGGTAGGGCTTGGACGGCACGCCGGAAAACAGGTACATCAACGCGTTGTAGGGGGCGAACAGCGCCGAATGGTTGACGAACTGGCGCAACACCGGCAGGCGGGCCTTGCCGCGCAAGTGCACGAACAGCACGCTGCCGAAAAACACCAGCAAGACACCCGCCTTGGCTGCAAAGGAAAAGGTCATGCTTTCACTCCTTGAGGAAGAGTCAGGGCTGCGCTGCCTGCTCTCCAGAAAATCATCCTGCCATCATAAACTGATCCCGCCGCGGTAAAAACAACCCGGGCGGGATCGCATTCATGAAGATTTTGCAATAAACCAGGCCGCCGATTGTTGCGCCGGATCAGCGGGAAGGCCGATTACTGCTGGTTTTCCTGCTCGCTGAACATGTCGCTGAACAGCATGCTCGACAAATATCGCTCGCCCGAATCGGGCAGGATTACGACGATGGTCTTACCCTGCATTTCCGGTTTTTCGGCCAGGCGCACCGCTGCCGCCATTGCCGCACCGCAGGAAATACCACAAAGGATGCCCTCTTCCTGCATCAGGCGAATCGCCATGGCCTTGGACTCTTCGTCGGTCACCGTCACCACTTGGTCGACGATCGACAGGTCGAGGTTTTTCGGCACGAAGCCGGCGCCGATGCCCTGGATTTTGTGCGGGCTGGGCTTGAGTTCTTCGCCGGCCAGGGTCTGGCTGATCAGCGGCGATGCCACGGGCTCCACTGCCACCGACAGGATGGCCTTGCCCTGGGTATGTTTGATGTAACGCGACACGCCGGTGATGGTGCCGCCAGTGCCCACGCCCGCCACCAGCACGTCGATGGCGCCGTCCGTGTCGTTCCAGATCTCAGGACCGGTGGTTTTCTCGTGAATGGCCGGGTTGGCCGGGTTTTCGAACTGGCCCGGCAGGAAGTACTGCTCCGGGTCGGAGGCGACGATTTCGTTGGCCTTCTCGATGGCGCCCTTCATGCCCTTGGCCGGATCGGTCAATACCAGCTCGGCGCCCAGCGCCTTCAGTACCTTGCGGCGTTCCAGGCTCATCGAGGCGGGCATGGTCAGCATCAGCTTGTAGCCGCGGGCGGCGGCGACGAAGGCCAGGCCGATACCGGTGTTGCCCGAGGTGGGCTCGACGATGGTCATGCCCGGTTTGAGCTTGCCGCTGCTTTCGGCGTCCCAGACCATGTTCGCGCCAATGCGGCATTTGACCGAGTACCCGGGGTTGCGCCCTTCGATCTTGGCCAGGATGGTCACGCCGCGCGGGGCGATGCGATTGATCTGCACCAGCGGCGTGTTACCGATGGAGTGGGCGTTGTCTGCAAAGATACGGCTCATGGCAGGGGTCCTTGGCATGAAAAAGCAGGGAAATGCCTCAAGGGTAAGCCTGCGGCGGTGGCCCGTAAAGCCTGTTCGAACTCAGCCCGGCACGTTGCGGTCAACCGCACATCCCGCCCTGGAGACAGCCTCATGAAAGCCCGCTATCGCTGGCCGCTGGTCGGCCTGGCCAGCCTGATCGTGCTGCTGGTGGCGCTGCACCTGGCCCTGCCCTACCTGGTGCGCGACTACCTCAACGACAAGCTGGCCGACATGGGAGACTACCGCGGCCAGGTAGCCGATGTGGACCTGGCCTGGTGGCGCGGTGCCTATCAGATAAACGGGCTGAAAATCGTCAAGACCACCGGCAAGGTGCCCGTACCGTTTCTCGACGCCCCACTGATCGACCTCTCGGTGAGCTGGCATGCGTTGTGGTACGACAAGGCAGTGGTGGCGGAGGTGACCTTCGTGCATCCCGAGCTGAACTTTGTCGACGGTGGTAGCAAACAGGCGTCGCAGACCGGCCAAGGTACCGACTGGCGCCAGCAGCTGGAAAAACTCCTGCCCATCACCCTCAACGAAGTGCGTATCGACAATGGCGTGCTGACGTTCCGCAACTTCAATTCCAAGCCACCGGTCGACCTCAAGGCCACCCGGTTGAACGCCAGCATCCGCAACCTGACCAACGTGCGCGACCAGAAAGGCCGTCGCGACGCAAGTTTCGAAGGCACGGCGCTCATCGCGGGGGATGCGAACGTAGAAAGCCGTGCCACCTTCGACCCTTTCAGTGATTTCGACGACTTCGAATTCAGGCTTCGCGCCACCGGCATCGAGCTGCGCAAACTGAATGACTTTGCCAGCGCCTACGGCAAATTCGACTTCAATGCCGGGCACGGTGACGTGGTCATCGAGGCCCAGGCAGAAAACGGCCGGCTGAACGGCTATATAAAACCGCTGCTGCGCGATGTCGACGTGTTCGACTGGCAGCAGGACGTCGAGGAAAAGGACAAGGGCTTCTTCCGCTCGGTGTGGGAGGCCCTGGTGGGTGCGACCGAGACGGTGCTGAAGAACCAGCCGAAAAACCAGTTCGCCACTCGGGTGGAACTCAGCGGCAGTGTGCGCAAGCAGGATGTCAGTGCCTTCGAGGCGTTCCTGCAGATCCTGCGCAACGGGTTTGTCCAGGCATTCAATGCGCGCTATGAGCAACCAGCGCCGAAGTCTGACTGAGACAGCGTGACGGGGCATTCAGGGACTGAATACCTGGTCTGCGTTTGCAGCCGACTGGCCCCGCGTTATAGTCGGAAACAAATCCGGATTATGTGCTGCCTGTTCGGGCCTCTTCGCGGGTAAACCCGCACCTACAACCCTGTACCGCGAAAAGGCCCGCACAGCCCTAAACAGAGGACAACCCCCCATGAAGTTCGAAGGCACCCGCGACTACGTCGCCACAGACGACCTGAAACTGGCGGTAAACGCGGCCATTACCCTCGAACGCCCGCTGTTGGTCAAGGGCGAACCGGGCACCGGCAAAACCATGCTCGCCGAGCAGTTGGCAGCCTCGTTCGGGGCGCGCCTGATCACCTGGCACATCAAATCCACCACCAAGGCCCACCAGGGGCTCTACGAGTACGACGCGGTCAGCCGCCTGCGCGATTCGCAGCTAGGCGTGGACAAGGTGCACGATGTGCGCAACTACCTGAAAAAGGGCAAGCTCTGGGAGGCCTTCGAGGCCGACGAGCGGGTCATCCTGCTGATCGACGAAATCGACAAGGCCGATATCGAATTCCCCAACGACCTGTTGCAAGAGCTCGACAAGATGGAGTTCTACGTCTACGAAATCGACGAGACCATCAAGGCCAAACAGCGTCCGATCATCATCATTACCTCGAACAACGAAAAAGAGCTGCCGGACGCCTTCCTGCGCCGCTGCTTCTTCCACTACATCGCCTTCCCCGACCGCACGACCCTGCAGCAGATCGTCGACGTGCACTACCCGAACATCAGCCAGTCGTTGGTCAGCGAGGCGCTGGACGTGTTCTTCGACGTACGCAAGGTGCCGGGCCTGAAGAAAAAGCCGTCCACCTCCGAGCTGGTCGACTGGCTCAAGCTGCTGATGGCCGACAACATCGGTGAAGCGGTGTTGCGCGAACGCGACCCGACCAAGGCCATCCCGCCGCTGGCCGGTGCGCTGGTAAAAAACGAGCAGGATGTACAACTGCTCGAGCGCCTGGCCTTCATGAGCCGGCGCGGCAACCGCTGACAGGAGCAGGGCCATGCTGCTCAATCTGTTCAATGAGATGCGTGCGGCCAAGGTGCCGGTTTCGGTGCGTGAACTGCTCGACCTGCACCAGGCCTTGCAAAAGCGCGTGGTGTTCGCCGACATGGACGAGTTCTACTACCTCGCCCGCGCCATCCTGGTGAAGGACGAACGCCACTTCGACAAGTTCGACCGTGCCTTCGCAGCCTACTTCAAGGGCCTGGAAAACCTCGACCGGCATATCGAGGCGCTGATCCCCGAAGACTGGCTGCGCAAGGAATTCGAGCGCTCGCTGACCGATGAAGAACGCGCGCAGATCCAGTCGCTGGGCGGCCTGGACAAGCTTATCGAGGCATTCAAGCAGCGCCTCGAAGAGCAAAAGGAACGCCACGCTGGCGGCAACAAGTGGATTGGCACCGGCGGCACCAGCCCATTCGGCTCGGGTGGCTTCAACCCCGAGGGCATCCGCGTCGGTGACGCCGGCAAGCGCCAGGGCAAGGCAGTAAAAGTCTGGGACCAACGCGAGTACAAGAACCTCGACGACCAGGTCGAGCTTGGCACCCGCAACATCAAGCTGGCCCTGCGCCGGCTACGCAAGTTCGCCCGCGAAGGCGCCGCCGAAGAGCTGGACATCGACGGCACCATCGACCACACCGCGCGTGATGCCGGGTTGCTGAATATCCAGATGCGCCCCGAGCGGCGCAACACCGTGAAGCTGCTGTTGCTGCTCGACATTGGCGGTTCGATGGATGCCCACGTCAAAGTCTGCGAAGAGCTGTTCTCGGCCTGCAAGACCGAGTTCAAGCACCTGGAGTATTACTACTTCCACAATTGCGTTTATGAGTCGGTGTGGAAGAACAACCTGCGCCGCACGTCCGAACGTTTTTCCACCTTCGACCTGCTGCACAAGTACGGCGATGACTACAAGGTGGTGTTCGTCGGTGACGCGGCCATGGCGCCCTACGAGATCACCCAGCCGGGTGGCAGCGTAGAGCACTGGAACGAAGAAGCCGGGTATGTGTGGATCCAGCGTTTCATGGAAAAATTCAGGAAGGTCATCTGGATCAACCCGTACCCCAAGCAGGCCTGGGAGTACACCGCCTCGACCCATCTGGTGCGCGACCTGATCGAGGACAAGATGTATCCGCTGACCCTGCAAGGGTTGGAGGACGGGATGCGCTACCTGTCCAAGTGAGGTTGCCTGCTCCAACATCACCGTCAAGGCATGCACAGGACGTGTGTAGGAGCGGGTTCACCCGCGAAGAGGCCGCCCGCTCTACCGCCAACGGTTCAGGTAATCCTGCTGCTCCCGCCAGGCCTCGTCCTGCACCACCGCCCTGAACCGCACCTCCGCCCCCGGCATGCACTGCGCCAGTTGCGCCAGCGCCAGCGGCGTCAGCGCGCCCAGCCGCGGGTACCCACCAATGGTCTGCCGGTCATTGAGCAACACGATCGGCTGCCCGTCCGGCGGCACCTGTACCGCACCCAGCGGGATCCCTTCGGAGATCATCGGCGCCCCTTGGTACACCAACTGCGGCCCCAACAACCGGATGCCCATGCGGTCGGCCCGGCTGTCCAGCGTCCACTCCCGGTTGAATGCCTCGAACAGGCTGGTACCGCTGAATTCACCAATCTGCGCGCCCATCACCAGGTCGAGCACCGGCTTTGGGGCGAACTGTGGGCACAACGCGTGCGGCACTTCGCGCAGGGGTGCACTGCTACCGGTAAAAGCCAATGCCTGGTTTCTAGCCAGCGCAGCCCCCTGGCCATCGATGCCACCCAGTGCTTCACGTACCACGGTGGCACAACTGCCCAGCACCTCCTCCCCCAGGAACCCACCCGGTGCCGCCAGATACGCCCGCACACCCACTTTGGGCTGTTTCAAGGTCAAGCGCTGCCCCTTGGCCAGGGCAAAGCTGCGCCATGGCGCCAGGGGCTGATCATCGACACACGCCTCCAGGTCGGCACCGGCCAGGGCCAGCACGCAATCCTGTTCAGCCACTACGCAAAAACCACCCAGCGCCACCTCGACCACCGGCGCCCCCAACGGGTTGCCCAGCAGCCAGTTGGCCCAGTGCATCGCCACCCAGTCCAGCGCCCCGCCCTGGGTCACGCCAAGGTGGCGCACGCCAAAGCGCCCGGCATCCTGTAACTGGCACAACGGCGTACTGGCCTCAATCATCAACTGCTTCATCCCTGCGCCTCCACATCACCACCCATGGCCAGGAATTCGCTGCGCGAAACCGGCACGAAGCGCACCCGGTCACCGGGTTGCAAAAGGCTGTAACCCTCACGCTCACGGTCGAACAACCGCACCGGGGTGCGCCCGATCAGGTTCCAGCCACCCGGCGATACTGCCGGGTAGGCCGCCGTCTGGCGCTCGGCGATACCCACACTGCCCGCCGCCACGCGCTTGCGCGGGGTACTCAGACGAGGGCTGGCCAGGCGCTCGTCGACCAGGCCCATAAAGCCGAAACCAGGCGCGAAGCCCAGGGCAAACACCGGGTAATCACGTTCGCCGTGCAACCGAACAATCTCCGCTTCACTCAAGCCGCTGCGGGCCGCCAGCACAGGCAGCTCGGGGCCGACACTGGCGTCGTACCACACCGGGATCTCGTGTCGGCGGCCGCCACTGCCGGTGTCAGGCTGCAAGCCGTCCAGCGCCTGAGCGATTCGCGCCCTGGCCTCGCCTGGCGGCAGGGCAGACTGCACCATCAGCGTGGTGTAGGACGGCACCAGGTCCAGCAGGTGCTCGCCGAACGCCGCGCTCAAGCGCCGGCTGGCGGCGAGCATCCATGGCATGTTGGCCTCATCGATACGGTCGAACAGGCGGACCATCAGGCTGTCGATGGCGACCACTTCAATTCGCGGTTTCATCACGCCTCCAGCCCATCGAGGGCCTGGCGAATCTGCCGCACCGCCGCCACCGAACTGTCGTTGTCGCCATGCACGCAGAGGGTGCGGGCGGCAAGCTGCAAGGCACTGCCATCGTCAGCCAACAGCGTTTCGCCTCGGGCCAGACGCACCGCCTGCTCCACCACCCGCGCCGGGTCGTGATGCACCGCACCCGGCAGGCGCCGCGACAGCAGATGGCCACTGGCGGTGTAGGCGCGGTCTGCGAACGCCTCGAACCATAGCGGCACGCCGATTTCATCGCCCAGTGCCTGGGCGGCACGGTTGTCGGCGGTGGCCATCAGCATCAACGACAGGTTGCTGTCATAGGCCGCGACGGCCTCCAGCACGGTACGCAGCTTGAGCGGGTCGGCCATCATGTCGTTGTACAGCGCACCATGGGGCTTCACATAGGCCACGCGACCACCCAGCACTTTGCAGATGCCATCCAGCGCACCAATCTGGTAATGCAGCAGGTCACGGATTTCTTCCGGGCTGCAGGCCATGGAACGGCGGCCAAAGCCGACCAGGTCCGGGTAGGCCGGATGCGCGCCGATAGTCACCCCGTGCTCCAGCGCCAGGGCCACGGTACGGCGCATGATACCGGGGTCGCCGGCGTGGTAGCCGCAGGCGATGTTGGCGCAATCGATGTAAGGCATGACCTCGGCATCCAGGCCCATGCGCCAGCTGCCGAAACTCTCACCCATGTCGCAATTGAGTAGCAGGCGTTCCACCACGCGGTCTCCCTTGTCGTTGTGCATAGGCCTACCTTACCGCGCCTGCAGCTGTTTGCCGCGGGTTTCCGGCAAGCTCAAGGCCGCCACGATCACAATGCCGTAGGACACCGCAGAAAACACGCCGATACCCAGGCCCAGCGGAACATTCTGGCCGAGCACGCCGATCATCAACGGAAACAGCGCGGCAATGACCTTGCCGATGTTGTAACAGAAGCCCTGCCCCGAACCCCGAATGCGCGTGGGGAACAGTTCGGTCAGAAACGCCCCCATGCCGCTGAAGATACCCGAGGCGAAGAAGCCCAACGGGAGGCCCAGCCACAGCATCACGCCATCGCTGACCGGCATCTGCGTGTATAACAGCACAATGACGAAGGAGCCCACGGCGAACAGGATGAAGTTCTTCTTGCGCCCCAGCAGGTCGGACAGATAAGCACTGACCACATAACCCATGTACGAGCCGACGATCACCATGGCCAGATAGCCACCCGTGCCCAGCACACTCAGGCCGCGTTCGTTCTTCAGGAAGGTTGGCAACCACGAGGTGATGGCGTAGTAACCGCCGAGTGCGCCGGTGGTCAGCAGGGATGCCCGCACGGTGGTCCAGAGCATGCCCGGCGCGAAGATTTCGTAGAAGCGCGAGGGTGCCTCGGTGTTTTCCACTGCCTTGGCCTTACGATAGACCTCAGGGTCCTTGACCAGGCGGCGAACGACGATAACGAAGATTGCCGGTACCAGCCCCAGCAGGAACAACGCACGCCAGGCCTGCTCTGCCGGCAGCCAGGAGAACAGCAGCGCATAAAGGATGGCCGTGAGGCCCCAGCCAATTGCCCAGCCGGACTGCACCATGCCCACCGCCTTGCCGCGGTCCTGGGCGCGGATCACCTCGCCGATCAACACCGCGCCGGCGGTCCACTCGCCACCGAAGCCAAAGCCCATCAGGGTTCGGGCAATCAACAGTTGCTCGTAGTTCTGAGCGAAGCCGCACAGGAAGGTGAAGAAGGCGAACCACAACACCGTCAGTTGCAGGGTACGCACCCGGCCGATGCGGTCGGAGAGGATACCGGCCACCCAGCCTCCTACAGCCGAGGCGATCAGCGTGCTGGTGTGGATCAACCCGGCTTCGGTGGTGGTGATACCCCACAGCATGATCAGCGTAGGAATGACGAAACTGAGCATCTGTGTGTCCATGCCGTCCAGGCCATAGCCAATCTTGCAGCTCCAGAAGGTACGTCGTTGCTGTTTGTCGATGTCGCGGTACCAGGCGAAAGGCCCGGACGAACGGAGGGAACTGACCTGCTGTTGCACGCCGGTGGGGTTCATGGATGCCTCGGCTTGTTGGTATTGTTTTATGGGCGACATGAAGCGTCGCGGCCTGGGCGCCATTGTTCAGAGGCCGCCTCGCCTGCGTCCAACGAAAAAAACCGCCGGTCTGGAACAAGAAAAACTGATCATGAACCTTCGCTTCCTCGAAACCTTCGTCTGGGTCGCCCGGCTCAAGAGCTTCCGCCTGACGGCAGAAAAGCTGTTCACCACCCAGGCTTCGGTATCCAGCCGTATTGCCGCACTGGAGGCTGACCTGGGCGTGAAGCTGCTGCTGCGCGACTCCCGCGGCGTCAGCCTGACCCCGGAGGGCGGCAAGGTACTGGAATACGCCGAACGCATGCTGGAAACCGCCAAGGCCATGAAGCAGTCGCTGGACAGCGACCGGGCCAAGGTCGGGCGCATTCGCATCGGGGTAATGGACACTGTGATCCACACCTGGATGAGCGCGCTGGTGGCGGAGCTGACCGAGCGCTACCCGCAGGTGGAAATCGAACTGGTGGCCGACACCGCGCTGAACTTGCGCGAGCAGCTGCAGAAGGGCTTTCTTGACGTGATTTTGCAGACCGACTTGCTGCGCGAGCAATCGATCCGCAGCCTCGACCTGGCGCGCTACCCAATGGGCTGGGTGGTGGCCGCAGGCGCCCACCAGCACCGGGACTATGCGTCGCTGGCCGAACTTGGGCGCGAGCGCATCATCACCTTCTCGAAGAATTCACGGCCGCACCAAGAGGTGCTGAGCTTGCTGCAGGCTGCGGGGGCAGAGGCGCCGCGGTTGAATTGTGTGAATTCGGTGGCGGCGATTACCCGGCTGTTGCGCGACGGTTTTGGCATTGGCGCGCTACCGCCGGCGCTGGTGGATGCCGAGTTGGGCCGGGGCGAGCTGGTGCTGCTGGAAGGGTTGCAGCCGCCGCCGAGCCTTGAGCTGGTGGTGGCGTGGCAGACCGGGGTGGCATTGGTCGATGAGGTGGTTGGGGTTTGCCGGCAGGTGTTGGAGCGGTATGCGCGGGATGTGGGGGGGCAGCGGATCGTACTGGTCTGACCAACAGTTTCTGCCTGTACCGGCCCTTTCGCGGGCTTGCCCGCTCCCACAGGTACAACCTGGCCCGCCCAGGCCTGTGATGATCCTGTGGGAGCGGGCAAGCCCGCGAAAGGGCCGGTACAGGTACAGCAGAACTTAGCGCCAGCTCTCTTTCACCACCCTGCGCCGCCCGCCCAGGATCAGCCAGCCAATCCCCAACAACACGCTTTCGACCACAAAGGCCAGCACAAAACCGGCACCCACACCCCAGCCAATCGCCTCGGGCACCAGCAGAATCTGGTAGCTGTAGCCATTGAGGGTTTCTTCACGCAACTGCGGGTCGGCCTGTACCAGCACATGCCAGGTACGCTCAGCCCATGACCCTTGCAGCACCTGCCATTCGTTTTCCAGCAGTTCGTTGCGGATCATCAGGCTTTCGATGCTGTTGGCATCACTGTTGAACACCGGGTCGTCGCTGCTGCGGTAGTGCTGCAGCAGCGCCTGCAAGTCGCCCTTGAAAAAGCGCTCGGCCGTTTGCCGGAACCCATCGAGCGCCTCGCGCGATTCGAACAGGTGCGCCTCGACCCGCTGGCTGTAGTCCTTGACCAGCCCCGGGACCTGGATACCGGCCAGCAGGCCGAAGGTGAACAACAGCAATCGCAGGTAACTTCTGAACATGCAGCGTCCTTAGCTCTGGCCGTGCGCCACGCACTCGCCGTGCCGCCACAGGGCCCACTGACCCGGCGCGTAGCGGTGCCAGGTCTCGTTCTCGGTCAGGGCCTCGGTGGCAATCACCGTGACCACGTCGTTGGGGGTGGTTTCGGTATGAAAATCGACGATCAGGTCGACATCCTTCAACCGTGCGGCACCAAATGGCGCACGGCGGGTAATGTGCACCAGCTTGGTCGAGCAAAAGCAGAACAGCCAGTCGCCGTCGCTGAGCATGCAGTTGAACACGCCCTGACCACGGTAGCCGGCACAGGCTTCGACCAACACGGGCAGCAGCTGTTCCACCGGCACCGGTTCGGGGAAAGCGCTGCGGATGCGGTTGAGCAGGTCGCAGAAGGCCGCTTCGCTGTCGGTGTCGCCCACTGGCCGGTAAAAACTGGCCAGGCCCTTGAAGTCACCCAGTTGGCCATTGTGCGCGAAGCACCAGTTGCGGCCCCACATTTCCCGTACGAACGGGTGGGTGTTGGACAGGCACACCCTGCCGACGTTGGCCTGACGGATATGACCGATCACCACTTCGCTTTTGATCGGGTAGCGCTGCACGAGGTTGGCTACTTCCGACTCGCTGCTCGCGGCCGGGTCCTGGAACAGGCGCAGGCCGCGGCCTTCGTAAAAGCCTATCCCCCAGCCGTCACGGTGCGGGCCGGTACGCCCGCCCCGCTGCATCAGGCCGGTGAAGCTGAAAACAATGTCGGTAGGGACGTTGGCACTCATGCCCAGCAGTTCGCACATAGGCGTGTCTCCGTTTACAGACGAGGCTCGACCCGGCCTGCGCCACGCGTAGCGGCTGGCGGCAAGTCGTCACGGTAACGGTCGCTGCGCTCGGCAGCCAGCGGCGCCTGGGTGCCGAGCTGGTCATCCTCGGCCCGCTGACGCCTGGCAGCGGCTTCGGCCTGCTCACGGCGTGCGTGCGCGCGCTTTTCCAGCGGCCAGCGCATCAGCACGAAGAGGAAGTACAGGCCGAAGGCGATCATGCCATACATGGCGAAGTCGGACACAGCGCGCCAGGCGTTGTTGCCGACCTTGAAAGCGACATCCAGCGCAGTGATGGCGATTGCAGGGGCGAAGCTGTCCTTGACCGGGTCGACGATGGTCGGGGTCAGCAGCAGCACCGCCAGCACCACCCGTAGCGGTTCGCGCAGCCAGCGCCACATCCAGCCGGTGAGCTTGAAGCCCACCAGCAGGCACCCTAAGGCGGCTACTGCGTACAAGCCCCAGGCGAAGGTGTAGTCGTTCTCGGTCATGGTGTTCGTGCAAGCCAGGCAAAGAGATGCCTATGATAAACACTTTTCCGGGCACAGGCAACCCCAATCAAGAGATCTTCAATGCCAGCCAAGCCCCAACCCCCGATTGCCCAAGCCGACCAGGCCACCGACCCGTATGCCTGGTTGCAACAGCGCGATACCCCCGAGGTACTCGCTTACCTGCACGCTGAAAACGCCTACCAGGAAGCCTGCCTGGCCGACCAGGCACCGTTGCGTGAGCAACTGTTCGAAGAGATCAAAGGCCGCATCCTGGAGACCGACCTCTCGTTGCCGGCGCCCTGGGGCCCCTACCTGTACTACACCCGCACCACCGCCGGCGACGAATACCCGCGTCACTACCGCTGCCCACGCCCGGCCGACGACTCGAACACCGTCGATGAAAGCCAGGAGCAACTGCTGCTCGACCCCAACGTCCTGGCCAACGGCGGTTTCCTCTCCCTCGGCGCGTTCAACATCAGCCCCGACCACCGCCTGCTGGCCTATAGCCTCGACACCAGCGGCGACGAAATCTATACCCTGTACGTCAAAGACCTGGCCAGTGGCCGTGTCACTACCCTGCCCTTCGACGACTGCGACGGTAGCCTGACCTGGGCCAACGACAGCCAGACGCTATTCTTCGCTGAGCTGGACGACACCCACCGCCCATGGCGCCTGCGTCGCCACACCTTGGGCACCGACGCCGCGCACACCGTGTTCGAAGAGCCAGACGGGCGTTTCTTCCTGCACTGCTACCGCACCAGTTCCGAGCGTCAGCTGGTGCTGCTGCTGAACAGCAAGACCACCAGCGAGGCCTGGGTGCTGGACGCCGAAACCCCGCAGGCGCCGTTCACCTGCCTGGCGCCGCGCGTCGAAGGCCACGAATACTTCCCCGACCACGGCCAACTCGACGGCCAGTGGCGCTGGTTCATCCGCACCAACCAGGATGGCATCAACTTCGCCCTGTACCACGCGCCAGTCGCGCCAGTGCCAAGCCGCGAACAGTGGCAGGTGCTGGTGGCGCACCGCGACGCGGTCATGCTCGAAGGCCTCAGCCTGAACGCCGGTGCCCTCACCCTGAGCCTGCGCGAAGGCGGCCTGCCGATCATCGAAGTACGCCCGCAGGGCTTGCCGGCCTACCGCGTCGAACTGCCAGACGCCGCCTACAGCCTGTACGTGCAGGACAGCCTGGAATTTGCCAGCACTCGCATACGCTTGCGCTACGAAGCGCTCAACCGCTCGGCCCAGGTGCGCCAACTGACGTTGCCCACGGGCGCCCAGGTGGTGCTCAAGCAAACCCCGGTGCTCGGTGCATTCGATGCCGATGACTATGTCAGTGAGCGCCTGTGGGCAACCGCAGCGGACGGCACCCAGGTGCCGATCAGCCTGGTACGCCGCCGCCAGGACCTGGGCAAGACCGTGCCACTGTACCTGTACGGCTATGGTGCCTATGGCGAAAGCCTCGACCCCTGGTTCTCACATGCGCGCCTGAGCCTGCTGGAGCGCGGCGTGGCCTTTGCCATCGCCCATGTGCGAGGTGGTGGCGAACTGGGGGAGGCCTGGTACCGTGCCGGCAAGCAGGAGTACAAGCACAACACGTTCAGCGACTTCATCGCCTGCGCCGAGCACCTGATCAGCCAGGGCGTGACGGCCGCCGACCGCCTGGCCATCAGTGGTGGCAGCGCTGGCGGCCTGCTGATCGGCGCGGTGCTCAACCTGCGCCCTGAGCTGTTCCGCTGCGCCATTGCCGAAGTGCCCTTCGTCGACGTGCTCAACACCATGCTCGACCCGGAGCTGCCGCTGACCGTGACCGAGTACGATGAATGGGGCAACCCTGAGGAGCCGGAGGTGTATGAACGGATCAAGGCTTATGCGCCGTACGAGAACCTGAAAGCGCAGGCCTACCCGGCGATGCTGGTGGTGGCGGGCTACAACGACAGCCGCGTGCAGTATTGGGAGGCGGCCAAATGGGTGGCGAAGTTGCGCACACTCAAGACCGACAGCAACCTGCTGCTGCTCAAGACCGAGATGGGGGCTGGGCATGGCGGGATGAGCGGGCGGTACCAAGGGTTGAAGGATGTGGCCCTGGAGTATGCGTTCGTGTTTGGCGAGCTGGGTATCCTTTGAGAGAGCGGGGGGCGCGTTGCGCCCCTTTCGCGACACAAGGCCGCTCCCACAGGACAGTGGGCTGCACCCCAGATGTTGGACATCTGTCCATCTTCTGAGGTGCAGTCCACAGCGCGGAATCCAGTCCAACCTGTGGGAGCAACTGTCTTGCTCAATTTCTAAAAGCTGGCGCCTTCCCTGTGGGAGCGGGCTTGCCCGCGAACACG
>NZ_JBYSYE010000006.1:0-201315 GCF_058782925.1 Pseudomonas sp. FW305-E2 | reverse complement strand
GGTTGGGGCAGATGCTGTACACCACCTTGAGCCTGTTCCAGGAGGCCCAGGCCAGCACGGTGATCATCGGTATGCTGGTGTTGGTGTTGCTGGTGGATGTGTCGAGTGATGTGTTGCGTCAGCGCTATGTGCGGGCCTGACGGAGAGCCCGGGCTGCAAAGCAGCCCCTATATCTCTCAAGCGTCTACAGCCTCGGCACACTGCGCCTCCCGCTGCATCGACTCCAGGTTACGCTCGATCGTCTCGCATATGGTATCCATCTGGATCTGATGCTCGCTGAACCTGAACGGGCTCTGCAAGTCCGTGCCGATCCGCTCGATGGCCAGCAACATGAACCCTACCACCGTCGACGCCAGCGGCGTGAACCAGCCTAGCGACTCCACCAACCCCACGGGCACGATCAGGCAGAACAGGGTGATGAACAGCCGTGGGAAATACACATAGGGGTAGGGCAATGGCGTATTGGCAATCCGCTCCATGCCGCCCTGGGCGTTAGACAGGTCTACCAACGTTGACTCCAGCCGCGCCAGGCGAATGCTGTCCAGCCGCCCGGCCTGGTATTCCCGCGCCAGCAAGGCTGCCGAGCCGCCGAGAATGTCATTGGCGAAATTGTTCGAGCGGTTGCGCCGTTCGAACTCCGCCGGTGGGATGAAGGCCATCAGCTCCTCCGGGCAGCTTTCGCCTTTCAAGTGCGCCGCCAGGCAGTTCACATAGGCGATATGCCGGCGCAGCAGGGTGGCCTTGACCGGGTTCAGGCCGTCATCCGGGTCATCGATCAGCGTCAGCGTCTGCCGGGCGAAGCTGCGCGAACTGTTCACCAGCGCGCCCCACAGGGTGCGAGCCTCCCACCAGCGGTTGTAGGCGCTGCTGTTGCGAAAACTCACCAGCACCACCAAGGCTGAGCCCAGCAGGGTCAGCGGGATCAGTGGCAGGGTGAACTTGCTGTTCAAGAACAGCATGAAATCGATGGTGACCAGCACATCCCAGATCAGCAGCCAGAACAGCGACCAACCGATATAGCCGATGGTCTTCACCACCAGGCGGTACTTGCGGGCGATGACGTCTTTCACGTGGGGGCACCTCGAAACGCGGGGGATGCAGGATGGGACGCCGAGGCTCGTCGAAGGTTCGAGGGTTGAATGTTGCAAGGGATTATGTAGCTGAAACGAAGGGAAAACTCCGACCAGCCTATCAGACGTGCCTGAATTCCTGATTCAGCTCAAAAACGACAGAGCGGGTCGCTTCAATCCTTGAATGGGTGTATCCATAAGGATACGATTGGGGACCACTTGATGTTTCTCGTTGAACAGACGGAAAGCTTTGCCGCTTGGCTATCGAGCTTGAGAGATTTGAGGGCCAGGTTGGCGATAGGTCGTAGGCTGGAGCGAGCAGCGGCGGGCAATCTTGGTGACATCAAGTGGCTTGGAGGCGGTATTGGTGAGCTTCGCATCGACGTAGCTGCCGGTTATCGCGTCGATTTCACGCAAAAGGGGCAGAGGTTGGTTTTACTGCTGGTCGGCGGCGACAAGTCCACCCAAGCCGCCGACATCCTCAAAGCCAGAAAGCTGCTGAAGGAGATGAAATGAGCGAAAAATTGATCCCGTTTGATATGGCAGCCTTGTTGAGCAGCGATGAGGCAATCAGTGAATACCTTAGCCAGGTGCTATCAAATGGCGATACCGAGGAAATCATTCGAGCACTTGGCCATATCGCTCGTGCACGGGGCATGACACATATTGCTACGGAGAGTGGGCTGGGTAGAGAAAGCCTGTACAAGGCGCTGAGCCCTGGCGCGAAGCCTCGTTTTGACACTGTATTGAGGGTCATTCGTGCTCTGGGGGTGGACCTTCTCGTTCAGCCACATGCAATGACCCGCTGATCCAGCTCGGTTAAGTCAGTATTTGCTTCATCTGCACCAACGCTACCCGCGTGCCGTCCCACGCCTGCCGCTCCTCGATGCCGAACGGTGTGAAGCCCAGCTGTGGATAAAGCAGCAAGCCTGCGGTGTTGTGATTGAAGCATGACACCCAGACCTCCCGGGCGCTGTACTGCTGGCGGGCGAGGTCGATCATTGCCGTTACCAGATAACGCGCTACACCAAGGCCGCGGGCGCTGGGGGCCACCACTACGTTGCCCAGGGCACATAGGCCGCCATGTTCGGCTTTGTAGAAATTGGCGAAGGCCAGGACAGCGCCGTTATCTTCCACTACCGTGGAGCCGCTGCGTTGGGCTATGGCGTCGCTCAGCTGGTTGGGGGTGAGGGGGTAGGTGGCTTTGGGGAACATGTAGAACAGTTCGTCCGGGCTCTGCGGGAAGCTGCAGATAACGGGGATGTCTTCAGGCCGGATGGGACGATGGGTCAGGTGCATGGCAGGTCCTTCTCGCGTTGGCTGGCAGGGCCTCTTCGCGGGTAAACCCGCTCCCACAGGTACTGCACAAGGCTCAGATCCTGTGCAGGCCCTGTAGGAGCGGGTTTACCCGCGAAGAGGCCATCAGCCTCACATCATAGGCCGCTTTCCATCCAACACCGCGCCCCGATTCACGGCTTGGCGGCCACCGCCACGTAGCCTTTGACCGCAGCCGGCGCCCTCGGCTTGGCCTTGTGCGCCAGCAGGTACTGATAGCGTCGCCATTCCTTGTCGATTTCGCTGAACGACATGAACACGCTGATACGGTCCTTGCCGACCAGGTCCGGGCGCTTGCCCGCATCGATCTCGTTGGTGGGAATGATGGCCACGTTGATGCCCACCACCTTGCCGTCATCGGCAAACACCGGCCCACCCGACATGCCTTTGGTGATCGGGCCGTCATGCACCGAGTAGAAAACACTGCCAGGCGTACCTTCAAGCCGTACCAGCGACGACAGGGCATGGCCCTTGCCCTGCATCGGCATCATGAAACTGTTGAAACCCACCGCCGTCACGGCTTCCCCTGGCACGTACTGGCGCCAGTGCGGCACGCTGCTGGCTTTGTGCTTGAAGAACACTACGTCACCGAGGCCCTCGTGGACCACGTTGCGCAGGAAGGGGGTGTGTTTGGCGGTCACAGCGTAATCCTCGTTCCACTGGATGGCGCTGGCCATCAGCAACATCGGCAGAGGGGCACCAGAAGTGACCACGAAAGCCTGACTGTAGACGGGATCTGAAACGTACGACGTTGGCACTCCATTGCACCCACTGAGCAGCATCATTGCCGCCATGCAGGGCGCGATTGTTTTCATGTGTCACACAGGGCGTGGAAAAATGGGAACGCAACTATGGCTAAGTGCCATTACGCTAGCAATACTTTCGGCATATATCCGACGAATGACAGCTTAAGTGTTAGTCATGACGGCGGCCAATAGAATGCAGGTATGGCTACAGGTCCCAGAGCCATCGGGGCGGCGTCAAAGTGAAGGGATTTTTTTTCGGGCGGATCTGAGGGTGTGAACTGCATTGAGCTGCATTGGGCGACCACACTGACAAGCTACCTTTTTCAGGGCGACCTGTTCATAGTTGCCAGTCGACTTACCCTGAAAGGAATCAGAACATTGTTTAAGCTAAATCCCCTGGTGCCGGAGCTGATTGTTTCTGATCTACCTCGCAGCCTGGCATTTTACTGCGGCGTACTCGGCTTCAAGATTGAATACGACCGGCCAGAAGAGCATTTTGCCTTTCTGTCTTTTGGCGGCAGCCAGCTGATGCTGGAGCAGGACTGGCAGAGTGAGTCACCCTGGCGGGTCGGCCCGCTGGAGCCGCCGTATGGTCGAGGCATCAACCTGTCGATCGAATGCGCTGATGCACTGGCCTTGGTCGCGTCGCTGGGGGTTGCGGGGCATAGCATCAGAAAGCCGATTGAAGAGTGTTGGTACCGCCAGGGCGGCATGCTGGTCGGCCAGCGCAATTTCCTGGTGCAGGATCCGGACGGCTACTTGCTTCGGTTTGCTGAAGATCTCGGCGTGAAGAGCGCCTGAGCCACGGGCGGGCACACGAAAAATTGACCCCAGGTTGCGCTCGATGGTCTCGCAACGGGTTTCCATCTGGATCTGGTGCTCACTGAACCTGAACAGGCTCTGCTAATCCGTGCCGATCCGCTCCATGCCTCCCTGTGCATTGGACAGATCTACCACCGTCGGATCCTGATGCCCTTGTCCACACTGAATATGTGGCAATGAAGTGTTGCCGCATAACGCTATGCACCCACACAGTTACTGAATCCGCAGCGCTTATTGCCCCCGCGCACTTTCGGAACTAAGCCAGCATCTTCGCCCGAACTAACTTCCCTCTTTCGAGTGTTGAGTGTCGCCATATTAACTATTTATGTCACTTGCGCGATAGTTTCAAAATGGCTGAACTAAGTATTTGTCCACAGCGCTTTTTCCCGAAGCGGGTCATCAACAAAATAGCCGCCCTTCAATTTTAAACATCAGCCTGACCCGGTGGCCGAAAGTTGGCCGCGGCGGCTGGCGGCCGGGTAGGTGGCTCGCCGCCTGAGCTGATGAACCCACACCGATTACCAGGAAAGGAAAGTGTCATGGGAATGACGAGGCGTAAATTTTTGATCGGCGGCGGCGTCGTGGCTATTGCAGGTGGCGCAGGCATTCTGACCCCCTTGCTGACCCGCGAAGGCAGGTTGATCCCCGGCAAACCGCGGTTTGGTTTTGTAGAAGGTAGCGAAGGTGCGCTTCCCAAACAGGCAGACGTCGTCGTTGTTGGCGCTGGTATTCTGGGGCTCATGACCGCAATCAATCTTGTCGAGCGTGGCCTCTCGGTAGTCGTCGTTGAAAAAGGTGATATTGCCGGCGAGCAGTCATGCAGGTTCTATGGTCAGGTCATGACCTACAAGATGCCTGATGCGACGTTCCAGTTGCACCATCTTGCCAAACAACGGTGGCGCGAGATGAATGCCAAAGTGGGTGCAGATACCAGCTATCGCACTCAGGGCCGGGTCGAAGTTCCTTTCGATGAAGAAGACCTGGAAAACGTCAGAAAGTGGATCGATGTCAAAAGCCGGGAAGTAGCAGCGGACAACCCCTTCAAGACTCGGATCATTCAGGGGAATGAACTCGAACAGCGGCTGCGCGGTGCATCCTCGAGCTGGAAAATTGCAGGTTTCGAGGAAGACTCCGGTAGCCTGGACGCCGAGCGCGCATCGTTTGTCATGGCGGAGTACGCCAAGAAAATGGGTGTGCGCATCTACACCCACTGCGCCGCAAGGGGCCTGGAAACCCAGGCGGGCGTCATCTCCGATGTGGTGACCGAGAAGGGCGCCATCAGGACTTCTCGCGTGGTCGTGGCAGGCGGCGCCTGGTCCAGGCTGTTCATGCAGAACCTGGGCGTCGATGTGCCTACCTTGCCGGCCTACCAGTCCCAGCAAATCATCAGCGCGGCACCCCGTGCACCGGGGGGCAACGTTGCATTGCCAGGGAATATCTACTTCCGCGAGCAGGCCGACGGTACATACGCCACCTCGCCGCGCGTCGTCGTTGCCCCGGTGGTCAAAGAATCGTTCATGTATGGTTATAAATACCTGCCATTGCTGGCCATCCCCGACTTCCCGGTGCACATCTCACTCAACAAGCAACTGATCGATTCGTTCACTCAGCCCACCCAGTGGAGGCTGGACGAGGTATCGCCCTTCGAGAAAAACAGGCTGATGACGGCGGCCCCGGATATTCCAGAGCTGGATGCATCTCTGGAAAAGCTCAAAGTCGAGTTCCCTGCCTTCAAAGATGCGAAGTTGATCGATCAGTGGAGCGGTGCCATGGCCATCGCCCCGGATGAGAACCCGATCATTTCGCAGGTCAACGAGTACCCAGGCCTGGTCATCAACACCGCGACCGGTTGGGGTATGACGGAAAGCCCGGTGTCGTCCGAGCTGACGGCAGACCTGCTGCTTGGAAAGGCGCCGGTGCTGGACCCGAAACCCTTCAGTTTGTATCGATTCTAAGTACGCATACCGCAATGGAATGACCCGTACACGCATAAACGGTGCGTGTACATTCTTGTGTAACCATCAGGAGAGAAATATGAAATGCGCTTTCAAGACCGTTGCAGCATTGGCGTTGGGAATAGCCGGTGGCAGCGTTCATGCACAAGATATCGTGCGCCATGGCGCAGGTAGTTTCCCTATCTCGTCGGCTGTAGAGATTCCTGCCGGGAAGTCGGTCGTCTATCTGAGCGGTTCCGTCCCGTCGGTGATCCATCCCGATGCGCCCAAGGATTCGCTGGAAGCCTACGGTGATACCAAGGCACAAACCATCAATGTGCTTGAAAGCATCCAGCAGCAGCTGAAAACGCTGGGTCTTGGCCTGACTGACGTGGTGAAGATGCAGGTTTTCCTGGTGGGTGGGCCGGAGAACGGCGGCAAGATGGATTTCGACGGTTTCATGGCTGGCTACACCCAGTTCTTCGGGCCAGCCGCCAAGCAGCCGGTGCTACCTGCGCGCTCGGCGTTCCAGATTGCAGGCCTGGCGCATCCTGCCTGGCGGGTTGAGATCGAAGTGACAGCGGTTCGTCCCTGAGAGGGCCTTGGCCCAGCCCGACAAAATCGTCGGGCAAAAAAAAACCGACCATAAGGTCGGTTTTTCCGGATTTGGTGCCCCGAGGGGGCAACTTAGGGATGTTGGCAGAAAGGTGACATAGCTGGCGTACTGCTTCAAACCACTGATTACGCTGGTTTTTCGCTGATCTGCTGAGTGCAGTTCACGGCGATTGGCTGCGTTGGCGTGATAGCCTTTACGCCACTTTTACGCCAGCAAGGACAGAGGTAGGGAATGGCATCATTTCGGAAGCGTAGCGGTGGCTGGCGAGCTGAGGTGGCTAGGTTAGGGATCCGGGACACCAGGACCTTCGTGACGAAGGCCGCAGCAGTTGCATGGGCCACCACCCGTGAGGCCGAGATCCTAGCCTCTGCCGGCGGGCCTAAGTGCTCTGTGGAAATGACCGTGTCCGAAGCGTTGCACCGCTACAAGCGTGACGTTACCCCCACCAAAGCTGGGAAGAAATGGGAAGAGCTCCGGCTGGACAAGTTTGATGCCGAACTTGAATGGGTAGGGGAATTTATGTCGGACGTCACCACTGACCAGGTAGCCAAGTGGCGTGACGCCAGGCTTCGAGTAGTCGCCAGTCCCACCGTTCGCCGTGAGATGACTTTGCTGTCGTCCGTATTCGAGATTGCGCGTCGAGAATGGCGCACATGCATCGTCAACCCTGTGCGCGATGTGAAGCGTCCGCTCAACAATCCGCCCAGGGACCGCCGCATCGAGCCGGCGGAAGAGACTGCATTGCTCAACCGGCTTGGCTACGTTGAAGCCGAAGTGCCTGTGACGCTTCACCAGGAGCTGGCCATGGCATTTCTGATCGCCTTGGAAACCGCTATGCGGCAAGGCGAAATTCTTGGGATTACCGCGAAGGCTGTGAACCTGAAACAGCGCTTCGTACACCTGCCATTGACCAAAAACGGATCTAGCCGAAATGTGCCCCTCAGCAAGCGGGCCGTGGGATTGATCGGGATACTTTTGGGAGAGAAGAAAGGTGCTGAAAAACTGTTCAGGCTAACGTCCGCGTCGGCCGATGCGATGTTTAGGAAAGTGCGAGATGATGTGGCGATTGTGGGCCTTACGTTCCATGACACCCGTCATGAGGCTATTACACGACTGGCAAGGAAAGTTGATGTGCTCGACCTTGCCCGCATCACCGGTCACAAAGACCCTCGTTCATTGATGGTCTACTACAACGCCACTGCTTCAGAAATGGCGTTACGGCTCGATTAAAAAAGCCTGCGCGAGGCAGGCTTTAACTTTATGCACGCTTCCTGGTGCGAGGTTCTGGCAGCCTTGCTCTGTTCTGCCTGCTCCAGGAGATCACTTCCCCAGCAAACCACCGTTTGGATGCCCGCTCTCCGGTAGCGCACGGCTGCATGCTCTCTGGAAAGGTTTCTTGCACAACGACACGGCGTTCAACTGTGTACTGGGCCAACTTGAGATAGTCGGCAATGTCCTGCGTTGTCCACAGCTGGTCTTGAATGGCCACCTGAGGTCGCTTCAGCTGACTGATCAGTTCGTTTAACGAACTGATGAGAGCAGCGTTATCAAGCATCAGCGCTTGGTTCAAGTGGGAGTGCACGTTACTCATTTCGGTTTTTCTCTCAGCTGCTGCGCTGGGCGGTGAATTGAACGTGTGGGTCAGTGCTGGAGCGGTTGGCTGCGAACAGATCCGGTTGCGCCATCTGGGCGCCGAGCTTGCTGGCCAAGGCGCGTGCAGCTGCATCGGCGCTGATGGTGCTGCTGGCGGTGGCCTTCTCGCCGCGAGCCCGGGCTGTGTAAGTGCCGTCGCTGAGGCGAACGCTGATGACCAGGTCGCGGGTTTGCGATTGATTAGCGTGCATATCGGCGGTCCTGCTGTGCTTTCTTGGCTTTGACGTTGGCCATGTAGGCCTCCCATTCAACAGATTTCCGCTGCTGGCGGATCTGGCTGCACCGGTGGTGCTTCTTGGTGGAGCGGGCCTTGTTGCAGATGTCGCAGTGGTTTGGCAGGTCCAGCGAGTGGCTGGCAAGGCGTGGTCGAGTTTGCTGGCTCATGCACTCACCTCCGAAACGGCGACATCCTCGTAGCAGGGGAGATCAACCTCGGCACCCACGACCCGGATCCCGCACCACCCGAAGCTGTCGCCCTCGACGCGACCACCCCAGCCCTCGCTGTCATGGAGCTTTTCGGTGGTCTTCTGGCAGTACCAGCGGTCGGCATCACCGAAGTCGGCGCCACGGTCCTCAAGGATCTCGCACATCACCTCAAGCCCAGCCAGCCGAATCACGGTTCGGACAATATCCCCGTCCTGCTCGTCCAGCCTGTCCTCGGCGCTTGTCCAGAAACTGTTGATCTGCTGGGCCCGTTCGGCGGTCAGACGGTCGAGGTCGACCTCGAGCACAACCTCGAAATCCTTCCAAGTGTCCTTTACCTTGAAGCGCTTGATGTTTGCGGGAGTGTTCATTCCGCATCCCCCTGTACTGAGGTGCGGGTCGGCTCAAATGCCAGAAGCAACCCGGCCATGTAGTCAATGGCTTGCATGGCGTTATCGTCTGCCTCGCCGAACACCTCCCGGGCCATCGCTTCGGCGCGGGAAACAGCCGATTGCCAGTCTGCTGGCGGCTCCTCCGCGATAACGTCGGCGTCCCAGCCGGTTGCTCGGCGCCGGCGCATTAGGTTGAGCGCCTCGGCAGCGCCCTTCGCCATCCCGTGATAGCTGCCGGCTGCCAGGTCGCCTACGAAATCCTCCAGTGCATCCATGGCCGCAAGGCCGTGGCCTTGGCTCCAAGCGACAACCTCGCCGCCATCCACTTCCCGCGGGACGTTCTTGCCAGTCGCGCCACGGATTACCAGGGTGTCATAACGCATTGTGTTAGCCTTCTGTGTGCCGACTTCGGGGGTTTCTACTTGCATGTTGTTTCTCCTTGGGTTGGTGGTCGTCGGGGAGGTGCAACTCCTCGGCGCCTTTTTTCTGGTCAGCTGCTAGTCACGGCATACCAGGAAAATCTCGAGGTCCTGCAGCTGGCCTTCGTCGTCGCAGCTGCTCCATTCCAGTACCGCCTGCACTTGGGCCCTGGTGCAGTCCATGACCAGGATCCCGCGCTCGCCGCGTGCCACGCGCACTTCCAGGATCTCCAACAGGCCATCGGCGGCGTAGGCGTCCGCGTAGATGTAGGGCACGGCTCCAGTTGAAGCCGGCAGCCGTGCGGTGACGAACCCCATCAGGTCCGGCGCTTCTACCTTCCAGTCGCGATTGATTACGTGAATGTCCATGGCGGTTACTCCCGGAAGACAAAGCAGCGAACGGACTGCGGGATGTTCTGGGTCGGCAACGCGGCCTGCAGGCGAGCCCGAATCACGCTCTCGATCCGCTTCTGGTCCGACAGGCACTGGCGTGCACGGCAGTCCTTGAGCAGGCGGCGCAGTACGCCCAGCTCCGGAATCCGCTGCCGGTGCTCCACGGCTACCTCGGCGAACTGGTTGAGGTTGATGGCGATCTGGCCAGGGGTCTTGCTGTGGTTCACCAGAGGGGCGCCCGGCAGCGACTCGAGGTAGTCGTAGACCTGCCAGAACTCGTTCACCTCTTTCGGGTCCGTGGTGATGGCTGCCTGGCGCTCGCTGGCGGCCTTCTCGACGTACTTGCGGCACGCCTTGACCATGTGGTCCGGGATCTCGATCACCAGCTGCAGGCAGTCCACCAGGGCCAGCATCATGGCGTGGTTCTTGATCACACGATCCGAGGTCAGCTTGCGGTTGGCCCACAGCTCGGCGCGGTACTTCGGATACAGCTCGGCAAAACGCTTGAGGATCTTCGGCTCGGCCCGCATGGCCTTGATCATGAAGTGGCTGACGTCTTCAAGCTCGGTCTGCACGATCGCGTCAGCGGCCCGGCGGCTCGCCTCGGTGATCGTCGGCTTGAGGAACGGCAGGCGGAAGATCCGGCTGATGATGGCTTCGTGACCAACAACGATGGCGTTCTGAGCGATCACGATCGAGGCGCGGAACGGCGGCTCGTAGGTGTCGTTGCTGTTGGACTTCACGCCACGGGTTCGCAAGGTGCCGCCGCCGTAGAAATCCTTGAACTGGTCCCATTCGAAGGCTTTGGTGTTGTCTTCGTTGGTGTTCCGGTCGGCCTCGAGCAGCACCAAGGGCAGGTTGGCCACCTGGCCCATGGCACGGCTCAAGCCAGAGAACGAGCTTTTGGCCGGGTCGAAACCCTCATACAAACGGCCGAACAGTTTCCACAGGAACTTGATCAGGGTCGTCTTGCCCGAATCGGGCTCACCGGACATTTCCAGGAACGGGAAGCTCTCATGCTCGGCGCGGATCTGCTCGGCGAACAGCGAGCCAAACCAGTAGGTCAGGGCCAGGATCCCGTTCTCGCCGAAGCAGGTCCACAGGTGCTGAAGCCAGTCCTCGCGGTAGCCCTTTGCCTCCAGCTTGTTCTTGATCTTCACCGACCTCATCAGACACTTGACGCGCTGCTTGCCGAACTCGAAGTAGTCCTCGTCGTTGGCCTTGTAAAGCGAGCCGTTGTGGATGGCGATGTCGTTGAAAATGTAGGCCTGGTGGTCGCGGCTGTAGCCCAGGAAGTCGATGGTCTCGACGGTCTTGAGGCCTTCGGTCTGCCGCAGGATGATCTGGTCCAGGTGCTTCTGGGTACCCAACCAGGAAGCGCTGGCATGCATCAGGCGGGTCTTGAACTCGCTGCTCGAGGAGATCTGCTTGGGTGTGAAGGTGTAGTTTTCCCCCTCGTCGTCCTGCTTGCCCGCTACCTGGAAATAGAACCAGGCTTCATTGGTGACATCACTGACTTGCTTGTACAGCGCTTGGAATCGGCAGTTGGCGAGCAGCTTCAGCGAACAGACTTTCTTGAGCACATCGCGGCGATCGTCTTCGTCATCCTGGTGTTTACTGCCGGCCAGCTCCTTTTGCTCCTCCTCGAGCTTGGACAGGTCGAACTTGGCCCAGTAGGTCTGATTGCCGAAGTCGAACGCGAACTCGGTGAATCCCTCGTCCCACATGTACATCAGCAGGGCCTTCTCCCGGGCGGTCGGGGCCAGCAGCAGGTCGCCCTCGTGGCGGGCAGCATCCAGATCGCGCTTGCGCTTGTGGGAGCGGGCTGGGCCTTCCTCCTCGAACTGCCAACGCTGGTGCAGGTCGTTCCAATCGACCTTCTTGTCCCGTTGTGGAATGAGCGCGGCCTCGCACTCGAAACCCATTTCCTTCGCCTGCTTGGCCCAGCGCTGCAGGTAGCCGCGGGCGGTGGGCTCGTTGTCCAGGGCCCAGACCAAGGTGGGGAGGTTGCCCGGGCGCTTCTCGGCCAGCTGCTTCAACGCCTCCACCGGGAAATTCACGCTCGACATCGCCGACACTGCGTCGATTCCGTTCTGAACCAGGGCGATGGCGTCGAAGATGCCTTCAACGATCCACAGCTCTTTGACGGCTTCAAGCTTGAGGCTTGGTGGGCACCACCACTGGCCCTGCGCGCTGTATCCGAACTTGAAGCGAGCCTTCATCTTGCCGAAGCGGGCAGGACGATCGATCAGCCGCTCCCAGTAACCGCCGTTCGGCAGCGGGAATCGCACCGTGGCGCTGGCCTCGCCGCTCTCCTGGTTGACGTAGTTTTCCTGGGTGAACCAGCCAGTCATCTGCCAAGAATCGAGGCCCCGGGAGAATTCCAGGTAGGTGCGGGCGGTCAAGTGCGGGTCGCTTGCCGTGGCCGGTGCACGCTTGCTCCAGTCCTCGAACAGATCCTCATAGATGTCTTTGACATGCTCGATGTGGCCGCAGCGCTCCGGGCGCCCGCAGCGGATTTGCCACGGGTTGTCATGGCGGGCATACAGCTCTTTCTTTCCACAGGCCGGGCAAACGCCGCCACGCATGTAGTTAGTGCCGGTGCGCAGCTTCAGGCCGAAATCACTTTCCAGCCTTTGCAGCACTTGTGAGCGGATATCTTCATTCATCATGTCGGTTACTTCGCAGTTTTGAGGCTGTAGGTCAGCGCGCCGATCAGCCGGCGTTGCGCGCCCATGACGGGATTCTTCAGGACGATTGCGGTGTGGCGGTCTTTCTCCGCCACGTAGCGGTAGGTATCCGTCCACCAGTGCTCAGTCAGCGCTTGGCGGTACTCGGACTTGAGCAAAGCCAGCAGGGCGGTGGCCTGCTCCGGGCTCATTTCCGCCTTGATCACCATTTTGTTATCCATCGAAACCTCGACTTCGGACGCAGCTCACCCAAACCCACAGAAAGCGGGGCAGGGCAAAGGGGTTAGTTAGGTGCGCGCTGCGCGGGGGGGCGAGCGATCAGCTGCGCCCAGGCCAAGGTCGGTCATGGCGAGGTGCACGGCTTTTTCAGCAGTTGGGTCTGAAACGTTGTGGTCGGCGACCAAGTGGCCAACAGCACGGGTGAACAAGCGGTCGTCGCCGCTCAGGTGTTCGGCTTGGTGGCGTTGCAGGTAATGCATTGCCGAGGATTTCAGTACGTCCTGGTAGTCCGGATGGGTGGCGCTCATGCTGCCACCCCCGCACGGGCGCGGTGCAGCGCGATCGCTGACAAGACCTCAGTATGGCGAGCGGACATGTGGGCTTCGTGGGCACGCATGATCTCCTCCGCTTCGGCACTGGAAATTGAGCCATCAGCCAAGGCCTTGGCAATCTCGAGGTCTACAGCTCCGCGCCTGGCAGAGGTGACCATCGACATGGTGTAGAGCTCGACGTTGTCCAGCACTTCGACGTCAGCGACCTTCACGAAAATTCCGCCGTATAGCGAGGCAATGAACTCCGGCAGGAACGTCGTATGCGCGGTCGTCTCCAGCTGGCAGAGCTGCAGGTCATTGAGCGGGCGGGCGTTGTTGTTTTCGTAGGCATGGTTGTCGAACTTCTTAAGCTCGAGGCCGAGGTGGGCAGCAGCTTGGGCCCGGCCGCCCGGGTATGCGCGGATGATCGCGCTGACCACGGCTTTCCTTGTCTTGAGAACTGAGCGATTCATGTTCTGATTCATCCCTAGTGGCCAGTGGCCTTATTCTTCGATTACGCCGTCTTTGATACCCAGCAGTACCGCTGCACGGTGTGCCTCCCCCCGGCGACCTTTTCGACGACCGTTGAGAAGGTCGCTGACCAAATTTTTGTTCAGGTCATGAATCCGACTAAATTCCGCGATGCTCATCCCTTTTCGATCAAGCGCTGCGCGGGCTTGCTCCGGCGTAACTGGCGCGGGCATAGTGTGTTGCCTCCTGTTGCAACGAGTTGTTTTGTGTTCGTTGGTGGTGATTATGCACGCGAAATTGGTCTTGTAAAGGGTGAATGCTTGAAAATTTGTGCGTCTGAATCAGCGCCTGAAGGATCGGTCGGGGATCGGCTGCGCGAAGAAAGGGTCCGGTTGAGCCTCAGCCAAGAGGATCTGGCCCAGGCGGGCGGAGTAAACCGGAACACTCAGGGCAGCTATGAGCGCGGGGTAAGGAATCCCGACAGTGCTTATTTGCTTGGCATCGCTCCCCTGGGCGTCGACGTGGGATTCGTTCTCTTTGGGAGGCGGTCCGTCGATACCGGACTTAGCTCCGATGAGGCTCAACTAATCGAGCGCTATCGCTGCATCCCAGAACAGGATCAGCAGGCGCTTCGTCGCTTCTTGAAGGCGATGTTTGATGATGCTGGCCGGTAATCTGTAATCCACTCGTCGCGCCTCCGTTCAAAGGCGATCTTTTGCCCTGTTAACTGAAAATTCACATTGCATATCAAGGAGTTAGCAAATGTTGAATTTGGCAGTAGCTGAGCAGGATTGCGTGGAGCTGGTGGAATTCCAATGGTCCGGTCTGAGCGAAAACGAACGTCGATTGATCGGTCGGTTTCGCCAGATGCGGGAGCAGGAGCGCCACCAGGTGAGGCGCTTGATTGAGCAGTTGGCCAATAACCAGGACGACACGGAATCCTGAGTCATCCAAACAAAACCGCCGACCAATCGGTCGGCGGTTCTTATCAGGCTGCGGGCCTGCTCATGTGTTCGAAAAGCTCCCTTTGCTGCTCCGCCGGAAGACTCCTGAAACGGTCCAGGATCAGCGTGTCCAGCTGCTGGGCGGATGGCCGCAGCGTGTGTGAGAACGTGAGCTCAGATACCCACGTATGGCCGCACTTGGCGTCCAGGCATTGGCAGTACAGCTTGGCGTAGGCGCGGGTTACCTCTTCCCGCGAACTGATCCGGCCTTTGTGGCCACAAGTCGTGCAGTTGACTCGCATGGTGTCCCTCCCCAGGGTTCAGATGCGCCATCATTATGCCGTCATTTTCCAGTTGTATCACCTACGAAACGTTACAGGATGTAGTTGTTTCGTCGGCGTTTTCCGGTTCTCTCCAGCTAATTCGCCTGTCTTCGCGCAATGTGTCGTTCACCTGGTTGAACATCTGGCAGATGGGGCGGATCTCGTTATTGGTGTACACCCGGTCGATCTTCTCGATGTCACCGAAGCCGCCGCTGTTCTCCGGGATGATGCCGGCCAACGCGGGGTTCATACGCCACGCCGCGATGATGTCGTTGCGGGTGATGTTCTTGACCTTCTCCAGGTCATCCTTCGACTGGAAGTCGCCAACCGGGATGATCTGGATGGCCTTCTCGGCGCCGCCGGGGATGTTCACGAACATACTGCGGAAGTTACCCACACCCTTACTCCCGGAGATCTGTGCCTGCAGCTCCTCCTCGTCCTTCTCGCTCATGTTCGGGTCGTTCGAGTAGAAGATGTAACCGACGTGGGCGCCGTTGTTGTAGTAGCGCCGGCGGAACAGGGTGGCGGCTTCGTTGAGCAGCAGCGCCTGCAGCCCGCCTAGGTAGTCGGGAATGCCGTAGATGTTCTGTTGCACGTCGTAGTTGAAGATGTGCTCGACCTCGTCCTGGTCAAACTCCAGACGGCCGCCGTCGGGCATCAGCATCACGTATCCGCCGTTGACCTTTACCCGCATGTTAATCGCGGGCAGGTGCTCGAGCTCCAGCACCTGGCCGAAGATGCTGCGCTTGCGCAACAGGTACGTTTCACCGAACACCATGAAGTCCAGTGCCGATCGGCTCATGGCCTGCAAGCTGAAGCCTTGCGAAGGGATGAACTCACGCAGCAGCAGGTTGCGCTTGAATGGCGGGATCGCGCCGTGGTGCGCGTTGGCCTGCAGCAGCTTGGCCAGGCCAACGCGAGAGGCCGGTGGTGTGTAAATGGTGCCGTCGTCGCTGGGAAATACCCCCAGATAGTTGGCGATGTTGTTGGTCAGGACGGCTTCCGGCGCGCCGAATGTGAAGGCTCGCACGGGCTGCCGGGGCTGCTGCTGGGCTACGTGATGTTGAGGCATGGTTTCCTGATCCGCTTGTGACGTAGCGGCTGCGCCGCTGCCGGTTGGTGTTGAGGGGTTCGTTGTGCAGGGCGTGCATGATTGCCCACGCTATGTCCGCATGGCCGGTCGCTTCTGTACGCGAGGCGCTGTACGTCACCTGACCGCTGGCGGTGGTGCCGCGCTTGATGGTCAGGAAGGCCTGGGCGATATCGCTGCTGCCGGCATCCCACTCGATACGGGCGTGCTGGATGGTGTCCTGCGCCTTGAGCACCAGAGCGTTTTTGGTCTCGAGGCTGTAGTGGATCGGCTGAGCCCGCGGGTAGAAGTCGCGTACCAGGTCGAACACGCCGTAGCCGATGCCGGTGGTGTCGATGCCGATGTGCTGGACGTTGAACCGCTCGGTGAGTTTCTTGACCTCGTTGGCCTGGTACTTGAACGACTGGCCCCGCCAACTGTGTTTCTCCAGGATCCGGAATTTGGCGCCCTGCTCGAGCGGCGGCGCAATGACCACGCAAGTTGCGTCGTCCCGGGTTCGGCTGGGGTCATAGCCAATCCAGACCGGGCTGTTGCCAAAGGGCCGCTTGTCGTCGGGGTCGTAATCTGTCCACAGGGACAGATCGCTGTAGCAGCGCTCCAGGTCGGCCAAGTGGAAGGCGCCCTGCGAACTGTCGATGAATTTGCACATGAACAGCTGTTCAAACGCATCGTCGTCGTACTCCAGCTCCAGCTGCTCAAGGTCGAACAGGTCGCATCCGCTGTTGATTGCGTCCAGGATCGTGATCGTCTTACGCCACTGGCCGTCTGGGCACAGTGCGCCGGCGCTGTATGCCGTTGCCGCTGGCCACTCGGCCACTGCCGGCGTGCCGCGCTTCTTCTTCCGGTTACGGAAGGATTCGCCGGTCCAGAAGGGATAGGCCTGGTGCGTGACGGCGCTTGGGGTGGAGAAATAGGTTTTGCGCCACTTCTTGTGGGTGGCCATGGCCGAAGCCACTTTATTCAGCTTCTCGAAATCCTTGATCCAGAAGTACTCGTCGACATAGACGTGCCCGTGGTGGCCCTGGGCGGTACTGCTGTTGGTGCTGAGGAAGCGCAGCTCGGCCCATGGCTTGCCTTCCTTGCTGAGCACAATCGGGTTGCCGGTGAGCTCGAGGCCGAACCATTCCTGGGCGAACGAGATGATGTAGCTGCGGAAGATCTCGGATTGGGCCCGGCTGGCCGAAAGGAACACCTGGTTGTCGCCGGTGAGCACGGCATCCATGAAGGCTTCGCCGGCAAAGTAGTAGGTCAGGCCCACCTGGCGAGACTTGAGAATGTTGCGGATTCGGGCTGTCAGCGGGTTTTGCTTGGCCGCGAACAGCTCTTTCTGGTACCCGAACATCTTGCTGATGAACTTGTCGAGGAAGTCGACCTCGGTGAGGCCGGTGACGTCATTCTTCGCCGGCTTGGGTTTCTTCTCGCCACGCTCTCCACGTTTACGCTGGCCGCGCTCGTTCCGATCGCGGCGAGGCTGTTCCCCGCCCTGACTATCAATAGGCTCCGCTTGAGGCGCTGGAGCGGCCGGTTTGGCGCATTGCTTGGCCAGGCGTTCGCGCTGTGTGATCAGCCGGTCGAGCTCGTTCTGCTCGGCCTCACTTAATACCCCGGGCTTTTCATACAGCAGGGTGATTCTACGGCTGACGGCCGTCAGCGGCTCCTCGTCGGTGAGCATGTCCTCCCATAGGCCCTGCCGGATCCAGTAGTAGACGATCCGGACGTTAGGCAGCCCGAGTTGCGCCTGAATTTCCTTCGCCTTGCAGCGGCGCAGGAACAGACGTTTGGCGGCTTCTTTGACTTCGTTGGAGTAGTACATGGGGCGCAGTCTAAGCGCCGATTGGGTAGCTAACTCCCGGTATGTTTCCGCCTTTATCCTAGAACGTGCAAATAGGAGAGGGGCGCAGTTAAACCGTTTGTTGCAAGCGGGATGGCTTCATATGGTGGGGGCCTCAAAGCCACAACCCAGCAGACTTCCATGCCCCGTTCCCTTGTTTCGTACTGGAAACGCGTTGCCACCAGCGGCCCGACTATCGATGGGCGCGAAATCCTTCCCCAGGAACTGCGTGACGCTGCGGAAACTTACAAGACCGCCACCTACACCGCGGTGATCTGGTGCGAACATGAGCGCTGGTCCGGGTCGTTTGGCACCGTCTATTCCCTCCGCTTGGTCGAAGAAGCGGAGGATCTTCAGCCTGGCCAGGTCGCCCTCGAGGCGCAGCTCAAGCCCAACGACAAGCTGCTGTTCCTGAACGACCAGGGCGAGAAGCTGTTCACCAGCGTCGAGATCACTCCGAACTTTGCCAACACCGGCAAGTACTACCTGACCGGCATGGCGGTCACCGACTCCCCGGCCAGCCTGGGCACTCAAGAACTGTATTTCTCCAGCCGCACGAGCAAGGCCGCACACTTCTGCGCGCCTGTCGAGCTGGGTCCCCTGGACAAGGCCGGTACCGAGTCAGAAATCGGAAAGCTGGCCGCCCTCATGACCAAGTTCTTCAAGCGTTTCGCCACTGAGCCGGCTGGCGCGGCGCCTTCCGACAACCCTACCGAGAGTAAACCCCCAATGGATGAAGCAACCGCCACAGCGCTTGGTGCGCTGCTGCAGCAACTTCTGATCGTCGCCGCTGGCATTCAGGCAGTGATCGAGCCTGCGGCCGAAGATGCACCGGCACCTGACCAGGAGCCGATCGAGACGGTGGAAACCGCTGTTGATGACATCGTCGCCACTGCCGAAGAACAGCGCGAGTTCAGCCGCCGCCGTCCGAAGGTAGCTCCGAAAGCACCGCCTGCGGCACCGCAGCAGCAGACCAACCAGGCGCTGGCCCAGAGCATGGCGAACATCGAAAACATGTTCAGTCAGCTGGTGAACAACCCACAGGGTCGCCCGATCCCCCGCACCACCGGTGTCACCGCCGAAAAACCGAAGCGAGTCCTCTGACATGGCCCAGAACCTGAGTACCTACGGCGCGCAGATGTACGCTGCGATGCAAATGGCGATGGCCGAAACCTACGGTGTGGAAGCGGTCACCCGTATGTTCAGCGTCGAGCCGACCATTGCGCAGGAGCTGAACGACGCGATCACCGCGAAAGCTGACTTCCTGCAGCGCATCAACGTGATCGGTGTACCTGAAATCAAAGGTCAGAAGGTGTTCCTGGGCACCTCCGGCCCCGTCACCGGCCGCACCAACACCAAAACCACCGACCGAGAGGCGAAAGATGCTTCGGCGCTGGACGAGGACACCTACGAGCTGTCGTCGACCGAGTCGGATGTCAGCTTGTCCTACGCGAAGATCGATGCCTGGGCGAAGTTCCCTGAGTTCCACCAGAAGTACTCGGCCGCAGTGCAGAAGCAGATCGCCTTGGACCGCATCATGGTTGGCTTCCATGGTACTCATGCTGCCGTCCAGACCGACATCACCCAGTACCCATTGCTCCAGGACGTCAACAAGGGTTGGCTGCAGCAGGCCCGAGATCTGGTACCGGCACAGGTGCTGAAAGAGGGTGCTGTGGCTGGCAAGGTCACCATGGGCGTCAACGGCGACTATGCGAACCTCGACGCCCTGGTGCACGACACCAAGCAGATGATCGATGAGCGCGTGCGTGACGGTGGTGATCTGATCGCCATCATCGGTAGCGACCTGTTGGCCGCTGACAAGGCCAAGCTGTATTCCAGCCAGGGCGGCACGCCGACCGAAAAAGAGCGCATCGAGAGCCAGCAGGTGATCGCCACCTATGGCGGTTTGCCATCGTTCAGTGTGCCGTACTTCCCGGTCAATGCGGTGCTGGTCACCAGCTTCGACAACCTGTCGATCTATTACCAGGACAGTAGCTGGCGGAAGCAGACCATCGACAACCCGAAACGCTCCCGCGTCGAGGATTACAACAGCCGTAACGAAGGCTATGTGATCGAGCAGCTGGAGAAGATCGCCCTGACCGAAAACGTTGAGGTGATCTGATGAGCCTGGCACTGGCGCACAAGCGGCGCATCCTCGCACAAGGCTCGGCAGCTGCTGCCGCCAGTGCCGCACCGTTGGCGTACTCGCCGGCTGCAGCGCTGACCAGCCCGGCCAACGCCCAGAAGCACTACAAGCTGATGGAGGACGCCTTGCTGGTCGACCTCGAGCGCTTGTCGGGCTTCAACAGCCTCGAGCAGCGGCAAGTGGTCAAGCGTGACGAGCTGCTGCCCAAATACCTGGAGTACGTCGGCCGCTATCGCGAATCCGGCCTCAACTTCCCCAATCAGGTGCTGATGTACGTCCTGGTCTGGCTGTTCGATACCACGCAGTTCGAGCAGGCTCTGGAGCTGGCCGACTTCGCCATGTCCCAAGGGCAGGAGCTGCCGGAGCGCTTCAACCGCGATATCCCCACCTTCGTGGCGGACGAGCTGATCGAGTGGGCCGAGGCCGAATACAAGGCCGGTCGCAGCCCTGAGCCTTACGTCAGCAACCTGCTGCCGCGGGTGGATGGCGAGTGGAAGCTGTTCGAACGCATTCCGGCTCGATACCACAAGCAGCTCGGCGTGCTGGCAATGGATCGTAAGGATTGGGCTTCCGCCATCGTGCACTTCGAACGAGCCGAGTCTCTGTACGAAAGCATTGGCGTAGGCACACGCCTGGCGGGCTCACGCAAGGCGCTGGCCAAGGCGATCGCTGAAGGCGGGCAGTCGACCGCCCAGCTTGCAACCCGCCTCGACGAAGTTCTGCAGGCCGCGGCCGAGCAGTGCCCGGCCGGCGAAAGCACCGACACCGAGTAAACGTCTTCCCCCCCGCAGGGAGTTGCTACGGCAAGGCCGAGTCATTCATGACCCCGACCTTCCCGCAGCAGCAACCTGCCCTATTCGAGTGGCCAGCGATGAGCTTTTCAGGCAAGCCAACAACCGTGGTGGACCAGACCATCGAGAACAACGGCTTCTGGCCGGACCTCTCCCTGGGTGAGTACCAGAAGGCTTACCGCCTGCCCGGTGAATACCTGAGCGAAACGTTGACCACTCAACTTGTTGTGGCCATTAGCGAGGTCAATACCGACCTGGCTCGGGTCGAGCGTGCCATTCGGGATGCTGGCGTATCGAACCTGGAAGCCGCGGCTGACCCCATGACCGTACAGGGCTGGGGCTATGCCTCGAAGGTCGCCCTGTACAAGCGCGCCGTGTACTGCCGTGCCAAGGCCACCGCCCTCAACGACTTCGCGACCATCAACCGCCGGGAGGTAGCGGAGAACCTTGGCAAGGAAGCGCCCGAGCGCACCGAAACCTTCCTGTCCTACAGCCAGCAGGCTATCCGTACCCTTCAGGGCCGCGGCCGCATGACGGCGGTGCTCCTGTGATCAAGCTGCAGGCACTGACCCGCTACCTGATCGAGCGTCAGCTGGTGCTGCCCGAGCAGCTCGACAGCTGGACCGACCAGGTGCAAATGGACCTCGTGTGGAAGCCAGGCGAGAACGGTCTGCACATGGGCGACATGCAGTACACCGCCACGATCGCCATCGAGCGCTTCGCTGATCAGCCGGTACGTCTGTTTGCGTTGGTTGGCAGCTGGCTCGAGGAGAACGACCCGGACCGCGAGGACCTGCCGAGCGTGACCTTCGAGGTGACCATGCTCGACAACGACCTGGCCGATGTGGACATCAAGGTTCAGTTCATCGAGCCCCAGCACCTGGTCGAGGATACGGACGGTGAGATCAAGGTGCTGGGCAGGACCTGGTCCCTGGCTCCGTACGAGTTGTGGGTGGCCGAAGCCGGGGAGGTAAGCGCAGATGGCGCCTAACGATCTCGCCCTGGACGTGCGCGGCATGCTCGAGGCCGAGAACCTGCTGGCCCTCCTGGACCTGCCCCTGGCCAAGCGCAAACGCCTGCTGAACAACGTCAGCAAGCGCGTGCGCACGTTGAGCCGGCAGCGCATCCGCAACCAGAAGAACGTGGATGGGACCCCCTTCGCCCCGCGCAAGGACAGCAGCAAGGGCAAGAAGAAGATGGAAGCGGGCCTCGGCAAGCTCCTCGAGGTCACCCGCTTGAGCGGCGATGAGGCCGAGCTGGGGTGGCGGAACGCGCTTACTCGCTGGGTTGCCGCGCAGCAGCACAACGGCGTATCCGAACGGCGCACAGCGGCTCAAATGCGCCAGTGGAACAAGGTTCCCCCCGGTACTGCGGCTACCCAAAAGCAGGCCAAGCGCCTGCGTCAGTTGGGGTTCAAGGTCCGCCTGCCTGGCAAGAAGGCCGCAACCCGGGCGTCAGTTGCCTGGATCCAGGAGCACCTGAACTACGCCAAGGCCGGCCTGTTGATCCGGATCCTCGACACCGAACGAAAAGCGACCTCTGGCGCGCAGAGCTGGGAAATCTCCCTGCCGGCTCGCCAGTTCCTGGGCGCGAGCAGCAGCGAAACCAGCGAGCTGGTGAACCTGGTGCTGCGCCAGATCCTCAACTCACCTGTTTAACGAGGCGTACATGGCACTCGGCAAAGTCAGCGTCAACAACCTCAACCTCGGCCAGGGCGCTGTGACCGAAGTTGAGCGCTATTTCCTCTACATCGGCCCGGCGTCCAAGAATGTCGGCCAGATCCTCGCCCTGAACCAGGACAGCGATCTGGACGTTCAGCTTGGCGTTACGGCCAGTGACCTGAAGACCCAGATCAACGCTGCTCGCCTCAACGGCGGCGATCGCTGGGCCTGCTTGGCCATGCCCCTGGCTGCCAATGGCAGCTGGCAGGACGCCCTGACCAAGGCCATGCAGAACGGCTACTCGGTCGAGGCAGTGATCATCACCAAGCCTGTGACCACGGGCGCCGAGCTGACGGCCATGAACGAGGCCGTTGTGGCCATCGGCAACACTTATGCCCGACGCCTGTTCGTAATGTCCGCCACGGCCGGCATCCTGCCCACGCAAACCTGGGGCGAATACCAGCTCGAGCAGAAGGCGATCACGGACGCGCTGTCAGCACCGCGGGTGATGGTGGTGCCGCAGTTGCACGGCAGCAACCTGGGCGTACTGGCCGGCCGGCTGGCCAACGCCGCCGTCAGCATTGCCGATAGCCCGATGCGCGTGGCCACCGGTGCGGTACTTGGCCTGGGTGAAACCCCTGTCGACAAGGACGGTGTACCGCTGCAGATGGCCACCCTGGCGGTGCTCGATGCTGCCCGACTGTCCGTGCCGCAGACCTACGCGGACTATCCGGGCGTGTTCTGGGGCGATGGCAACCTGCTCGATGCACCAGGCAGCGATTACCAGGTAATCGAGAACCTGCGCGTTGTCGACAAGGCAGCCCGCCGGGTGCGGATCCTGCTGATTCAGCGCATCGCTGATCGGCGCCTTAACAACTCGGCCAACAGCATGGCCAAGAACATCACCTCCCTGATGGCGCCGCTGCGTGCGATGGCCAAGTCCACCACGTTGGGCGACCAGGTGTTCCCCGGTGAAATCACCCAGCCCAAGGATGGCGACATCGTCATCAACTGGTTCAGCAAGACCGCAGTCGTGGCCTACCTGACCCTACGCCCCCTCAACTGCCCGAAAGACATCACCGCGAACATCGCGCTGGATCTTTCCAACGACGACTCGGAGTAACCCATGTCAGCAAAACTTAGCGGCAAGAATTTTGACGTGAACCTGGGTGACAGCCTGCTCCACGTCGAGGCGGCTTCGCTGGACGTTACCGACAACAGCGCGGTGGCCCAGAGCAAGGGTGTGCCGAACGGTTGGGTCGATGGTGACGTATCAGCTGCGGGCGAGATCGAGGTGGATAGCACCAATTTCAACTTGATCGTTGCCCAGGCCAAGGCCGCGGGCAGTTTCCGCGAGCTTGAGCCGTTCGACATCGTCTTCTTCGGCAAGGTCGGCGACGAGGAATGCCGGATCGAGGCCTTCGGCTGCAAGCTGCGCGTCTCCAGCTTGCTGTCCATCGATCCGAAGGGCGGCGCAAAGACCACTCACAAGCTTCCGTACGACGTCACCAGCCCTGACTTCATCAAGATCAACGGCGTGCCGTACCTGTCCGCGGCTGAAATCGAGGGCCTGACCTGATGGTTTGCCCGTTCGATCGCGCCCAGGACATTGAGCAGCGTCAGCGTGAACAGGCGATTACTGCCGTCCTGGACCGCACGCGCTCGAGCGGGCCGAGCCTCACTCACTGCGAAGACTGTGGCGGGGAGATCCCCGAGGCCCGCCGCGCCCTGGGCGGCAAGACCCGTTGCGTTCCTTGCCAGTCCACTTTCGAGAAGGGGGCTCATCGATGAGCACCAATCAAGCCGCGCAGGACACCGTTGTTGCCCTGGCCAAGGCCTCGCCCGCGATCGGGGTGGCTGCAACCGGGGTTACTGGCGCCGTTGACTGGTCGTCGGTCGCCTACATGCTGACCGCCGTGTACATGGTGCTGCAAATCCTGCTGCTGGTACCGAAGTACCGCCAGATGCTGCGCGACTGGAAGGTAAAGCCATGAGCCTGCGCAACAGGATCCTAACGGGCTCAATCGCCCTGGTGCTGAGCAGCAGCACGCTAATGGCCTTCCTGGGCAAGTGGGAAGGCGAGGGCCAGAACGTCGTGTACGCCGACCAGCTGGCCCTCGGGCTGCCAACGGTGTGCAAGGGCATCACCCGCTACACAAGCCCTTACCCGGTGGTGGTCGGCGACTACTGGTCGCCGGCGCGCTGTGCCGAGGTGGAGCAGTTGGTGGTCGAGAAGGGCCAACTGGTTCTGGCCAGCTGTTTGACCAACGACAAGATCAAGCAGAACACCTTCGACGCGCTGTCGAGCCATGGGCACAACTTCGGCGAGCCCGCCACCTGTGCGAGCCGGGCTGTGGGCCTCATCAACGCTGGCCGCATCGCCGAGGGCTGCCGTGCGCTGGCCTGGGGCGCTGATGGCCGTCCGGTTTGGGCCTTTGTCACCGACGCCAAGGGCAACAAGGTGTTCGTTCCTGGGCTGCACGCCCGTCGTTTGGCGGAGGCGAAGTTATGCGCCTCCTGATCGTGCAAGTGCTGGCCGCCCTGCTGTTCGCCGGAAGCACCTGGTTTCTGATCGACAGCGTGCTGGAGCAGCGCGACACCGCCCGATTGGAGCGCGATCAGGCACTGAGCGAGCGTGATGCCGCTATCCGGATCGCCAATCAGACCGCCGAGCGCCTGGCACAGGCAGCGGCTAACGATCACAAACACATCGAGGAACTGAGCAATGCCCTCAAGGCCAATCAGGATCTGCGCACTTCTGTCGGTACTGGCGATCAGCGGTTGTTCGTCCAAGCCAGTTGCCCCGCCGCCACTGTGCACGCCGATTCCGCCGGTACCGGCTTGGCTGATGCAGGCGCCCCCGAACTCGCAGCAAACGCTCGACCGGATTATTTCACCCTCCGCGACCAGCTCGCCGTCAGCAAGCAAATGATCCTGGGGCTGCAGGACCACGTCCGCAGCTTCTGCACCACCCAACCCACCACTACTGGAACCGCACCATGACCGAAGCCAACCGCACCATCACCCTGGAAGTCAAAGAGCAGGAGTTCGACTTCACCCTGACGCCCCAGGACATCACCAAGTACTTCAACGGCACCACCCAGGCCAACAAGGTGGCGCCGGCCCACAACCTGCTGATGAGCACCGTTAAGCAGGAACAGAAGGCTTCCCTCAAGCCGTTCCTGGCCAACCCGGTTTACACCATGACCCTGGCCAGCGCCCTGGTCGAGGAATACGCCCCTGATCTGGGCGTGATCGTAAAAAAGTCCTCGAGCACGCTGACGGCCTGACGGAAAACAGCTTCGGCCAGCTCTGTGCCCTGCATCAGCGCTGGCTTCCCGGTACCGAACCCTCGATCGAGAACCTCGGTACCGCGAAATGGCTGGAAGACGAGTATTGGCGACGGAACGAAATCGCCGTCGCCAATGGCATCGCCCACGCACTGAACGGATGACCCCATGGCTGATCAATCTGCCCGCTTGGCCTTCATCCTGAGCCTGACCGACAAGGTCACCGGCCCAGCGAGCAAGATCAAGAACACCATCACCGACCTGGCCGACGCCGGCGCAGCGAACATCGTGCGCATGGGGGCTGGCTTCGTTGGGATGCGGGAGTCGTTCGAGGGCATCACCGCGCTCCTGGATCCGGCGCGAGAACTGAACGGCGCCCTAGGTGATGTCCGGGCCATGGGCACGGCAGAGGATGCGCTGGCTTCGCTCAACGCCAGAGCGCTCGAGTTCTCCGTGCAATACGGGGCCAGTGCTGTGGACTTCGTTGCCTCGGCTCGGTCGATCGAGGGCGCCATCCAGGGGCTGGTCGGCAACCAGCTGGCCACCGTTACCAATGCCAGCAGCGTGCTGGCCAAGGCCACCAAGGCCGACACCGAAACGACCAGCCAGTACCTGGGCAGCATGTACAACCTGTTCAAGTCCGAGGCCGACAAGGTCGGTCGGGTGCAATGGGTCGAGCAGCTGACCAGCCAGACGGCCCTTGCCGTGAAGCTGTTCCGCACGGACGGCGCGCAACTGAAGGATGCCTTCAAGGAAGCCGGCGCGATCGCAACGGCTTCGGGCGTCAGTTTCGCCGAGCAAATGGCGGTGATCGGCACACTCAGCAGCACGATGGAAGGCGGCGACGCCGGCGGTCGGTACAAGGCGTTTTTCGAGAACATCGGCAACGCCTCGGACAAGCTGGGTATCAAGTTCACTGACGCCACCGGCAAGGTCCTGCCGATGGTCGACATTCTCGGCAAACTGCAGGGCAAATTCGGCGATCTGAAGAACGCCGCCGGCAACGCCAAGCTGGTCGAGGCGTTCGGCGGGGAGGGCGCCCAGGTGATTGGCGCGCTGGCCATGGACACCGATCGGCTGCGAAACGGCATCGCGGAGCTGGGCAAGGTTCGCGGGCTGGAGAACGCCGAGAAGATGGCCCAGGCCATGGTCGACCCGTGGGAGCAATTCGGTGCAGCGGTCCAGGCCCTGCGTGTCGCGTTCGGCCAGGCACTGATTCCTATGCTGACCCCGCTCATGAACAAGCTGGTCGGCATCGGCCAGACGCTCACCCGCTGGACCCAACTGTTCCCGAACATCACCAAGGCGCTCGGCATCGCCACGCTGGCCGTGCTGGGCATCATCACGGCCATGTCGGCCCTGACCTTGGTCGTCGGCATGGGGCGGATGGTCTGGATGGGCTTGGTCGTCGTTTGGAAGATCCTGACCTGGACGGGCTACCGCTCGATCGCAATGTTCCTCTACCACACCGTGATGATCACTGGCTTCGTGGCGGGCATGGTGCTCATGTACACCTGGATGGGTCTGGTGCGGGGCGGGATGCTGCTGTGGCAGGGCGCGATCTGGCTGGTTAACGCCGCAATGACGGCCAACCCGGTTCTGCTGATCGTTGCCGGCATCATCGCCCTGGGCGTGGCTGTAGCGGCCGCGATCGTCTACTGGGACCACTGGACCGGCGCCCTGGTGAACACTGCGGCCTTCCAGTGGATCAGCGCCCAGCTGCAGAGCCTTTCCGACTGGTTTGGCTCGATCGGCGGTTGGAGTGGCATGGCCAGCACCGCCTGGAACGGGATCGTGTCCATCTTCAAGGACTCCATCAACAGCCTGATCGGGATGCTCAACAAGATCCCCGGCGTTGAGATCGACACCGTGTTCGCCGACCTGCCGAAGCTTCCGCAGATCCCTGACGTCCAGGCAGAGCAGGCCCGCCAGAACCTGAAGCAGTCCAGCGCAAGCATCAGCCCGAAGGGCCCAACGGCGGTACCGCCGGGCGGTCTGCTGCGCTCGATCCAGAACACCACCACCAACAACGACCAGGGCAAGAAACTGCACGTTGAGCACATGAGCATCACCACCAGCAAAGAGATCAACCCGCTGGAGATCGAGAACGCGATGAGCATGGCGGTGGGCTGATGGGCATGTACATCGATCTGCTGATCACCAACAACGACCTGACCCTGGACCCCTCGAACCAGCCGTTGCTGGTCGAGGACCGGGCCAGCATCGCCCAGGACATCGGCCACATGATCCGCGACAGCGGCTTGCTGGTGACGCTGATGGCCGAGCGTGACCGCTTCCGCCGCACCGACTGCATCAAGCAGCTGGAGTTGCTGGTGGAGGAGGACGAACGCCTAGTACCGGGCACCGTACAGATCATCGAGACCGGCACTGGCCAGTACCTGGTCACCGCCACCACCGTTGCATTTGGAACCACTGAGGTAATCCTGTGAGTGACGTCGACTTCAAGAAAGCCCTGCAGGATGCCGGCGTCCCGACGACCGAGGCGGGCTTGCGCACCGCCTGGGAGAAAGAGGTAGCCGCCCAGGGCAGCAAGCTGAGCAACACCAGCGCCTGGTCACCGTTCTGGCGTGTGGTCACTGCCCTGGTGACCAAGCCCGTGCTGTGGCTGATCGAGTTCATGGTCAGCACCGTGCTGCCTAACTTCTTCGTCAAGACGGCCACCGGCACCTGGCTGGACATGCTGGCCTGGGCAGTCGACGTCACTCGCAAGGCCTCGACGAAGGCCCAAGGGCAACTGCTGTTCACCCGCAGCGGTGTCGCCGGCGTGCTGGAGATCCCCGCCGGCGTGCGCGTGCAATCTGTGGCCATCAACGGCAACGTCTACGTCCTGGTCACCACCGCCGCCAGCCAGTTCCTCGACGGTGACTCGCAGGTCCTGGTGCCGGTTGAAGCGACCGAGGCGGGCAGCGGCTACAACCTCGCCCCGGGATACTACTCGATCCTGCCCGAGCCGGTACCCGGCGTAATTCAGGTGGTCAATGCCGATGGCTGGCTGTCCCAGCCTGGGGCGGACGAGGAGCACGACGACGACCTGCGCCTGCGTACTCGCAACCAGTTCAGCGCGGTCAACCAGTGGCACACCGACGCCGTGTACCGGGCCATGATCGCGTCCTTCCCGGGCGTCGAGCCTGATGGCGTGTACTTCGAGCATGACGCTCCTCGAGGACCTGGCAGCGCCAATGCCTTTGTCCTGTTCGAAGCGGGATCACCAGCAGCCAGCTACCTGGAAAAGATCAACAGCTACGTCCGCGACAAGGGCAACCATGGCCACGGGGACGACATGCTGGTCCAGGAGATGCCCGCCACCCAGCACACCGTCCGCGTCACGGTCTGGCCAGACGCGCAAGTCGGCACCGAGCGCGAGGATGCGCTGCTGAGCGACATCGAGCTGTTCATCCGGGCTGCGTTCCGCGAGAGCACTGCCAGCGACTACCAACCGACCCTGACCTATCCGCAGTCGCGATTCTCATTTAGCCGCCTGGGAGAGGAGCTGCACGAGACCTTCACCGGCATCGAGTCGCTGAAATTCGACAACGTCGACATCGTCTCGCAGCTGACCATTCCCCGCCTCGATGCTGTCCAGGTGGTGATCGGTGGATAAGCTCAAACTCCCTTTCTGGCTGGAGGGCGTCGAGCTTTCCAAACTGCGTGACGCCGCGCAGGCCTGGTGGACCCGGGTTGAGTCCTGGATGAACTGGCCGCTGCTGCAGCTCGATGCCGAGACCTGCCACCTGACCATCCTCGATCTGCTGGCTTGGCAGCGCGATATCCAGCGCTTCCAGGGCGAGCCAGAGAGCCTGTACCGGAAAAGGGTGAAGTACGCCTTCATCAACGCCAAGGACGCCGGAAGCAGCGCCGGCACCGTGCGGATCTTCCAGCGCCTGGGCGTCGGCTACGTCGAGATCGAGGAGCGCTTCGACAGCGTGAACTGGGACGTGGTGCGCCTGTACCTCACCGACAGCCAACTGAGCGCCAATCCGGTGCTGCTGCGCGTGCTGATGCAGCAGTACGGCCGCACCTGCCGGCGATATGAGTTCGCCACGATCACGCCGGTGGCTTTGGGCATGCCGGTCGCGCACTTCCATGACGACCAACAGACCCTTTGTGCCGTCTTGGACGACAGCGCTGATCGCCTGGTCGTCATTCACGAACTGGCCATCGTCACCACCAAGAATTCGTAGGAGCCCCCATGGGAGCAAGCATTACCCTCGCCGGCCAGTCGCTGATTGCGCAGAAGCAGGCCAACCAGCAGCTCTTGCGCGTGGCCAGCTTCGTGTTCGCCAACGTGCCTGGCCTCAACCCAGCGGCGCCAGTGGATCGTGCAGCTGGGATGCCGCCCGCTGCGCAGGTGGTGTACACCACTGAGGTCGATCGCCAAGGCTATGTGAACCCGAACCAGGTGATCTACAGCGTGGTGGTTGACTCCAGCGTGGGTGACTGGGATTTCAACTGGATCGGGCTGGTGACCGAGGAGAACACGCTGCTGGCTGTGGCCTACGTTCCCCTGCAGCAGAAGCGCCAGAACATCCCGCCGATGCAGATCGGCAACAACCTGACCCGCAACTTCCTGGTGGAGTACAACGGCGCCCAGGAACTGACCGGCATCACCGTCGACGCGAGTACTTGGCAGCACGACTTCACCGTGCGCCTGGCTGGCATCGATCGCCGCGAGCGGCAGAGCAACCGCGACGTCTATGGCCGGGTGTGCTTCTGGGACAGCGGGCTACAGCTGGAGCGCAATGGATTCGGGTTGTACCAGGTCAAGGCCGGAACCTTGTACGTCGAAGGGGTTCGGGTCGCGCTCGATGAGCCAGTCCTGGTTCAGCTGCCGGCACTGCCCATCAAAGCCTGGCTGGACGTGGCGCTGCGCCGGCAAGGCAATGACGTGGTTGCGCAGTGGTCCGTTGTCTTTGGCGCCGCCATGGCGGACTACCAGGACAACGACGGTACCCAGCACTACCTGGTCGAGCTGGCCAGCGTCGACGTTGCCGGCACCATCACCGATCAACGGTTGTGGCAACCCATCACTTCAGCGCTGATCGACTACTTTGCCGCGAAGGTGGGCGACTACCCGCACCTTCGCGCCCGGGCTACCACCAAGGACGATGTTGATCTGGGCAACCTGCCCAATGCCAAGAGCGACGATCCGAACAGCGACAGCAGCGACATCCTGGCCACCACCAAGGCGCTTAGGGCCGCTATTGCTCAGCTGGAAAGTAACCAGGTGGGCGAGGTCGTCTTCTTTGACCTCGATGCCCCGCCACCGGGCTGCCTGCGCGCCAATGGCGCCGCTGTGTCCCGCACCGTCTATGCCAGGCTGTTCGCGAAAATCGGTACCCGTCACGGCGCCGGCGACGGTGTAAGCACCTTCAACCTGCCAGATGCACGCGGGCTTTTCATCCGCGCCCTGGACGACGGCCGCAACCTGGACCCTGGTCGTGTGCTAGGCAGCACTCAGGCCGACGAAATCCGCTCCCACAGTCACGGTGCCAGTTCCGTCGGTGCCGGCGCGCACACCCACACGGCCAGCAGCGATGCACAAGGCGAACATACCCACGGCGTGAAAGAGGGCCAGGAGATTGGGATTGTCGATCCTGGCGGCGAGGTTCTGAGTTCAGGTGACGACATGACGACTCGCGTGAACAACTACTCGACGTCCACTAGTGCTGGCAACCATAGCCACAACATTACCGTGACTGGCGTCGTAGACCACACCCACGCCATCACCGTCAACGCCACCGGCGGCAACGAGACGCGGCCGCAGAACATCGCGTTCAACGCCTTCATCAAGTACTGAGGCCCGCCATGCAATCCAAAATCGTCTACCAAACGGATCACCTGGGTATCTACACCGGCCAGACCTATGCCGATCCGTCGCCACTGGAGCAGAACGTCTGGCTGATTCCGCGTGGCTGCGTCGAGGTCGCTCCGCCGGCGGTACCGGAATTCAAGGCCGCGCACTGGGATGGCCGCCGCTGGCAACTGATCGACTCGTACCTGGGCCTGACCGCCTACAACACCAAGACTGGCGAGCCCACGTCGATCGACCGACTGGGGCAACTGCCAGCCGGTTATACCCTCGATCCGCCGGGACCTGGGCAAGTGTGGCAGGACGGCCAGTGGGTGGATGACATCCCGGCTACAGTGGAGCGTCGCTATCAGGAGCGCCTGCAGGAGATCGATGCCACCTGCAGCCAGCAGATCACTGGCGGCTTTTGGTCCCAGGTCCTGGGCGATCGCTACTGCTATAGCACTTCATTGGACGACCAGGTCAACCTGAGCGGTGCCGCCGCCTTGGGCGTCAACCTGACCTACCCCTGCGCCGATCAGGCCGGGGCCAAGGCCTATCGGCTTCACACTGCTGCGCAGCTGCGTCAGGTGGCCGACGACTTCACTCGCATGAAGTTGCAGCTGCTGCAGCAGGCCTACAGCCTCAAGGAACGCCTGCAGCAAGCCCGCGATGCCAGGGATCTGGCTGGCCTCGAGGCGGTGACCTGGGAGGCTGCACTGATATGACCTGGAATCCAGTCACCATGCGCTGGCCTAGCCAGGCCACTAGCTGGCTGGCCGACCTCGAGGAGGCAAAAGCCATGGCCGGCGGCGAGTTGGCCAGCGCGGGCGATCGCGTGGCCGCACTCCAAGGGATGGCCACCACTGATCCCGGTCCTGTCGGGGCAGCAGCTGCTGCAGCGGTCGCAGCTGGGCGCAGCGCCATGAGCGAGGCGCTGGGCGAGGTTCCCGCAGCTCTGGTGGTTACGCCGTTCCAAAGTGGAGTGGGCCAAGGCCGGGGGCTGCAGCGGTACCTGTCAGCGCCGAATCTGCTCCAGCACCTGGCCACCAAGCTCCAGGATGTGACAGACACCAATCGCCCCGGGGGCGAGAAGTACGCCCTGGTCGTGATGTTCGTCGGCACTCGTTACGACCACTTTGCGACCACGCTCAGCCGCTTCAACGCCGTGCTGCCGCTGCCGGATCTGAAGCGAGCGCAGAACCGAGCCCGCCGGTTGTCCGAGCTGGAAACGGCCAAATGGGAGCTACCGACCGCCGGCATGCTCCCGCGCTGGGGTGAGCTTCCCCTGGAGCAGTCCACCATCACCCGTACCGCCAGCCAGGTGATGTCCGGGCAACTGGCCGCGCTGGAAAGCTTTGCATCCAGCTCGCCAATGGCCGAACTGCAGGCGCTGGCCAGCCGCAAGGCACAGCGCAGCGCTGCAAAAGATCAGGAGCTGGCCAACCTCAAGGCGACTTTTGACGGCGCGGAAGCGGACGTCAGCATGACCGCCCGCCTGATTGGCCCGGGCAATGCCGCTGAACTGCGCCGTGACCTGCTGACCGGCCAGGCACCTGGTCACGAATGGCCGTTGGCCGCCGGCGTGATGCTGGTGGGATCACTGAAGGGCTTGAGCTTCGTTCGCGAACTGGTGGGCCTATGACTTTGCTCCTGGATGGCGAACACATCAGAGGTCGGGAGATGAAAGTTACCGGCGATCTGCGCATTGAAAGTGGGGACATGTCGGGTCAAACCAGCAACACCGACACGGCGCACAAGGGGTTCAAGCCCAAAACATTGGCTGTTTCCCTGATGATTCGATTCATAGACGCGGCGGACCTGCGCACGCTCATGCGCCTGGCCGAGGCCACCGAGAGCGGTGGCCAACTCAAGACGTACCGGATCGTGAACGACACGGCAACCGCAATCGGCATGCGTCAGGTCCAGTTCTCCGACGGTGTCAGCGCCCGAGAAGACGACACGCTTCGTGCCTGGCGTATCCAGTTCACCCTGACGGAGAAGCTGTCGAACCCGGAGCGCGTGGAGAAACGCCGTGCCGCCAACGCGGTAGGCACCCAGAGCGCACCTGGGCAAGCGGTCAGCGGCAGCAGCACTGGTACCGGCGCCGGCGGAACTACAGGTGGCCAGGAACTGAGTGGCTTCGAGGCAACCCTGAAAAAGCTCGATGACTACCTGGGTGGCAAATCGTGAAGCTGCATAAGGTTTTGCGTATCGCCGGCATCGAGCACGTCCTGGTCAAGGACGATGTCCGCCTGGACCTGGCCACCCCCGGTCGTGCCCAGTTCACTGTCAAGGCTACCGAGCCCGTCTCCGGCCTGGTCACGCTCGACATCGGCTACAACGAGGCGACCCTGCAGCGCCATTTCATTGGCTACGTCGAGCGCAGCACCGCGGTAAACCAGCTGGAGCAGGTGCTGTATTGCCGCGAGCTGGCCGCAATCCTGGCCAAACCGCTTCCGCTTAACCTACGTCACGCCGATCTGCGCACCGTTCTGGCAGCTGTCAGCGATCAGACCGGCCTGCGCTTCCGAGTGCCGGCGCAGCCTTACGCCACAACCAAAGCGCCTTATTTCTACAGCCTGGCGTCCGGTTTCCAAGCCATGGACAGCCTGGCCCGGGTTTTCACCATCCCCGACCTGATTTGGCAGCAGCAGGGCGACGGCGAAGTGTTCGTCGGCAGCTGGGCGCACAGCTTCTTTGGCGAACGTTCGCCGCTGCAGCTGCCGGTCCAGCTGTTCAACAACTATCAGGGCAACCAGAGCGCCGTGATTGCGGCCCTACCCGGGCTGCGTCCTGGTGCAACCATCAACCACGGCGAGCGCGTCACCTCCGTGGCACTTGCCGGTACCGAAATGGCGATCAAATGGAAGACGCAATCCGGCGCTGTGTAGAGCGCATGTTTCCCGAGTTGAGCGGCGGCTGCCACCTGCCGCGCTTCGCCCAGGTCGTCGCCGTGGCTGACGCACCTGCCGGCGCCGGCATCTGCGACGAGTTCCGCCCGCGCTTTGCCGTGGACCTGCAGGTCCTGGACCAGGACAACGAACCGGACCAGTCCATGCCGCTGCTGGCCGGCGTGCCGGTACCGGTGCCAACTGGCGGCGACGAAATGGGGTTCTACAGCTTCCCCGAGGAAGGCACCAAGGTCGTCGTTTCGTTCGCCCAGGGCTTGCCGCACAAGCCTTTCATCCAGTGCATCCTGCCGCACGGCCTGTCCCTGCCCAGCCTGCCCAAAGGTGACCAGGTCTGGCAGCACAGTGAGGCGTCACAGCAGCGCGTCGAGGCCAATGGCGACTGGACCCGGCAGACCGATGGCCGGATCCGCGACAAGTCGACCGATCGGGTGGTGGAAAGCCTTACCAACGCCGAGCAGTACCAGAGCCACAGCCGCACCGTGGATGACCATTCCACCGAGTCTGTGGGCGGTATCAAGACGATCGAGGCCCTGGGCGCGCTGAAGCTGCTTTCCGGCGGCGCCGCCTCGATTGCGGCGATCGATGACCTTGGTCTTTCCACGGGGCGTGACCTCAACCAGGTGGTGGGCCAGAAGCTCAACCTGGTTGTGGGTGGCGACCTGCTCGAGCGCGTGAAGGCCACCCGCCGGAGCATCGCCGGCACCACTTGGCTGGGGTCCGACTCCGTGAACGTGCTCCAGGTGCTGTGCGACCTGATCGACCTGGTGCAACAGCTGGCCACTCAGCTGGCCACCCACACCCACGTGCCCGGACCGGCGCCCAGCTCAGGCGATGCCGCCCAGTTCGCGTCCAAAGCCGCCAGCGCGGAGCTGTTGGCTCAACAGCTCAAACCGATTACCGCCTAAGGATCACTTATGGAACTCAAGAATTTCTTCGCCCTGGATAACGAGGGCAACAAGCTGCCAGGCGCCACCTGCTACGTGTACGAGCGCGGGAACAGCAACCTGGTCGGTGGGCTGCTGAAAGCGAACGGTTTGCCCTTAAACAACCCGTTCCTTGCCGACAACAACGGTCTGGCCCAGTTTGCCGCACCCAACGGTCTGTATGACGTGCGCGTGGCCGCGAACGATCGGGACTACCGCCTGCATGTCCAATTCAATGACGTGGGCGAGTCGGTGGCAGCCGCTGAGCAGGCGGCGAGCCGCGCCGAAACAGCGCAGGAGATCGCCCAGTACGCAGCAGACATCAAGGACAGCGAGGCCCAAGGCCTGGCCGAAACCCTGAACGGCGAGTACTTCAAAGTCGCGAAGACCGACGCCGAGCAGATCCTGGTGCTGTACCGCAACACGGGGGGTGCAGCAGTGAAGATCGGCGAAATGCCGTCTGGCAAGGCAGTGGATGCTGTCCGCGAGCTGGTGAATGCCGGTGACGATCCCTTCAGCGTCCAAGACAAGAATCGATTCCTCATCATGCGCGTGCTTGAGGACGGCACGCTCGACTTGCCGGGGGCACAGATCCGCCCTACGGAAGACGGCCTCGAGCTCAGCGATCGGAACGGCTTCATCACCTCGCGGCTGGGCGCAACCGAAAGCACTGTGAACGGCTGGACCACCCAGGCCGCCAACGTTGAAGGCCTGGAATTTGTGGATAAGCACAACTTCATGTTCGGACGCGTAGGACAGGACAAGGTTTACTTCGGGCTGCCCGCTGAGCCGCACGAGAGTGTCCAGGTCGAGCCGCAAGAGGCCTTGCTCGATCGCCAGCGAAACACCGATCACAAAGGCATCATCAACTACGGTCAGTCCCTGTCGGACGGTCAGAACGCCCAGCCTTCGCTGTCCACTGTCCAAGAGTACGGCAACCTGATGCTGGCCGGCGGCGTCAACGTGCGACCAGATGAGCCAGGATACGTGGCGAATCGGTACGCCCCGCTTGTGGAAAAAGACAACGGGCAGCGCGGCGAAACGCCTGTATCGGGGCTGTGCAACGGCCTGGTGCGAAGGGCAATCGCTGACGGTGAGTCCGCTCAGAACTGGGTCTGGGTAGGCGCCGCCTGCGGACGGGGCGGCAAGTCCGTGGAGCAGCTGTCGGCTGCACCATTGGGCGACGGGTACTACGAGAAGATGGTCCAGATGATCAAGGACTGTCATGCCACCTCGGTAGCCATGGGCAAAACCTATTCCGTCTGGGCTTACACCTGGGACCAGGGCGAGAGTAACTATGTAGTCGGCTCCAACAAGTCCGGTTATCAGTATGTCGAAAATATGATGAATATTTTCGATGGTCTAACCCGCGAAGTAGCAGTAAAGGTTATTGGACAGACGTTCAGACCATACACTTTCACTTACCAAGTTGCCGCGCACCGGAAGTACGAGCTGGATAACATGAGCATCGCCTTGGCTCAGTGGCGCTTGAGCCGCCAGCGCCCTGATGTGGTTGTGGTTGTACCGGCCTACATCCTGCCGACAGGCAGCGATACGCTTCATTTGACGAATGAAGCCTCTTGGTTGCTTGGCGAGTATCGCAGCCGGGCTATGTACGAAACCATGATTCGCCGATCCGGCAAATGGCGTCCTCTTGAACCGGTATCCGTGGAATGGAAACCTGAACATATCGACATAAAATTTCATGTGCCGCGCGGAGAGCTGGTGCTTGATGATGCTCTTGCAGCCATGGCGCCTAATTTCGGATTTGATATCCGCGAGAGCAATGTGCTCAAAACAGATATAATCAGCACTGTTAGTGTCATCAATACTGATACCGTCCGCATTTTGCTAACCAGACCAACTAGCAACAATGCAACCGTAAGTTATGCTCGCGGCCGTGACGGTGATCCGAAAGCTTCCGGCCCAGTGACTGGTGCGCGAGGGAACCTTCGTGACACGCACGGTTTGTTTAACACTGTTGAATCGCCGCTGGGCAATACATTCGCATTGCACAATCCATGTGTAATGTTCCAATACGATCGCAGCACTGGATTTTAATAAGGATTACGACATGGGTACTCGCATTGTTGCTAAAGATGTAGATGCTGAAGCATTCGCCACCGAATACGCAGCGCCCATTCGCCGCGGACTTGAGGCGATTCACTTCCTGAATGGAAGCTTAGTCAAAGCGGCGAGGAACTACGCGCCCGGCAAGGCGCAGGGCAAGCTAATCGGTGCCCCAGTGCCCCAGGCGGCCTACCTCAGCTGCAAAGGCACTGTGAACTGCATCGAGACGGCCATGTCGGAAAGCGAGGCGATGACGCTGTTCATCGTCGCGAGGACCCCGGCGGATGGCACGGTTTCAGCCGAGCGCCCGATGTTCTTGGGCAACTATCAAGGTCTGGCGGCAGATGGCGGGGCGGCTTGGGGCGTCAGCATCTTTGTGAACTCCGAGAACCGCGTCACCGCAACTGGCGGCTTCGGTGCAGACGCAGCCTCGAACACCAACGTGCTGGCAGGTGTCACCAAGCCGGCGCTGGCCAACAAGTGGAGCCTGTACATGCTCCAGGTCAGTGCGGCAGGCGTCACCATGCGCGACTTCACCTCCAACCTGATCCAGACCACCAACGCATCTACACCACGTCGGCTGTCCACCGGCAAGATCCGCGTGGGCAGCGGTCAAACCAACCTGCTTGGTACCTGCGACGTTGCAGTATTCCAGGGCCATAATGCCTTACTTACGGATGCCGAGATTCAAACAACCGTGGCGGATATCCGTGCGTATATGCTCCGGAAGGGTATTGTGATCTGACTCACTGCACAAACATAAATAAAAAGCCCGCTTTGAGCGGGCTTTCATTTTTCATTAACAGGCAACAAGCAGGCGCCCTCCCAGGAATGACACACTACTGACGACTGCGAATATCTGCATGCGCGACGGACTGCAACTTCCTGACCAAGCCTATTAATGATTTGACGCTAGCGACTGCAAGGAATGTATCTGCCGGATCTCGACTTACGTCGAAAAGCTCAAATTTAACCTGCTCTAACAATTGATCCCGAACTGCATCTTCTGGGACATCAATTTTTATATTTCCGTGGCCAAGCGCATTCCTGATCCTCCTGATAATGTACTTCACAGATGGAGCAGGCTTCATGGGTGCGGTTACAACTACACAGGACAGGCTCCACTCGGCTAGGGCCTCTGGAGTGGCGTCGTCCGGAATCAACGAATCCCATCGCTCCTTAGTCAAAAGGATCCCAGTGTAGAGATAAGATGTAATTATTCCCAAATTGAATGGAATTATGATATGACCCGGCCTTACCTGCTGACTCCACTGATCGTAAAAGTTTTTTACAGTAAGCTTGTCCCCATTCCCTTCGGAAATACAGTCAGAAATATCTTTCAGAAAGCCCACGCTGAACATGCTTTCTGTCACCACGTCAATGGCATCTTTTTCATTTTCAAAATCTTTGATCATTCAGAATCCACCAAAAAATTTTATTGGGTACGCCCGCTCATGCAAATGCGGCCTTTCACTCACCATCGAGTAAGCGCCGATTAAATCACTTACTCCTATCAGCCGCTTTGTAGATCATCTCCAACGGTGTAGTAAATGTTATTTCTGGCGAATTTGAGAAGGTATTAGGTTTGAACAGAGCCTCCAGTACAAGCCTGCGATCAGCTTCTGAGCTCAACTTACCTTCATGCATCAAAGCCAGATAGGTTTTAGTGAAAGTCATACGTTCTTGCGCTTCCAAAGCACAATTCGAGTGCGTGTTATATTGTCGAAGCGCAATTCTGATTAAAATCCCCAGGAATGTTAGAAGCAATGCAGCCCCTAAAAAGTGAGAGATCAAGCCTGCAATACTATCCGTAGACATTGATCCTAAAGTGCCCACATTGGAGACAACAGAGCTACCGCTTCCTTCGAGCCTTAAGTAGCAAATCATTCCTACGAAAGTAGCTATCATGCTACATACAGCAGCAACTAAAGACAGATTCTTCTGCCGTTCATGAGCGCTTCGTCTTTCTTCCCAATATTTGACTGATTCTTTGAGATCAATCTGAGCGCTGTAAGCATCTCTTGCAGACTTAAGGTCATTTTGTGCAGCCGCAATCTCACCACGCGACTGAGACACTACTTTTCTTATGTGTTTTTTCCATAGCTCCTTCCGGCGTTCGAGCATCCGGCGCATTTGAGAAAATTCACCTTTCAATTTCCCTATAGATATATCAGCTTCTTGCTGCACGGAGTTCACAGCATGATTGATGCTTCCCTTACTGCTTTCAATATGACTGCGAAAAACCGCCACTGCGGAAGAAACACTGTCTGCCCCAGCTTGCGGCGCAAGCGAATTTATTCCTTGCATTTCATTTATAAAGCTCACTGCGGTATAGCGTTCGTAGTCGAATCTTGGGTCTTCAAGAATATGTAGTAATTCTGGGTATTCGCAGCTTACCTTTCTTCGCTTTGGTGAAGACATAATGAACACAAATAATGCTAAGGAGTCGTACCCCTCATTTTGCAGTCTTTGGACGAGCCGAGCTTCAGGCGAATCCTTCCTCACTAGAATTTCATCAACTGGCCCGGGAGTATACCAGCCAGCCTTGAGAATACCTTGAATATACTGAGTTATAGGCTGCTCAACGAATACAGAATATGCGACTCTAGCAGCTTCATTAAGCTCACGCCCTCCAATAGTTTTCAGCCACTCCCAATGTTCTGACTCCCGAGTAAACTCATCGATCAATGCAGCTTGCGCTTCACTGACCGGGACCCTCTTGCCTTCCTCTATGCTATATCGTGGTTCCGCCACACTCTTACCTCCACTGAAAAGAATGATGATAGCGGGGAGCCACTGCGCCTGGCGAGGTGCTGTAGCACGTGAAAAACCGAAGCAGCAAAAAAATCAGCTGTGAAATTCACTTATCCCCCTCCCGCCGACGCGCTTTTCGCCGTGAAATCGTGCAAACCAGCCGGGTAGTGCAAACCAAGCTGCGGGCCGTGCCGTTTCTGGGCTCGCGCAGGCCGGTGGCAATTGCACGCTGTGAAAGAAAATGAAAGGTTGTGCAACGGCGTGCGGTTCGCTGGCCGTACAATCGGGCAGGGGCACCCGCAGCTGGAGCCCGCGGAATCCGTGGAAGCAAAACGAAAAAATCCCCGATTTCAGGGATTTTCAATTTCGGACGCAGTGATTTTCGGGTGTGTCGATCGCACCAGGTGCGCGGCGCAGATCTGGCTGTAACCCCCGGCGGGTGGTGTGTCAGCGATTCCCGTTCATTGCAGATCCTTTCACTGCTCGGTACCGGTCGCCAGCCACATGTGAGGAAGGTCGCCCAGGTTATTCAGGCGCTCAAATTCTTTGGCCACCACGGGGATCAGGATGTGCTCGAGGCGGACTTTGAATCTCACGGCCTGATCTTCGGTCAGCCGCTTTACGGTACCGGTACGCGCGCTGGCGCAGGACACGTTCCTCGGATGGATGCCGATTCCGTCCAGGCTGCCATGTATGTAGCCATCCAGGTACTCGCGACGCTTGAACAGGACCGCGCTCTCCGGTGCTTCCTGATAGTCCCAGTGCACCTCCCAAGCCGCGCCGTTCTGGATCAGTTCGATTTTAGGGAGGGCTGCACGGGTGGCTGCTTTGCGCATTTTCTTCTCTCGATCAATTCGCTTCGCGGGGCATTTTTAAGGATAGCTTCGGGGTGCCCCATGAAAGGTTTTTCAGGCTGACCCCCAAAAGCCTGTCAGGACATGGATATCTGTCAGGAGATCGGCTGGAGGCCTCGTATTTACTGGGTTTGCGATCTGACAACGAAGTGTGAAAAACGTGGCAGATCTGACATGCCAAATAAAAAAGCCTTATAAATCAACGACTTGGGAAAGGTAAATCTGACACAGGGGTTTTGTCAGGTTTTGACAGTCCGTTGACACCTTTCTGACATTACATCAAAACGCTGAAAGCCTTGAGATATAAGGGTTAGAGATAGGTAAGAAGAACAATCTGACAAATCTGACAAGCTTTTTAGGGGTCAACCTAAATTTTCGTTTTCTTCGTGCAGGGGGGGGGCGTATGACGCGTACACACAACTGAGGGCTTCAAAACCCCGGGCTATCTCAGCGTGACGCACTCGTCGCGACCTTTCTTACAGGCCCTTCGTGCTCTCATTGATGAGTTTCAGTTGCGCAGTGACCAGCTGACACATTTCACCCATTTTTATGGCGTCGTCAAAACTCACGCTGTCCCCTGTCACATGGACTGCTGTGTTTCTGATCTGGCGAAGGTGATGAAGAGTGTTGACCAAGGATGTGCTCAGCACACCAACGTGCTTGAGATGTTCAATGTGCAGGAATGGGTTCTTCGTATTATCAAGTCCGAACTGACTTCCTAGCTCATACAGTTCACCCTCAACAGGTAGCCAAGAGCTCAGGACGGCTGCCCGGGGGTCTGCCTGTGCGAGAGACTTAAAGCTATGCGGAGGTTCAGGTGGCTCTACAGGTGCAGTTTCGCTTTCTGCCTCAACCTGCTCTTTGGCCGCCTCGATCTGCTCGCCAATGTCGACATGTAGATCACCGTATTTTACGGCCCGAACCCGAGGAATCAGCTTTCCCAGCGGACTGCGCAGCAGGTAGGCAAGCCAAACAACCGCCGCTGGCCACGCAAGAAATCCGATTATCGATGACGTGAACTGCAATCCATCCATGGGGCACCTTTTTCGCTGAGCGCTTGCAGCTGCCCCGCAGAGTTACGCCAAAATTACGCCGTAGAAATAAAAAAAGCCCGTAGATCAGGGATCTACGGGCTCGGATTGGTGCCCCGAGGGAGACTCGAACTCCCACTCCTTTCGAAAACGGATTTTGAATCCGCCGCGTCTACCAATTCCGCCATCAGGGCGTGGCGCGCAGTATAAAGAGGTGCCGCTGGTCGGTCAATCGGCTTTCATGGTCAATTTTCACACATTGGGCTAAACTTCCCGGCCCTGCCGAACCGAACATCATCATGCGCGTCGCCGATTTTTCCTTCGAACTCCCTGATTCCCTGATCGCCCGCCACCCGTTGGCCGAGCGCCATGGCAGCCGTCTGCTGGTGCTCGATGGGCCTACCGGCGCGCTGGCGCACCGGCAATTCCCCGACTTGCTCGACTATCTGCGCCCCGGCGACTTGATGGTGTTCAACAACACCCGAGTGATCCCGGCGCGGTTGTTCGGCCAGAAAGCCTCCGGCGGCAAGCTGGAGGTACTGGTCGAACGCGTGCTCGACAGCCACCGGGTGCTGGCCCATGTGCGCGCCAGCAAGGCGCCCAAGGTTGGCGCGGTCATCCTCATCGATGGCGGTGGCGAGGCCGAAATGGTCGCGCGCCATGACACGCTGTTCGAGCTTCGCTTCACCGAAGAGGTGCTGCCGTTGCTCGACCGTGTCGGCCATATGCCGTTGCCGCCCTATATCGACCGCCCGGACGAGGGCGCCGACCGCGAGCGCTACCAGACCGTGTACGCCCAGCGCGCCGGCGCGGTTGCCGCGCCTACCGCAGGCCTGCACTTCGACGAGGCGCTGCTGGAAAAGATCGCCGACAAGGGCGTCGAGCGCGCCTTCGTCACCCTGCATGTGGGCGCCGGCACCTTCCAGCCGGTGCGGGTCGACAAGATCGAAGACCACCACATGCATAAAGAGTGGCTCGAAGTGGGCCAGGATGTGGTCGATGCCATCGAGGCCTGCCGGGCCCGTGGTGGTCGGGTGATCGCGGTTGGCACCACCAGTGTGCGTTCGCTGGAAAGCGCCGTGCGTGATGGCGTGCTCAAGGCCTTCAGTGGCGATACCGACATCTTCATCTACCCGGGCCGGCCATTCCATGTGGTCGATGCCCTGGTCACCAACTTCCATCTGCCGGAGTCCACGCTGCTGATGCTGGTCTCGGCTTTCGCCGGCTACCCCGAGACCATGGCTGCCTACGCAGCGGCGGTCGAGCACGGGTACCGCTTCTTCAGTTACGGTGATGCCATGTTCATCACCCGCAATCCGGCGCCACGCGGGCCCGAGGATCAAGCATGAGTCGCACCTGTCGAATGTCCTTCGAACTGCTGGCCACCGACGGCAAGGCCCGTCGGGGTCGCATCACCTTCCCACGCGGCACCGTGGAAACCCCGGCATTCATGCCGGTAGGGACCTATGGCACGGTCAAGGGCATGCTGCCACGCGACATCGAGGCCATCGGCGCCGAGATGATCCTCGGCAACACCTTCCACCTGTGGCTGCGTCCGGGCACCGAGGTGATCAAGAAGCACAACGGCCTGCACGATTTCATGCAGTGGAAAGGCCCGATCCTCACCGACTCCGGTGGTTTCCAGGTATTCAGCCTGGGTGCCATGCGCAAGATCAAGGAAGAGGGCGTGACCTTCGCTTCGCCGGTCGATGGTTCCAAGGTGTTCATGGGCCCGGAAGAGTCGATGCAGGTTCAGCGTGACCTGGGCTCGGACGTGGTAATGATCTTCGACGAGTGCACCCCGTACCCGGCCGAGCACGATGTGGCACGCACTTCCATGGAACTGTCGCTGCGCTGGGCCCAGCGCTCGAAGAACGCCCATGCCGACAACACCGCAGCGCTGTTCGGCATTGTCCAGGGTGGCATGTACCAGGACCTGCGCATGCGCTCGCTGGAAGGCCTGGAAAACATCGGTTTCGACGGCCTGGCCATTGGCGGCCTGTCGGTGGGCGAGCCCAAGCACGAAATGATCAAGGTGCTGGATTACCTGCCGGACCAGATGCCTGCTGACAAACCTCGTTACCTTATGGGGGTAGGCAAACCGGAAGATCTCGTTGAGGGTGTGCGCCGCGGCGTCGACATGTTCGACTGCGTGATGCCGACGCGTAACGCGCGCAACGGTCATCTGTTCGTTGATACAGGGGTGATCAAGATCCGCAATGCGTTCCATCGTCACGATGAATCGCCGCTGGATCCGACCTGTGACTGCTATACCTGCACCAACTTCTCGCGCGCCTATCTCCATCATCTGGACAAATGCGGCGAAATGCTGAGCAGCATGCTGAATACCATCCACAACTTGCGCCATTATCAGCGCTTGATGGCCGGTTTACGCGAGGCTATTCAACAGGGTAAATTGGCCGCCTTTGTCGACGCCTTCTACGCCAAGCGCGGGCTTCCTGTACCGCCCTTGGACTGACTGTCCGCATCCATTATTAGAAAATTACATTAGGAGTGCCCAATGAGCTTCTTCATCCCCGCCGCATACGCGGACGCTGCAGCACCTGCCGCTGGCCCAGCCGGTACCGGCTTCGAGTGGATTTTCCTGGTCGGTTTCCTGGTCATCTTCTACCTGATGATCTGGCGCCCGCAGGCCAAGCGCGCGAAAGAGCAGAAGAACCTGCTGAGCAACTTGCAGAAAGGTGACGAAGTTGTCACCAACGGCGGCATCGCCGGCAAGATCGTCAAGGTTTCCGATGACTTCGTGGTGCTGGAAGTGTCCGACACTGTCGAGCTGAAGTTCCAGAAGGGTGCCATTGCTGCGACCCTGCCAAAAGGTACGCTCAAGGCTATCTGAGTTACCGGTTTTATTTTCCAGTCGGGGCGCGCAACGCGCCCCGCGTCTTGAACGGGCGGCGTGATGCTGAACAAATATCCTCTGTGGAAATATGCACTGATCGTGCTGGTACTGGTGGTCGGTTTCATTTATTCCGCTCCCAACCTCTACCCGGATGACCCGGCGGTACAGATCAGCGGTGCCAGCTCGGCGCTGCAGGTGAATCAGGCCGACCTTGATCGCGTCAGCAAGGCGCTGGTCGATGCCAAGATCGCTGTCAAGGGCGCAAGCCTGGGTGAAAAGGGCAGCGGGCTGATCCGCCTGACCAATCAGGAAGACCAGCTGCCAGCCAAGGATGTAGTGCGCAAGGCACTGGGCGATGATTACGTCGTGGCCCTGAACCTGGCCCAGACTACCCCGCAATGGCTGCGCAACCTGGGCGCAAGCCCGATGAAACTGGGCCTGGACCTGTCTGGTGGTGTGCACTTCCTGCTGGAAGTGGACATGGACAAGGCCATGACTGCCCGCATGAAAGTCTACGAAGGCGAGGTCAAGACCTTGCTGCGCAAAGAGCGCGTCCGCTACCGCAGCCTGCCTCAGCAGGATGGCGGCATCATGCTGGGCTTCGCTGACGATGCCACTCGCGAACAGGCACGTGCCCTGATCCGCAAGAATTTCAATGATTTCGACCTGACCACCACCGACCGCAACGAGCTTGCGGTGCTGCGTCTGGCGCTGACCCAGGCGAAAGTCGCCGAGATCCGCGAATACTCGATCAAGCAGAACCTCACCACCGTGCGCAACCGCGTGAACGAGCTGGGTGTGGCAGAGCCTCTGGTACAGCGCCAGGGCGCCAACCGTATCGTGGTCGAGCTGCCAGGCGTGCAGGACACCGCCGAAGCCAAGCGTATCCTTGGTAAAACGGCCAACCTGGAGTTCCGCTTCGGTGCCGAACCGGGTGCATCCAAGGCCACTACCGAGGTGTTCGAGTTCCGTGAGGGCGGCCGCTCCGCCGCAGTCGAGCGGGGCCTGATCATCACGGGTGACCAGGTTACCGACGCACAGGCCAGCTTCGACGAGCATGGCCGCCCGCAGGTGAACATTCGCCTGGATGGCCACGGTGGCGAGCTGATGAGCCGTGCTACCCGTAGCAACGTCGGCCGTAGCATGGCGGTGATCTTCATCGAGCAGAAGCCGGTTACCCGCTACGTCAAGCAAACCGTCGGCGGCGTCGAGAAGGACGTTGCCGTACAAAGCTTCGTCGAAGAGAAAAAAATCATCAGCCTGGCGACCATCCAGTCGCCGCTTGGCAGCCAGTTCCGCATCACCGGTCTGAACGGCCAGGGCGAATCGTCCGAGCTGGCCCTGCTGCTGCGTGCCGGTGGTCTGGCTGCGCCGATGTACTTCGCTGAAGAACGTACCATTGGCCCAAGCCTGGGTGCTGACAACATCACCAAGGGTATCGATGCGTCGCTGTGGGGCATGCTGTTCGTCTCGCTGTTCATCATCGCCATCTACCGCGGCTTCGGCGTGATCGCCACCATCGCCCTGGCGGGCAACATGGTCCTGCTGCTGGCGTTGATGTCGCTGCTGGGCGCTACCCTGACGCTGCCGGGTATTGCCGGTATCGTGCTGACCATGGGTATGGCGGTGGACGCCAACGTGCTGATCTTCTCGCGTATCCGCGAGGAGCTGAAAGCCGGCATGTCGGTGCAGCGTGCCATCCACGAAGGCTTCAATCGTGCGTACACCGCGATCATCGACGCCAACCTGACCAGCCTGCTGGTCGGCGGTATCCTGTTCGCCATGGGTACCGGCCCGGTCAAAGGCTTTGCGGTTACCATGTCCCTCGGGATTTTCACCTCGATGTTCACCGCCGTCATGGTGACCCGCGCAATGGTCAACCTGACCTGCGGCGGGCGTGACATCAAGAAGCTGTGGGTTTGAGGGAGCTGCGATGAAAACCATCAACTTCATGGGCGTGCGCAATGTCGCGTTCGCCATTACCGTGCTCCTCACCGTGCTGGCGCTGTTCAGCTGGTGGCAGAAGGGCCTTAACTTCGGCCTGGACTTCACCGGTGGTACGCTGATCGAGCTGACTTACGAGCGCCCGGCCGACCTCAAGGCAGTGCGTGCCGAGTTGGTCGACTCCGGTTTCCACGAGGCGGTAGTGCAGAGCTTTGGCGCTACCACTGACTTGCTGGTGCGTATGCCAGGCGATGACCCGCAGCTGGGCAACAAGGTCGCTGCTGCGCTGCAAAAGGCCGGGGGTGACAACCCGGCCACGGTCAAGCGTGTCGAGTTCGTCGGCCCGCAGGTCGGTGAAGAGCTGCGCGACCAGGGTGGCATGGGCATGCTCTTGGCCCTGGGCGGTATCCTCATCTACCTGGCCTTCCGTTTTCAGTGGAAGTTCGCCGTGGGGGCGATCGTTTCGCTGATCCACGACGTGGTGGTGACCCTGGGTATCCTGTCGTTCTTCCAGATCACCTTCGATCTGACGGTGTTGGCAGCGGTGCTGGCGATCATCGGCTACTCGCTGAACGACACCATCGTCGTGTTCGACCGGGTACGTGAAAACTTCCGCGTCATGCGCAAGGCATCGCTGATCGAAAACATCAACGTTTCCACCACCCAGACCTTGCTGCGCACCATCGCCACTTCGGTTTCGACCTTGCTGGCCATTGCTGCGCTGCTGTTCTTCGGGGGTGACAACCTGTTCGGTTTCTCGCTCGCCCTGTTCATTGGTGTCATGGCCGGTACCTACTCGTCGATCTATATCGCCAACGTGGTGCTGATCTGGCTGAACCTGAACAGCGAAGACCTGATCCCGCCGACCAAGGCCGAGGGTGTGGATGATCGTCCGTAAGGGCTAGTCCATCACCGCCTGGCGGTGTAAAAGGCGCGAGTATTGAACTCGCGCCTTTTTTTTTGCTCCAAGGCTGGGAGAAGCGCGGGTTGATGCCCGCTGGTACGATCAGGAGGTCCACGTGAACAAATCAATGCTGGTGGGTGCGGTACTGGGTGCTGTCGGTGTGACTGCCGGAGGTGCTGTCGCGACCTACAGCTTGGTCAACAAGGGGCCTGAGTATGCCCAGGTCACCGACGTGCAGCCGATCAAGCAACAGGTGAAAACCCCGCGCGAAGTGTGCAAGGACGTTACCGTTACGCGCCAGGCGCCGGTCAAGGACCAGCATCAGATCGCCGGCACCGTCGTGGGTGCGCTGGCCGGTGGCTTGCTGGGTAACCAGATCGGTGGTGGCACCGGCAAGAAGATTGCCACGGTGGCCGGTGCGGTCGGTGGTGGTTATGCCGGTAACAAGGTGCAGGAAGGCATGCAGGAGCGTGATACCTACACAACCACGCAAACTCGCTGCAACACGGTCAACGACATCAGCGAGAAGGTGGTGGGCTACAACGTGACCTATTCCATCGGTGATCAGGTAGGCAAGGTGAAGATGGATCGCGAGCCGGGATCGACCATTCCGCTGGACAAGAATGGCAAGTTGATCCTGAGCGAAGCGGGTCAGTAATTTGCGTGGCCTGTGTCGGCCTTTTCGCGGGTAAACCCGCTCCTACAGGGGCAATGCGATCCATGTAGGAGCGGGTTTATCCGCGAAGAGGCCGGCACAGGCCGCGCAAAACCACCAGGCACAAAAAAAGCACCTCAAGAGGTGCTTTTTGTTTGCCGCCAATCTGCGCTTAGCGCTTCATGCTTTCTGGCAGGTGCGGCTGGATGGCAGTCAGTACTGCCTTGAAGCACTTGATGTTGCCTGCAACGATGTGACCTTTGTCGAGGAAGTCGTGGCCACCGTTGAAGTCGCTCACCAAGCCACCGGCTTCCTGGATCAGCAGTACGCCAGCTGCCATGTCCCATTCGGACAGGCCCGACTCCCAGAAGGCGTCGAAGCGGCCAGCAGCCACGTAGGCCAGGTCCAGGCTGGCGGAGCCGGCGCGGCGGATGCCGGCGGTCTGGCCGGTCAAGGCGCGGAACATGCCCAGGTAGTTGTCCATGTCCGCCATCTGGCCATCACGGAACGGGAAGCCGGTGCCCAGCAGGGCGCCTTCCAGGCTCGTGCGCGAGCTGACGCGCAGGCGGCGGCCATTGAGCTGGGCGCCACGGCCACGGCTGGCGGTGAATTCTTCCTGGCGAACCGGGTCGACGATCACGGCGTGCTCAAGGCGGCCGCGGTATTTGCAGGCGATGCTGACGGCGAAGTGCGGGATGCCGCGCAGGAAGTTGGTGGTGCCGTCCAGTGGATCGATGATCCACAGGTAATCTTTGCCTTCTTCGCCGCTACCCGCGTGCAGGCCGGTTTCCTCGCCCTGGATGGAGTGGTTCGGGTAGGCCTTGCGCAGGGCGTTGACGATGCTCTGCTCGGCGGCGCGATCGACTTCGGAAACGTAGTCCTTGGCCTCTTTCTCATCGACCTTGATGCTATCCAGGCGTTCGATGGAGCGGAAAATCAGTTCACTGGCGCTGCGAGCGGCGCGCAGGGCGATATTCAGCATAGGCTGCATGGGCGGGTCACCTGGAGATGTTAAAGAAGAAAGCCGATCATTCTAGCAGAAAACTTTGGCGGCAGAAGTGTCACATTTGCTTTCATGGCGTTACGTCTGTCGGTTCTGTAAGATCGAAGGCCCTGATTCCTGCATCTGTGAGCACAACACCTTGCTGCAAAATATTCGTGTTGTTCTGGTCAATACCAGCCACCCCGGCAACATCGGCGGCGCTGCACGTGCCATGAAAAACATGGGCTTGTCGCGTCTGGTGCTGGTGCAGCCGAAAGAATTCCCCGCCGTGGATGCCAGTGCCCGTGCTTCGGGCGCCGACGATGTGCTGGACAATGCCCAGGTGGTCGACAGCCTCGAACAGGCGCTGGTCGGCTGCAACCTGGTGATGGGCACCAGCGCCCGCGAGCGCAGCATTCCCTGGCCGTTGATCGGCCCGCGTGAATGCGGTGCCAAGGCGGTGGAGCATGCCAAAGGCGGCGAGGAAATCGCCCTGGTGTTCGGGCGCGAGCACGCCGGCCTGACCAACGAAGAACTGCAGCGATGTCACTTCCACGTGCACATTCCCTCCAACCCCGACTTCAGCTCGCTGAACCTGGCGGCTGCCGTGCAGGTGCTCTCCTACGAGGTGCGCATGGCCTGGCTGGCTGCCGGTGAGGCACCGGGCAAAGTCGAGAAGGTTGACGCCGCTGAGCTGGCGACCATGGATGAAATGGAGCTGTTCTATGACCACCTGGAGAAAACCCTGGTGGGCATCGGCTTTCTCGACCCCGAAAAGCCCAAGCACCTGATGCCGCGCCTTCGCCGGCTGTATGGGCGGGTGGCGGTCGAGCGTTCGGAAATGAGCATTTTGCGCGGCATCCTCACCGAGACCCAGAAAGTGGTCCGGGGCGAGCCGCATAAACGGAAGGACTGACAGATGTTCGAACGTCTGCGTGAAGATATTCAAAGCGTATTCCACCGTGACCCGGCTGCACGCAATGCCTTCGAGGTGCTCACTTGCTACCCCGGCATGCATGCCATCTGGCTGCACCGCCTGGGCAATGCCCTGTGGAGGCGTGATTTCAAATGGCTGGCCCGGCTGGTGTCGAACTTCGGTCGCTGGCTGACCGGTATCGAAATCCACCCTGGCGCCACCATTGGCCGGCGCTTTTTCATCGACCACGGTATGGGCATCGTCATTGGCGAAACCGCCGAGATCGGTGATGACGTCACCCTGTACCAGGGGGTGACGCTCGGTGGCACCAGCTGGAACAAGGGCAAGCGCCACCCCACCTTGGAAAACGGCGTGGTGGTAGGGGCGGGTGCCAAGGTGTTGGGGCCTTTCACGGTCGGCGCCGGGGCCAAGATCGGTTCCAATGCGGTGGTCACCAAGGCGGTGCCGGCCGGGGCTACGGCAGTAGGCATTCCGGGGCGGATCATCGTCAAGAGCGAGGACACCGAAGTCGAAGCCAAGCGTAAGGCTATGGCCGAGAAGATCGGCTTTGACGCCTATGGTGTCAGTGGCGACATGCCCGACCCGGTGGCGCGGGCCATCGGCCAGATGCTCGATCATCTGCAGGCCGTCGACGAACGGTTGGAGGGTATGTGTGGCGCGCTGACCAAGATGGGCAGTGACTATTGCGCCAAGGAACTGCCGGCCTTGCCGGAGGACGACTTCACCGAGGTTACCCAGGTGGCCCAGCGCGACACTCAGCCGCATTGATCGCGCCGCACTGAAGTCATGGTGGCATGTGGGGCGTGTGCTCGCGCCCCTCGTCTGCTACAATCGCGCCCGCCTCCCTGATGCAAACCCGACTAAAGCAGTAGGTCTAATAGTTGACTTAAATGCTCGGGAATCGCATACTCGCACACATCCTGAAACTCCCGTGGTACCCAATAGCCATGCGACTGACTACCAAAGGCCGATACGCCGTGACCGCCATGCTCGACCTGGCGTTGCACGCGAAGCATGGGCCGGTGTCTTTGGCCGATATTTCCGAGCGCCAGGGCATTTCCCTCTCTTATCTGGAGCAGCTGTTCGCCAAGCTGCGTCGCAGCAGCCTGGTTTCCAGTGTGCGCGGTCCAGGCGGTGGCTACCAGCTGTCGCGGGGCATGGAAACCATCCAGGTGGCCCAGGTTATCGACGCGGTCAACGAATCGGTCGATGCCACCCGTTGCCAGGGGCTCGGGGACTGCCATGCCGGTGATACCTGCCTGACCCACCACCTGTGGTGCGACCTCAGCCAGCAGATCCATGAATTCCTCAGCGGCATAAGCCTGGCCGACCTCGTCAAGCGCCGTGATGTGCAGGAAGTCGCCCAGCGCCAGGACCTGCGCCGTGTCGCAGGACGAACCGCCCAGCTGGACAAGATTGAGACGTCTGCCGTCGATTGATCCCCAGGGACGACGAGCGACGCCACCGCCTGATAGGAGAGACAAATGAAGTTGCCGATCTACCTTGATTACTCTGCGACCACTCCGGTCGACCCACGCGTGGCCCAGAAGATGGCCGACTGCCTGCTGGTCGACGGGAACTTCGGTAACCCGGCCTCGCGCTCCCACGTCTTTGGCTGGAAAGCCGAGGAAGCGGTGGAGAACGGTCGCCGCCAGGTTGCCGAGCTGATCAACGCCGATCCGCGCGAAATCGTCTGGACCAGCGGTGCCACCGAGTCCGACAACCTCGCGCTCAAAGGTGTCGCGCACTTCTATCAGACCAAGGGCAAGCACATCATTACCTCCAAGATCGAGCACAAGGCGGTCCTGGATACCGCTCGCCAGCTGGAGCGCGAAGGTTTTGAAGTCACTTACCTGGAGCCAGGCGAAGACGGCATCGTCACCCCGGCCATGGTAGAAGCGGTGCTGCGCGACGACACCATCCTGGTCTCGCTGATGCATGTGAACAACGAAGTCGGCTCGATCAACGACATTGCTGCCATCGGTGAACTGACCCGTTCGCGCGGCGTATTGTTCCATGTCGACGCTGCCCAGTCGGCCGGCAAGGTCGAAATCGACCTGCAAAAGCTGAAAGTCGACCTGATGTCGTTCTCGGCGCACAAGGTCTATGGCCCGAAAGGCATCGGCGCACTGTACGTCAGCCGCAAGCCGCGTGTACGTCTTGAGGCCATCATTCACGGCGGCGGTCATGAGCGCGGCATGCGTTCGGGCACCCTGCCGACCCACCAGATCGTCGGCATGGGCGAAGCCTTCGCCATTGCCAAACAGGAAATGGTTGCAGAAAACGCACGCATCAAGGCCCTGAGCGACCGCTTCTTCAAGCAGGTCTCAAACCTTGAAGAGCTGTACGTCAATGGCAGCCAGACTGCGCGTGTACCGCACAACCTGAACCTGAGCTTCAACTACGTCGAAGGCGAATCGCTGCTGATGTCGCTGAAAGACATCGCCGTATCGTCCGGTTCGGCCTGTACCTCCGCGTCGCTCGAGCCGTCCTACGTACTGCGTGCTCTGGGCCGCAACGACGAGCTGGCGCACAGCTCGATCCGCTTCTCCTTCGGCCGTTTCACCACCGAAGAAGAAGTCGACTACGCCGCGCAGAAAGTCTGCGAGGCCGTCAACAAACTGCGTGAGCTGTCGCCGCTGTGGGATATGTACAAAGACGGCGTTGACATCTCCAAGATCGAGTGGGCCGCCCACTAAGCAGTCGCCGGCAAGAGCGGCTCCCTGATGAGGAAGGAATTGCACCATGGCATACAGTGAAAAGGTCATCGACCACTACGAAAACCCGCGCAACGTCGGCAAGATGAATGCCGAAGACCCGGATGTCGGCACCGGCATGGTCGGCGCCCCGGCCTGCGGTGACGTGATGCGCCTGCAGATCAAGGTCAACGAGCAGGGCGTTATCGAAGACGCCAAGTTCAAGACCTACGGCTGCGGTTCGGCCATCGCGTCCAGTTCCCTCGCCACCGAGTGGATGAAGGGAAAGACCCTGGACGAGGCCGAAACCATCAAGAATACCCAGCTGGCCGAAGAGCTGGCGTTGCCGCCGGTCAAGATTCACTGCTCGGTACTCGCCGAAGATGCCATCAAGGCAGCCGTACGCGACTACAAGCAGAAGAAAGGCTTGATCTAAGTCGCCTGTTGCAAGGTAAGGAGTTCTGATGGCTATCAGCATGACAGAAGCCGCCGCCAACCACATTCGCCGCTCCCTCGACGGGCGCGGCAAAGGTGAGGGCATTCGCCTGGGCGTGCGCACCACCGGTTGCTCGGGTCTGGCCTACGTGCTGGAATTCGTCGACGAACTGGCGGACGAAGACCAGGTGTTCGAAAACCATGGCGTCAAGGTGATCATCGATCCCAAGAGCCTGGTCTACCTCGACGGCACCGAACTGGATTTCGTCAAGGAAGGGTTGAACGAAGGCTTCAAGTTCAACAACCCCAACGTGCGCGGTGAGTGTGGCTGCGGCGAAAGCTTCAACGTTTGAGGCTGGCTGTGGGTACTCCTTGTCATTACGCATTGTTTGACCTCCAGCCAAGCTTCCGTCTGGATCTCGACAAGCTGGCCACTCGCTATCGCGAGCTGGCCCGCGAAGTCCATCCCGACCGCTTTGCCGACGCCTCCGAGCGTGAGCAGCGAGTAGCGCTGGAAAAGTCCGCAGCACTCAACGACGCTTACCAGACGCTGCGCAGTGCGCCGCGTCGCGCGCGCTACCTGCTGGCCATCAGCGGCCACGAAGTGCCCCAGGAAGTCACGGTCCACGACCCTGACTTTCTGCTGCAGCAGATGCAGTGGCGTGAAGAGCTCGAAGAACTGCAGGATGAAGCCGACCTTGACGGTGTCGGCGTGTTCAAGAAGCGCCTGAAGGCCGCCCAGGACACGCTGAATGAGGACTTTGCCGGCTGCTGGGATGCCCCGGGCGAGCGCGACAAGGCTGAACGCCTGATGCGCCGCATGCAGTTCCTCGACAAGCTCGCCCAAGAAGTGCGCCAACTGGAAGAGCGCCTCGACGATTAACCCCGGTGCTGCCCGTGATGGCACCTAAGGTATTCAGATAAGCATGGCCCTACTGCAGATTGCCGAACCCGGTCAAAGCCCTCAGCCGCACCAGCGCCGCCTGGCGGTGGGGATCGACCTGGGCACCACCAACTCAATGGTCGCTGCACTGCGCAGCGGTCGTAGCGAGCCCCTGCCCGATGCGCAGGGTAACGTCATTCTGCCGTCCGCGGTGCGCTACCTCGAAGGGCGCAACGAAGTGGGGCAGGCCGCGCGTGATGCTGCCTCCAGTGACCCCCTGAACACCGTGCTGTCGGTCAAGCGCCTGATGGGGCGCGGCTTGGCCGACGTCAAGCAGCTGGGCGAGCAACTGCCATACCGCTTTGTGGGTGGTGAGTCGCACATGCCGTTCATCGACACCGTGCAGGGGCCGAAAAGCCCGGTGGAAGTGTCTGCCGACATCCTGAAGGTGTTGCGCGAACGTGCCGAAGCTACCTTGGGTGGCGAGCTGGTAGGCGCGGTGATCACCGTGCCGGCCTATTTCGATGACGCCCAGCGTCAGGCTACCAAAGATGCTGCGCGTCTGGCCGGCCTGAGCGTGCTGCGCCTGCTCAACGAGCCGACTGCGGCCGCCGTAGCCTACGGCCTGGACCAGAACGCCGAAGGCGTGGTGGCCATCTATGATCTGGGCGGCGGTACTTTCGATATTTCCATCCTGCGCCTGACCGCTGGCGTATTTGAAGTGCTGGCCACCGGTGGTGATACCGCCCTTGGGGGGGATGACTTCGACCACACTATTGCCGGCTGGATCATCGAACAGGCGGGTTTGTCGTCTGACCTCGACCCGGCTACCCAGCGCGCGCTGCTGCAAACCGCTTGCGCCGCCAAGGAGGCCCTGACCGACGCTGACGTGGTCAACGTCAGCCACGGTGCCTGGCACGGTGAGCTGACCCGCAGCGCCTTCGAAGCCATGATCGAACCATTGGTTGCCCGCAGCCTGAAGGCTTGCCGCCGTGCGGTGCGCGACAGTGGTGTTGAGCTGGAAGAGGTCAGCGCCGTAGTCATGGTCGGTGGTTCTACCCGCGTGCCGCGTGTGCGTGAGGCCGTCGGTGCACTGTTCGGGCGCACCCCGCTGACCTCGATCGACCCAGACCAGGTGGTGGCCATCGGTGCCGCCATCCAGGCTGACACCTTGGCCGGCAACCGCCGCGAAGGTGGCGAGCTGCTGCTGCTCGATGTCATCCCGCTGTCGCTTGGTCTTGAGACCATGGGCGGGCTGATGGAGAAAGTGATCCCGCGTAACACCACCATTCCGGTGGCGCGTGCTCAGGAATTCACCACGTACAAAGACGGCCAGTCGGCCATGATGATCCACGTCCTGCAGGGCGAGCGCGAGCTGATCAGTGACTGCCGTTCGCTGGCCCGCTTCGAGTTGCGCGGCATTCCGGCCATGGTTGCCGGTGCTGCGAAAATCCGCGTCACCTTCCAGGTGGACGCCGATGGCCTGCTCAGCGTCGCTGCCCGCGAGCTGGGTTCGGGCGTTGAAGCCAGCATTCAGGTCAAGCCGTCCTACGGCCTGACCGACGGCGAAATCGCCCGCATGCTCAAGGACTCCTTCGAGCACGCCGGTTCCGACAAGCACGCCCGCCAGTTGCGTGAGCATCAGGTAGATGGCGAGCGGCTGCTCGAGGCGGTACAGGGCGCCCTGGACGCCGACGGCGAGCGCCTGCTCAGCAGTGACGAGCGCGACGCCATCGAATTCCAGATGCAAGAACTACGTGATTTGCTGGCCGGCACCGATGGCGCAGCCATCGAGCAACAGACCAAGCGTCTGTCGCAGGTGACCGATGCATTTGCCGCCCGTCGCCTTGATTCGACGGTCAAAGCCGCACTGGCCGGGCGCAACCTGAATGAGATCGAGGAGTAATCGATGCCGCTGGTGACATTCCTGCCGCATGAGAAGTTCTGCCCCGAGGGGCTGACCGTGGAGGTGGAGCCTGGGACCAACATCCTGGAGTTGGCCCACGACCACCACATCGAGATGGAAAGTGCCTGCGGCGGCGTCAAGGCCTGTACCACTTGCCACTGCATCGTGCGCAAGGGCTTCGATTCGCTCGAAGAGGCTGACGAGCTGGAAGAGGACATGCTGGACAAAGCCTGGGGCCTGGAAGCGCAATCGCGCCTTGGTTGCCAGGTTTTCGTCGCTGACGAAGACCTGACCATCGAGATCCCCAAGTATTCGCTCAACCATGCCGCCGAAGCACCGCACTGAGGGCCTGTACATGAGTCTGAAATGGGTTGATGTACTTGAGATCGCAATCCAGCTTGCAGAAAGCAAGCCTGAGGTCGATCCTCGTTATGTGAATTTCGTGGACCTGCACCGCTGGGTGCTGGCGTTGCCTGAGTTCAGCGACGATCCGTCACGCGGTGGTGAGAAAGTGCTCGAGGCAATCCAGGCCGCCTGGATCGACGAAGCCGACTAAGCGTCACTTGCAGGTTAGGCAATCCCCCGGAACCCGCGTATAATTCGCGGGTTTAATTTTTCGTAACACTCATATTCTGGAGTTTTCCATGGCTGTTCAACGTACTTTCTCCATCATCAAGCCTGACGCTGTTGCCAAAAACGTCATCGGCAAGATCACCACTCGCTTCGAAGAAGCCGGCCTGAAAATCGTTGCCTCGAAAATGAAGCAACTGTCCAAAGCCGAAGCCGAAGGCTTCTACGCTGAGCACAGCGAGCGCGGCTTCTTCGGTGACCTGGTTGCCTTCATGACTTCCGGTCCGGTCGTTGTCCAGGTTCTGGAAGGCGAGAACGCCATTGCCAAGAACCGTGAGCTGATGGGTGCTACCAACCCTAAAGAAGCTGCTGCCGGCACCATCCGCGCTGACTTCGCCGAGTCGATCGACGCCAACGCCGTTCACGGTTCGGACTCCGAAGCTGCTGCTGCTCGCGAAATCGCTTACTTCTTCGCTGCTACCGAGGTAACCACTCGCTAAGCGAAAGCTTACGGGTGAGGGTGAATCCATGACGACATCTACTGGCAAAATCAACCTGTTGGGTCTGACCCAGCCGGAAATGGAACAATTCTTCGACTCTATCGGGGAGAAGCGCTTCCGTGCCGGCCAGGTGATGAAATGGATTCACCATTTTGGCGTGTCCGACTTTGCGGCCATGACCAACGTAGGCAAGGTCTTGCGCGAAAAGCTCGAGGCCGTTGCCGAAATACGCCCACCGGAAGTGGTCAGTGAAGACATTTCCGCCGACGGCACCCGTAAATGGGTGATCCGCGTTGCCTCCGGCAGCTGCGTCGAGACCGTCTATATTCCAACCGACGACCGCGGCACCCTGTGCGTATCGTCGCAAGCCGGCTGTGCCCTGGACTGCAGCTTCTGCTCCACCGGCAAGCAAGGCTTCAACAGCAACCTCACTGCCGCCGAAGTGATCGGCCAGGTGTGGCTTGCCAACAAATCCTTCGGGACCGTTCCTGCCAAAGTCGACCGCGCGATTACCAACGTGGTCATGATGGGCATGGGCGAGCCCTTGCTGAACTTCGACAACGTCATTGCCGCCATGAAAATCATGATGGATGACCTTGGCTATGGCATTTCCAAGCGCCGTGTCACCTTGTCCACCTCGGGCGTGGTGCCGATGATCGACGAGCTGGCCAAGCACATCGACGTGTCGCTGGCCCTGTCGCTGCATGCGCCGAACGACGAACTGCGCAACAAGCTGGTACCGATCAACAAGAAGTACCCGCTGAAAGTGCTGCTGGAATCGTGCATGGGCTACATGTCCACCCTGGGTGGCAAGCGCGTGCTCACCGTCGAGTACACCCTGCTCAAGGACGTCAACGACCAGCCCGAGCATGCCGCGCAGATGATCGAACTGTTGCGCGATGTACCCTGCAAGATCAACCTGATCCCGTTCAACCCGTTCCCGCATTCGGGCTACGAGCGACCGAGCAACAACGCTATTCGTCGCTTCCAGGACCTGCTGCACCACGGTGGCTTCAACGTCACCACCCGTACCACGCGCGGCGACGACATCGACGCTGCCTGTGGCCAGCTGGTGGGCCAGGTCAATGACCGTACTCGCCGCAGTGAGCGCTACATCGCTGTTCGCCAGCTTTCTGCGGACGTCGAACTGCCAGACAGCGCCGCCAGCCACTGACAGGTACCTTGCCCATGAGCCTGCGCGCCGCGCTGTCGATCCTTGCGCTTTCGCTGCTGGCCGGCTGCGTGTCGGGCGGCGCGAGCGACCCCTTGGCCAGCCGCCAGGGCAGGGTGGAGGCGGGGCGGGCTTATGTGCAGCTTGGCTTGGGTTATTTGCAACAAGGTTTGACCGAACAGGCCAAGGCGCCGCTGGGAAAGGCTCTGGCGCTGAATGACCAGGATGTCGATGCGCACGCCGCCCTGGCAGTAGTGTTTCAAGCCGAAGGCGAGCCGGCGCTGGCCGAAGCACACTTTCGCAAGGCCTTGCTGATAAGCCGCGGTGACACGCGAATTCGCAACAATTACGGCAGTTTCCTTTATGCTCAGGGGCGATTTGCCGAAGCCAAGCAGATGTTTCGCCAGGCCAGTGCCGATACCCTGTATCCTGAGCGCTCACGCGTGTACGAAAATCTGGGCCTGACCGCCCTGAAGCTCGAACGCCGCGATCAGGCGCACGCGTATTTGTTGAAAGCGTTACAACTCAACCCGCGGCAACCAAAAGCGTTGCTGGAAATGGCTGAGTTGTCCTACGAAAACAGGCATTATGTGCCGGCCCGGGACTACTACGATCGTTTCAGCCAGTTGAGCGACCACGACGCCCGTAGCCTGCTGCTGGGCAGCCGCCTTGCCAGGGTGTTCGACGAGCAGGGCGCACTGGCCGAATTGGGCCAGCAATTACAACGACTTTATCCCGGTACGCCGGAATACCAGCAATACCTGTCGGAGCAACGATGAACGCCGCGCACCCCGAAGTAGCAGTAGCGCCTGGCCAGAACCCCGGTGAGCTTTTGCGCCTGGCCCGTGAGAAACGGGACTGGTCTCAAGCCGAGGTGGCCCGCAAGCTCAACCTCACTGTCAGTTCGTTGAACCACGTGGAAACCGGCGCCTTCGACAAGCTGCCCGGGCATACTTTCGCTCGTGGCTACATTCGTGCCTACGCCAAGCTGATGGACCTCGACCAGGCCGCCCTGGTAGACGCCTTCGACCGTTACACCGGTACCCACGCCAAAGGCAGCGACGTGCATTCGCTGGGCCGTATCGAAGAGCCTGTGCGTCTGTCGCACAACATCCTGCGCGGCGTCAGCCTGCTGTTGCTGGTGGCTGTGGTCGGTGGTGGCTTTTTCTGGTGGCAGGACCAGGGCAGCCTGCGGGGCAAGGACCTGGCCAAGATTGCCCTGGAGCATGTCGAGGTCGAAAGCGCCGACGGCACCACACAGATTCACCCGCTCGATGAGCCTGAAGACCAGGCCGTTTCCGCTGGCCAGCAAGCTGAAAGCTCGCCGCTGGCGCTGGAACAGGGCGCTGCCGAGCAGCCTGCTGCCGCTGAGCAGGCGCCGGTAAGCTCTGAGGCAACCATTGCCGCAGCGCCTGCTCCAGCACAGCAAGCCCCGGTGCAACCCGCACCTGCGGCTTCGCCTGCACCGGTTACGCCTCCGGTACAGGCCACTGCTGCACCTGCACCTGCACCGGCCGTGGCGGCCACCGAGCCTGCCGCAGTGCCAGCTGGCAGCGCCAAGGTCGCCATCCAGTTCACCGCCGATTGCTGGACCCAGGTCAGCGACGGCAACGGCAAGGTGCTGTTCAGCGCCATCAAGCGCAAGGGGGACAACCTCGAGCTGACCGGCAAGCCGCCATTCGCGGTACGCCTGGGCTTTGCCCGGGGCGCCCAGGTCAGCTACAACGGCCAGGCCGTCGATGTTGCCCCGTTCACCAGTGGCGAGACTGCTCGCCTGAAGTTGGGACAGTAAGTCATGCACGGCGAATCTCCGATCAAACGTCGCGAATCCCGCAAAATCTGGGTTGGCAATGTGCCGGTGGGTGGTGATGCGCCCATCGCGGTGCAGAGCATGACCAACACCGACACCAACGATGTCGCTGCCACCGTGGCGCAAATCCAGCGTCTGGTCGACGCCGGCGTGGACATCGTGCGTGTCTCGGTGCCGGACATGGACGCCGCCGAAGCGTTTGGCAAGATCAAGCAACGGGTCAGCGTGCCGCTGGTCGCCGACATCCATTTCGACTACAAGATCGCCCTGCGCGTTGCCGAGCTGGGCGTTGATTGCCTGCGGATCAACCCGGGCAACATCGGCCGTGAAGACCGTGTGCGCGCTGTGGTCGATGCCGCCCGCGACCGGGGCATTCCGATTCGTATCGGGGTCAACGCCGGTTCGCTGGAAAAAGACCTGCAGAAGAAGTATGGCGAACCGACCCCGGCCGCACTGGTCGAGTCGGCCCTGCGCCACGTCGAGCATCTCGACCGCCTGGATTTCCAGGACTTCAAGGTCAGCGTCAAGGCCTCGGACGTGTTCATGGCTGTCGAAGCCTACCGTCTGCTGGCCAAGCAGATCGTACAACCGCTGCACCTGGGCATCACTGAAGCCGGTGGCCTGCGTTCGGGGACGGTGAAGTCCGCCGTCGGCCTCGGTATGCTGCTGGCCGAGGGTATTGGCGATACCATTCGCATCTCGCTGGCGGCCGACCCGGTCGAAGAAGTGAAAGTCGGCTACGACATCCTCAAGTCGCTGCATCTGCGTTCGCGTGGCATCAACTTCATTGCCTGCCCGAGCTGCTCGCGGCAGAACTTCGATGTGGTCAAGACCATGAACGAGCTGGAAGGGCGTCTGGAAGACCTGCTGGTGCCGCTGGATGTGGCGGTGATCGGTTGCGTGGTCAACGGCCCGGGTGAAGCCAAGGAGGCCCATGTCGGCTTGACCGGCGGCACGCCGAACCTGATCTACATCGACGGCAAGCCTGCGCAGAAACTGACCAATGACAACCTGGTCGATGAGCTGGAAAAGCTCATCCGCCAGAAAGCGGCCGAAAAGGCCGAAGCTGACGCGGCGCTGATCGTCCGTGGCTGACACACCGAATTCGTAAGGACTTTTCGTGAGCAAATCGCTGCAAGCCATCCGTGGCATGAACGACATCCTGCCAGAACAGTCGCCGCTGTGGCGCTACTTCGAAGGCACCGTGGCCGGGCTGCTGGACACCTACGGGTACAGCCAGATCCGCACGCCGATCGTCGAGTTCACCGAGCTGTTCAAACGCTCGATCGGTGAAGTGACCGACATCGTCGAAAAAGAGATGTACACCTTCGAGGACCGCAACGGTGACTCGCTGACCCTGCGCCCTGAAGGCACTGCGGCCTGCGTGCGAGCGGTGCTCGAGCACGGCATCACCGGCAACGGTCAGGTGCAGAAGCTGTGGTACATCGGCCAGATGTTCCGCCACGAGCGCCCACAGAAGGGCCGCTACCGTCAGTTCCACCAGATTGGCGTGGAAGTGTTCAACCTGGACGGCCCGGACATCGATGCCGAGCTGATCATGCTGACCTGGCGCCTGTGGGGCCTGCTGGGCATTCAGGACGCGGTCAAGCTGGAGCTCAACAGCCTGGGCACCAGTGAAGCCCGCGCACGCTACCGTGACGCGTTGGTCGAGTTCCTCTCGGCGCGCCTGGAGCAACTGGACGAAGACAGCCAGCGCCGCCTGAAGAGCAACCCGCTGCGCATCCTCGACAGCAAAGACCAGAACACCCAGGCGGTGTTGGTCGGGGCGCCGAAGCTGGAAGACTACCTGGACGAAGAGTCGCGTGTGCACTTCGAAGGCCTCAAGGCCCGCCTGGACGCAGCCGGTATTCCGTTCGTCATCAACACCAAGCTGGTACGTGGCCTGGACTATTACAGCAAGACCGTGTTCGAGTGGGTAACCGACAAGCTCGGCGCCCAAGGCACGGTGTGCGCGGGTGGCCGTTACGACGGCCTGGTCGAACAGATGGGTGGCAAGCCGACCACTGGCGTTGGTTTCGCCATGGGCATCGAGCGCCTGATCCTGCTGTTGGAAACCTTGGGCAAGGTGCCGGAGTCCATCAGCCGCCAGATCGACGTTTACCTGTGCGCGTTTGGCGAGCAGGCGGAGCTGGCAGGCCTGCGCCTGTCCGAAGGCTTGCGCGACCGCTTGCCGGGCCTGCGCCTGGCTGTCAACGCCGGGGGTGGCAGCTTCAAGAGCCAGTTCAAGAAGGCCGACAAGAGCGGTGCACTGTTCGCCCTGATCCTCGGCGACGACGAGCTGGCCAAGCAAGAGATCGGCTTGAAGCCCCTGCGTGGCCAGGGCGAACAACAGAACATTGCCTGGGATGCTCTTGCAGAGCACCTGGAAACCGCGATCGCGCAGGCGTAACGCGGTTCAACAAGCGAATAGGCGAAAAGGAGTATTGGGGTGTCGAGTACCGATGATGATGACCTGGCAGGGGTCAAGGACTGGTGGAACCGCAACGGCAAGCCGCTGCTGACCGGTGCATTGCTGGCTGGCGTGGTGGTGTTGGGCTGGAATACCTGGCACAAGTACCAGACCAACCAGTCGCAAGGTGCCTCGCAGTTGTATCAGGCGCTGATTGAAACCAGCCTGACACCGACCGGCCAGCCGGACGCCACCAAGGTCGCGGAACTGGCCGGCAAGCTCAAGAGCGAGTTTGGCGGCACCGCTTACGCCCAGTACGGCAGCCTGTTCGTGGCCAAGGTCGCGGTCGACAGCGGCAAGCTCGATGACGCCGCAGCCGAGCTGAAAAGCGTGCTGGACAAACCGGCCGACGTTACCTTGGGCGAGATTTCGCGTCAGCGTCTGGCGCGCGTACTGGCAGCCCAGAACAAGGCCGAGGATGCCCTCAAGCTGCTCGACGGCGACGCCGACAAAGCCTTCCTGGCCAGCCGTGAAGAGTTGAAGGGTGACCTGCTGGTGCAGCTGGGTCGCGCCGACGACGCACACAGCGCTTACGAAAAAGCCAAGGCTGCGCTGTCCGATGACGCGGCGGTCGGTGGCCTGCAATTGAAGCTGGATGACCTGGCTAAAGGGGACGCGTAAGTGATCGGTTGGAAACATGCAGCAGTGCTGACCCTGGCCGTACTGGCCGCAGGTTGCAGCAGCAACAGCAAGAAGGAACTGCCCCCGGCCGAGCTGACCAAGTTCACCGAGGAAGTGGTGCTGAAGAAGCAGTGGAGCCGTTCGATCGGTGACGGCCAAGGTGAAACCTACAACACCCTGGTACCGGCCATCGAGAACGACCGTATCTACGCTTCCGACGTCAACGGCGAAGTCTTCGCCCTCGACCGCATCACGGGTGACGTGGTGTGGAAGAAGGACCTGGAGCTGCAGGTTTCCGGTGCAGTTGGCGTAGGCTATGGCCTGGTCATGCTCGGCACCCTCAAGGGTGAGGTCATTGCTCTGGACTCCAGCACCGGTGAGGAGCGTTGGCGCTCGCGCGTGACCAGCGAAGTGCTGGCCCCACCTGCCAACAACGGTGACGTGGTGGTGGTGCAGACCCAGGACGACCGCCTGATCGGCCTGGATGCCGCCACTGGCGACCGCCGTTGGATCTACGAAAACTCCCCGGCCGTGCTGACGCTGCGTGGCACCGGTGCGCCGATCGCCACCAACCGCCTGGCGGTTGCCGGCCTGTCCACCGGCAAAGTGGTCGCGGTTGACATCAACAACGGTGTGCCGGTGTGGGAAAGCCGCGTGGCCATCCCGAAGGGCCGTTCCGAGCTGGACCGTGTGGTTGATATCGACGGCGGCTTGCTGCTGTCTGGTGGTACCCTGTACGTCAGCACCTACCAGGGCCGTGTAGCGGGCCTGGACCTGGAAAGCGGCCGCGAGCTGTGGCAGCGCGATGCTTCCAGCTATGTGGGTGTCGCCCAGGGCTTCGGTAACGTCTACGTCAGCGAAGCTTCGGGTACCGTGGAAGGTGTGGATGAGCGCTCTTCCAGTGCCCTGTGGAGCAACGACAGCATGGCTCGCCGCCAGTTGACCGCCCCTGAAGTGTTCAGCAGCTACGTGGCTGTGGGTGACTTTGAAGGTTACCTGCACCTGCTGAGCCAGGTGGATGGCCGCTTCGTCGGCCGTGAGCGTATCGACAGCGATGGCCTGCGCGCCCGCCCACTTGTGGTCGGCGACACCATCTATGTCTTCGGCAACAGCGGCAAGCTCGAGGCACTGACCATCCGCTGAAGCTATGCTTGAAGCCTTGGCGGGCTTCAAGCCGCGGCGTAGGACACGCCGCCCAAACTCCGGCCGCTGCCTTGCAGCGGCCTTTGCATTTTCAAGAATTCGAGAGTGGAGAGCCGATGGTTCCCGTAATTGCCCTGGTGGGCCGCCCGAACGTCGGCAAATCCACCATGTTCAACCGCCTGACCAAGACCCGCGATGCCATCGTCGGTGACCTGTCGGGCCTGACCCGTGACCGCCAGTATGGTGATGCCAGCTGGCAGGGTCGTTCCTTCATCCTGATTGACACCGGTGGTATCACCGGTGACGAAGTGGGCATGGACGAAAAAATGGCCGAGCAGTCGCTCATGGCCATCGAAGAAGCCGACTACGTGCTGTTCCTGGTTGATGCCCGAGCGGGCATGACCGCAGCAGACCAGATGATCGCCGAGCACCTGCGCAAGCGGAACAAGGCCGCGATCCTGGTTGCCAACAAGATCGACAACATCGACCCCGACGTTGCCCGCGCCGAATTCTCGCCAATGGGCATGGGCAACGCCATTCCGGTGGCAGGCTCCCAGGGCCGGGGTATCAGCGCCTTGATGGAGGCCGTGCTCGGTCACCTGCCGCGTGATGCCGAAGACGAAGCCCTCGAACAGGACGTTGCTGAAGGTGAGGAAGCCGTGCGCATTCCTGGCCCAAGCGAGAAGGATGGCATCAAGATCGCCATCATCGGCCGCCCGAACGTTGGCAAGTCGACGCTGGTCAACCGCATGCTCGGCGAAGAGCGTGTGGTGGTCTACGACGAGCCGGGTACTACCCGTGACAGTATCTACATCCCGTTCGAGCGTGATGGTGACAAGTACACCTTCATCGACACCGCCGGTGTGCGCAAGCGTGGCAAGATCCACGAGGAAGTCGAGAAGTTCTCGGTGGTGAAGACGCTGCAGGCAATCAAGGACGCCAACGTCGTCATCTTCGTCATGGATGCCCGCGAAGGTGTGGTCGACCATGACCTGAACCTGCTGGGCTTTGCCCTTGAAGCCGGTCGCGCCATCGTCATTGCCCTGAACAAGTGGGATGGCATGGAGCCGGGTGAGCGCGCCTACGTGAAGACCGAGCTGGAGCGTCGGCTGTTCTTCGTCGATTTTGCCGACATCCACTTCATTTCTGCGCTGCATGGCACGGGCGTGGGCAACTTGTACAAGTCGGTGCAGGCTGCGTTCCAGTCCGCGGTCACCCGCTGGCCGACCAGCCGCCTGACGCAGATCCTCGAAGATGCCGTGAGCGAGCACCAGCCGCCGATGGTCAATGGTCGCCGCATCAAGCTGCGCTATGCCCACCTCGGCGGTGCCAACCCGCCGCTCATCGTGATCCACGGCAACCAGACCGACAGCATTCCCAAGTCGTACTCGCGTTACCTGGAAAACACCTATCGCCGGGTGCTCAAACTGGTCGGTACGCCGATTCGTATTGAGTACAAGGGCGGCGAGAACCCGTACGAGGGTAAGAAGAACACCCTTACCGATCGCCAGGTCAACAAGAAACGCCGCCTGATGTCGCACCACAAGAAGGCCGAGAAGAAGCGTCGCGACAAACGCTAAGTAGCGCCATGTGGGGGCGAGCAAGGCCGCCCCCACAGATGCCCTTTGATCCAGAGCAATCCCCCTATTGTTTCAACCTTTTTCCTGACCGCTCGATCCGCTATGCTCGGACTCCACCCCGTGCCGGATATACCCCAGGAAAGAGGGCTCCATGATCCGCAGCAAACTGCCGAATGTCGGCACGACCATCTTCACCACCATGTCCCAGCTCGCCGTGCAGACTGGCGCGCTCAACCTGTCCCAGGGCTTTCCTGACTTCAATGGCCCGCAGGCCCTGCTCGATGCAGTGGGCCGGCACGTGGCTGCCGGGCATAACCAGTATTCGCCGATGACCGGCCTTCCGGCTTTGCGCCAGCAGGTAGCGGCCAAGGTCGAGCGGCTGTATGGGGCCAGGGTGGATGCCGATCAGGAAGTGACTATCACCCCCGGCGCCACCGAGGCTATTTTCTGTGCCATCCAGGCGGTGGTGCATGCCGGTGACGAAGTGATCGTCTTTGACCCCTGCTACGACAGTTACGAGCCGTCCGTGGAGCTGGCCGGTGGTCGCTGTGTACATGTGCAGTTGAGCGACGGCGATTTCCGTATCGACTGGCAGAAATTCAGCGATGCTTTGAGCCCGCGCACGCGCATGGTCATCCTCAACTCGCCACACAACCCCAGCGGCGCGTTGATCACCCGCGAAGACCTCGACCAGTTGGCCGCACTTATTGCCGACCGCGATATCTACCTGGTCAGCGATGAAGTGTACGAGCACCTGGTCTACGACGGTGTACGCCACGCCAGTGTGCTGGCCCATGAGCAGTTGTACTCGCGTGCCTTCGTGGTCAGTTCCTTCGGCAAGACGTACCACGTTACCGGCTGGAAGACCGGTTACGTGATCGCGCCGCCTGCCCTGAGCGCCGAGCTGCGCAAAGTGCACCAGTACGTCAATTTCTGTGGCGTGACGCCGCTGCAGTGTGCCTTGGCCGACTTCATGGCCGGGCACCCCGAGCATATTGATGAGTTGCCAGCCTTTTACCAGGCTAAGCGCGATCTGTTTTGCGGTTTGCTGGACGGCTCGCGTTTTAACTTTACCCGCACGACGGGCACTTATTTCCAGTTGGTGGACTATTCGCAAATCCGCCCGGACCTGAACGATGTCGACATGTCGCTGTGGCTTACCCGCGAACATGGCGTGGCAACCATTCCGGTATCGGTGTTCTACCAGCAACCCATCCCCGAGCAACGCCTGGTACGCCTGTGCTTTGCCAAACGAGAGGAGACGCTGCGTCAGGCAGCGGAAAGACTATGCGCGATCTGAGTACACTGCCGAACCTGAAAGTCGCCCTGGTGCAAACCACCTTGGCCTGGCACGACCGCGAGGCCAACTACGCGCACTTCGAGGTGCTGCTGGAGCAGGTGGGCGAGGTTGACCTGGTGATCCTGCCGGAAATGTTTACCACCGGTTTTTCGATGCAATCGGAAAGCCTGTGCGAGCCGGAGAACGGTCCGACCTACAAATGGCTGAAGGCACAGGCCAAGAAGCACAACGCGGTGATTACCGGCAGTGTGATCATCCAGGCCGCCGATGGCAGCCACCGCAACCGCCTGTTGTGGGCGCGGCCGGACGGCGAGATTCTGCACTACGACAAGCGCCACCTTTTCCGCATGGCCGGTGAGCACAAACATTACACCCCAGGCGAGCGGCAGGTGCAGTTCGAGCTCAAGGGCTGGCGGATTCGCCCGCTGATCTGCTACGACCTGCGCTTCCCTGTGTGGAGCCGTGACGCCCAGGACACCGACCTGCTGCTGTACACCGCCAACTGGCCGGCCGCGCGTCGCCAGCACTGGAACCGCCTGCTGCCGGCGCGGGGGATCGAGAACCTGTGCTATGTGGCGGCGGTGAACCGGGTGGGCACGGACGGTAAAGGCTTTGCTTACTCTGGTGACAGCCAGGTGCTGGATTTCCAGGGCGAGAGCCTGCTCAGTGCCGGGGAGGCGGACGGGGTGTTCACTGCAGTACTGAGCGCGGCGGAACTGGCGGCGTACCGGGCCAAGTTCCCGGCCAACCTGGATGCCGATACCTTCGAGTTGCACTGACAGCAGGGCCGGCTTCTTCGCGGGCTTGCCCGCGAAAGGGCCGGGCCTGCTGGCCAATTTCCACCTGTCGTTCACCATTGCCGCCGCCACCGTATTCGCGGGTAAACCCGCGCCTACACACGCATCGGTGGTTGGTCACAGGCCGTTGTGTAGGAGCGGGTTCACCCGCGAAAGGGCCGGCCCTGCTGGCCAATTTTCATGCGACGTTCACCATTGCCGCCGCCACCGTATTCGCGGGTAAACCCGCGCCTACACACGCATCGGCGGTTGGTCACAGGCCGTCGTAGGAGCGGGTTCACCCGCGAAAGGGCCGGCCCTGCTGGCCAATTTCCATCCGACGTTCACCGTTGCCGCCGCCACCGTATTCGCGGGTAAACCCGCTCCTACACACCGATCAATACACATCCCGCCGATACCGCCCATCCTCGATCAACTGCTGTACAGCAGCTTCACCCAGCATGCCTTTGAGCGCCGCATCCACCCCCGCCGCCATGCCTTGCAGGCTGCCGCAGACATACACGCAAGCCCCGTCGGCCACCCAGCGCTTGAAGTCCTCGGCCTGCTCCAGCATCACGTCCTGCACATACACCTTCTCGGCCTGATCGCGCGAGAACGCCAGGTCCAGCCGTGTCAGGTCGCCGTTGTCCAGCCAAGCGTGCAGCTCATCGCCACACAGCAAGTCATGCGCCCGATTACGCTCGCCGAACAACAGCCAGTTGCGCTGCTCACCGGCATTGACCCGCGCGCGCAACAGGCTGCGAAGACCCGCCAGGCCAGTGCCGTTGCCGATCAGGATCATCGGCGCAGCGGCCTCAGGCAGATGGAAGCCACTGTTACGCCGCAGGCGCAGGCTCAGGGTGCCATTCATTGGCAGGTATTCGGTCAGCCAGCCAGAGCCCAAGCCAAGGCTGCCGTCGGGGTGGCGTTCCTGGCGCACGATCAGCTCCAGCACACCATCGCTGGCGATCGAAGCAATGGAGTACTCGCGGCAACCGATTGGCACCAGTGCATCGACCAGCGCTTGTGGCTGCAAGCCGATCAGGTGGTCGCGGCGCGTCGGCAGTTGGCGGCCAGCGAGTGCCTGGGCAAGGGTTTCACTCAGGCCATTCACCTGCACCTGGCTGCCGGCGTCCAGTGCCATGCCCTTGAGGAACGCGTCGATCCGTGGCTGCCCATTCAGCGGCAGTATCTCTACCAGATCGCCGGCTTCCCAGCTCGCAGGTTCTGCAGCCTGCAGGCCAAGCAGGTACACCGGTTGGCCTTGGCTGCCGGGGTTGAGCAGTTTGCGGCGCACCAGCGACCAGTTGGCAAAGGTTGGCGGCTGCCAGGCGGCCACCGGCTGGACGCCCGTCAGTTGCGCCAGTTCCTGCTGCCATTGCTGCAGGGCGGCCTTGTCGGCGTTGTCCACTTCCACCGGGCTGAATGCACTGCTGGCACCGCGCTCCCCCAGCCACGCCTGGAGACGACGAGCGAAACCGCAGAAGTGCGGGTACTGACGATCACCGAGGGCGAGCAGGGCATAGTTGAGGTTGTTCAGTGCCCAAGGCTGGCCGAGCACCTTTCGCTCGAAGGCGCGAGCGCTGTCGGGCGCTTCGCCGTCGCCGAATGTACTCACCACGAAGAGCGCGCGATGGGCCTGGCGCAGGTCGTTTTCACCCAGCTCGGCAAGGGCGCGCACCTGAACGGGCTGGCCAGCTGCCTGCAGCTGCTCGGCACTCTGCCAGGCCAACTGTTCGGCAAAGCCACTCTGGCTGGCGAAGCCGATCAGCCAGCCGTCGCCAGTGCCGCTGTTGGCGACGTTGCCACGGGCTGCGCGCACCTGACGTTTCTTGCGGCGGCGGTCGAGGTACAGCAGCCAGCCGGTGACGAAGAACAACGGCATGGTGAGGCTGGCGATGGTGACGATGATGCGCCCGGGCAAGCCGAAGTATTCGCCGACGTGCAAGGCGTAAACACTCTGCAGCAGTTGCGCCTTGAAGGACTTGTCGGTGTAGCGGTCGTGCTTTTTAACCTGGCCGGTGGCCGGGTCCAGGACCAGGGTATTGAAGGCACGTGGGTGCGCGGCGTTGTCGAGCAGGTAGAACAGGTTGGCCGGCTGACCGCCAGCAGGCGGCAGGCGCAGGTTGTAGGTGGACAGGCCTGGGCCTGCGGCGTCCTTGAGGTTGGCCCAGATGGCGTCGTAGTCCACCACCAGCGGTGGCGCATTCTTGTCGACTTTTTGCGGCCCGTGCCGGCCACGGCCTTCACCACGTTTTTGCTGCTGGCCCGCGGCCGGCGCGTCGGCCAGCAGCTTGTTCAGGCCTTCACGGTACCACTCATAGGACCAGAACAGCCCGGTCAGGGCGAACAGAAGATAGAACAGCAGGCACCAGGTGCCGGCAACGGCGTGCAGGTCCCAGTTGAAGGCGCGGCCTTTCTTGGCCCAGTCGAAGGTCAGCCAGGTGCGCCAGTCCAGCGCTTTACGCGGCCAGCGCAGGTAAAGGCCGGACAGGCAGAAGAACACCAGCATCAGGGTGCAGGCCCCGGTGATTTGCCGGCCAGTATCGCCCATGGCGAGGAAACGGTGCAGCTTGAGCATGAGGTTGAAGAAGCCTTGCCCGGCCGCTTCACCCTTGAGTTCGCCGGTGTACGGGTCGGCATAGCGCAGCTCGCCACGACGTTCGCCCGGTGCGGGCATGAAGAAGATCCGTGCAGCGTTGCCTTCGCGCACGTCGACCCACAGCATCGAGACTTTGTCGTGTTGCTGGGCTTCGACCCGCTTAACCAGCTCGGCCGGCGGTAGCACGCCTTCGGCGCGTACTTCTACCTTGAGTACATCGGCATTGAATGCGCGCAGCAGTTCTTCCTGGAACGAGTACAGCGCCCCGGTAATGCCCATCAAGGCCAGCACCAGGCCAGCGGTGATGCCAAAGAACCAGTGCAATTGGAACAGCGTCTTCTTCACCACGTTTCTCACCTTGAGTTGCTGCCGCGACCAGCGCGGCGTGCATTATGCCTTGATACGCAAAAGCCCCGCTCAATGAACGGGGCGGGGGTGGGCTTCTTTTGGTGGAAGCTTGTACCGGCCTCTTCGCGGGCTTGCCCGCTCCCACAGGTACACCACAGAGTTTGAAGGTTGTGGTGGACTTGTGGGAGCGGGCAAGCCCGCGAAGAGGCCGCCACAGGAGCAGCCCTTCTAGCGGATCAACCCAATCCCGACATCAGAAGTGGACGCTGGTGGTCAGCAGTGCCGTCCGCCCGGCCGCCTGGTTGGCGAAGTGGGTGGAGAAGGCCTTGTCGTAGTACACCTCGTTGGTCAGGTTCTGCACGTTCAGTTGCAGGTCGACGTTCTTGGTCAGCTTGTAGGCGGCCATGGCGTCGTAGCGTACGTAGCTGTCGACCATGGTGGTGTTGGCCACGCTGCCGTACACGTCATCCACGTAGAACGCACCACCGCCAACGGTCAGCTTTGGTGTGATCGAGTAGGTGGTCCACAGGCTGGCGCTGTTGTTTGGCGTGTTCGGCAGCTGGTTGCCGTCGTTGGCCTTGCCCACCGGGCCGCCGTCGATCTGGCGAGCCTGCATGTAGGTGTAGCCGGCGAACACCTGCCACTTGTCGGTCAGCTTGCCGCTGGCCGACAGTTCGATACCTTGAACCCGGGTCTCGCCAATGTTCTCGTAGGTATTGGTGTTGACCTGGACCCGGGCGTTTTCCTTCTCGGTGCGGAACAGCGCGGCAGCCAGCGACAGACGCTGGTCAAGCAGGTCCCACTTGGTACCGATCTCGTAGTTGGTGGTTTCTTCCGGCTCCATGTCGCTGCCCAGCAGGTTGCCGTTACGGTCTGGCGTGCCGCCCAGCGGGTTGCCTTCGGTACCTTCGCCAAGCATGGCGCCAGGTGGTGTGGCGGAGGTGGCATAGGACACGTAGATGCTGCCGTTTTCGGCCGGCTTCCACACCAGGCCCAGCTGGCCGGTGACGAACTCGCTGACATCTTTGCCTTTGGCGGTGGTGGTGCCAGCGGCGTTGTAGGTCTTGTAGTCGGTGTCAAAGTGGTCGTAGCGCAGGCCCATGTTGACCAGCCACTCCGGGGTAAGCTCCAGGGTGTCGAACACGTAGATTGCACGGGTCTTGCTGTTGGTGGTGGTGCCGGCATAGTTGCGCGAGATGGCGCCGTTCCACGGATCATCCGGGTTCGGGTTGCTCAGCGAAGTGCAGTTATAGCCACTGGTGGCGCCGATCATGCCTGGGGTGCAGTTGCTGTTGGCAGACCCGCCTGGCACGGTGTCGGTGTCGACGGTGTAGCTTGAGCGCTCGCTTTCTTCACGGCTCAGTTCGATACCGGTCGAGAAGCTGTTTTTCATGCCGCCAACGTAGAACTCGCCGAACAGATCGGTCTGGTTGGTGGTAGTGGCGGTGTTGCCGACACGGGTGTTGGCGCGGCGCCAGACACTGCCGTTGTTGACGTTGCCCTTGCTGTCGTCGGGCTGGGTCAGGATGTAGTCCTGCATGCTGTTGCCGTGACGCAGGGTGTTCTTGATGGTCAGCGAGTCGGTCAGGTCGTGCTCGACGGCGAAGGTTGCGATATCCACTCGGGTCTTGCGGAAGTCGCGGCCGGTCAGGCCATAGAAGTTATCACTGTCGCCGCCATCATTCGGCTTGCTCGGGTGTGCCGAGGTGCGCCCGGCGCTGCCGTTGGTCGGGATGGTGTAAGGGATACCCGAATCCGGCAGGTCGTCACTTTCCAGGTGGTAGTAGTCAAGGTTGACGCGGGTCGGCGTGCCCAGGCCAAAGGCCAGCGACGGGGCGATACCCCAGCGGTCGTAGTTGACCTTGTCGCGGCCGGCGACGTTGCTTTCGTGGGTCATCAGGTTCAGGCGACCGGCAACGGTATCGCTGAACTGGTAGTTGCCATCGAAGGTGTAGCGCTGGGTCTGGTCGCTGCCCCAGGTCCAGGCGCCGTCCAGCGAGTTGCCCAGATGCGCGCGCTTGCTTACCAGGTTGATGGTACCGCCGGCCGCGCCGCGGCCACCGATGGCCGAGTTCGGCCCCTTGGCCACTTCAACAGATTCGATGGCGAAGATTTCGCGGGTTTGGGCGCCAGTGTCACGTACGCCGTCCAGGTAGGTATCGCCCTGGGCGTCGAAGCCACGAATGAACGGGCGGTCGCCTTGCGGGTTGCCACCTTCGCCGGCACCGAAGGTAATGCCGGGTACGGTGCGCAGGGCATCCTGCAGGGTCAGGGCGTTGGTGTCCTTGATCACTTGCTGCGGGATCACGGTTATCGAGCGCGGGGTGTCTACCAGCGGCGCGGTGTACTTCTGCGAGGCGGCCTTGTCCACCTTGTAATCGGTGCTGGCTTGTTCAGCCTTGCCGTTGACGCTGGTGGCATCGAGGGTGATGGCGCTGCTGGCGGCCGGATCGGCGGCATAGGCCGACGAGGCACTCAGGGCGACACCGATGGCAGACACGATCAGGCGTGGCGAACTCACAGCAGATGGTACGTACTGGCGCATTGCAAAGAACCTTCCCCAAGGTATTGAGGCGGTGGATCTTAATGTAAGCAATTTTGACTAACAATTGAGACTCGTTACCATTCGTGAAGAATTTACAATCTTTACAATTTGTCTTTACGGTTTCATGCCGCTGAAACGTCTTAAGTGGCGAATGGGGCTTGTGTAGCGCAAAAGGGAATCAATATCATTGCGCCTTTACATTTCCTAACGGTGCCGTTGCCATGCTGCTTCACATCCCAGGCCTGTTCGACGCTGATGAACTGGCCCGTATCTGCGAGGCGCTGGAGCGGGCCGACTGGGCCGATGGCAAGGTTACGGCGGGTTATCAGTCGGCCAAGGCCAAGCACAACCTGCAGTTGCCGGAAGGTCATGCGCTGGCCAAGGAAATCGGCAGTGCGCTGATCGACCGCCTGTGGAAAACCCCACGCTTCATGTCGGCAGCCTTGCCGCACAAGGTGTTCCCGCCGCTGATCAACTGCTACCGCGAAGGCGGCAACTTCGGTTTCCACATCGACAACGCCCTGCGCCAGCCCAAGGGCAGCCCGGAGCGGGTGCGTACCGACCTGTCTTCCACGCTGTTCCTCAGTGACCCGGAAAGCTACGACGGCGGTGAGCTGGTGATCCAGGACACCTATGGCGTGCAGCAGGTCAAGCTGGCCGCCGGTGACATGGTGCTGTACCCCGGCACAAGCCTGCACAAGGTCAACCCAGTGACCCGTGGCCAACGCTATGCCGCATTCTTCTGGACCCAGAGCCTGGTGCGCGATGACAGCCAGCGGACGCTGCTGTTCGAGATGGACAACGCCATCCAGCAACTGACCGCCGATGTGCCGGACCATCCTTCGCTGTTGCAGCTGACGGGCACCTACCATAACTTGCTGCGCCGCTGGGCTGAGGTCTGAGCCGTGTCCTACCTGCTGCGACGTGAGGAAGTAGTGGATGTGGCCGGCTTGCAGGCCATGCTCGAGGAAACCCCTGGCAAGGCCGCCCAGGCGATTCTGGCGGCAGCGGGGCAGGGCGCGGTCGAGGCGCAGTTGCTGCTGGGGCAGATCCTGCTGGATGGGCGTGGCATCCAGCAGGATGCCACGGTTGCCCGGCGTTGGTTCGGTATCGCTGCACAGGGTGGCAGTGCCATGGCGCAAAACATGCTCGGGCGTTGCCTGGAGCATGGCTGGGGCGGCGAGGTGAGTTTGGTGCAGGCGGCCGTTCACTACGCCCGTGCGGCCGATTCGGGTTTGGACTGGGGCCTGTATAACCTGGGCAACCTTCTGGCGACCGGGCGTGGGGTGCCGGCCAATCAGGCGCAGGCACTGATGTGCTACGAGAAGGCTGCGCAGCTGGGGCATGCCAAATCGATGAACCTGTATGGGCGTTACCTGGAGCAGGGCATTGCCACGGCGCCCAGCCCGGCGCGGGCGGTGCGCTGGTATCGGCGTTCGGCCGAGGCGGGGGATTTTCGTGGGATGTTCAGCCTGGCGCTGGTGCTGGTCGAACGTGGCCAGGTGGCGGAGGCCGCGCCTTGGCTGGAGCGGGCGCGGATCGAGGGCAACATGAACTTCCTGCGTGCGGCGCTGGTGACCTTGCAGGAGGCGGGGCCGGTGCTCATGGCCTTTGCCGGGCGCTATGCCGAGGAGATCGAACGGCGTGGTGGTTGACTGTGCTGTCCAATTTCCACTGGCCGTTCACCGTTGCCGCCGCCGCCGTATTCGCGGGTAAACCCGCGCCTACATACGCATCGGTGGTTGGGCGCAGGCCGTCGTAGGAGCGGGTTTACCCGCGAAAGGGCCGGCCCTGCTGACCAATCTCCACCCGCCGATAACCGTTGCCGCCGCCACCGTATTCGCGGGTAAACCCGCGCCTACACACGTATCGGTGGTTGGGCGCAGGCCGTTGTACGGTTTACCCACAAAGAGGCCAGCATCGACAGCACGCACATGAAAACGGGGCCTTTCGGCCCCGTTGTGCATTACAGGTAGTAAGCCTTCAGCGGCGGGAAGCCGTTGAATTCCACTGCGCTGTAGCTGGTGGTGTAGGCGCCGGTCGACAGCCAGTACAGGCGGTCACCGATGGCCAGGTTCAGCGGCAGCCCGTACTTGTAGTTCTCGTACATGATATCGGCGCTGTCGCAGGTCGGGCCGGCGATGACCACTTCCTCGGCTTCGCCTTTCTTCTCGGTCCAGATCGGGAACTTGATGGCTTCGTCCATGGTTTCGATCAGGCCGGAGAACTTGCCCACGTCGGTGTAGATCCAGCGCTCGACGGCGGTACGCGACTTGCGTGCGACCAGCACCACTTCGCTGACCAGGATACCGGCGTTGGCGATCAGCGAACGGCCGGGCTCGAGGATGATTTCCGGCAGTTCGTCACCGAAGTCTTCCTTGAGGAAGCGGATGATTTCTTCGGCGTAGGTTTCCAGGCTGTTGGTACGGGTGATGTAGTTGGCCGGGAAGCCACCACCCATGTTGATCAGCTTCAGTTCGATGCCGTCTTCTTCTTTCAGGCGTTCGAAGATTACCTTGACCTTGGCGATGGCGGCGTCCCACACGCTGATGTCGCGTTGCTGCGAGCCCACGTGGAAGGAGATGCCATAAGGCACCAGACCCAGGTCGCGGGCGAGGATCAGCAGGTCCATGGCCATGTCGGTCTGGCAGCCGAACTTGCGGGACAGCGGCCAGTCGGCAGTGGTGGAGCCTTCAGTCAGAATACGCACATACACTTTCGAGCCCGGTGCGGCCTTGGCGATGTTGCGCAGGTCGGCTTCCGAGTCGGTGGCGTACAGGCGCACGCCCTTCTCGTAGAAGTAGCGGATGTCCTTGGACTTCTTGATGGTGTTGCCGTAGCTGATACGGTCGGCGCTGACACCGCGGCCCATCACTTTGTCCAGCTCGTAGATCGAGGCGATGTCGAAGCTCGAACCTTTCTCTTTGAGCAGGTCGATGATTTCCACGGCCGGGTTGGCCTTGACCGCGTAGTAGACCTTGGCAAATTCGAAACCGGCGCGCAGGTCGTCGTACGCCTGGCTGATCATCTGGGTGTCGATGAGTACGAACGGGGTTTCCTGCTTGTCAGCGAACGCCTTCATTTTCTGGAAGGTTTCACGCGCGAAATAGTCTTCGACCTGGATCGACATGCTCAGGGACTCCATGGGCAAACTGAAAGATTAAGTGGCTGCAAACTGAACGTCCTCCGTATCCCCACTTTGGTTCGCCTACTCAGTACTTGAGCCGGATGGATCGTTTCCAGCATGGACGTTCGGCGCGCACTTTAGGGCGTGAAGAATGCAGAATCAACAGGCAATCCGGGCGTGATCGACGTGGATCGACGACCAGCCATTTGAATAACCGACTCGTGTGACCGGCTGATGTTCCCTGCGATCTTTCAAGCGTAAAAAATTGTGGAATGGAGCGTGTTGGGCCCTTCGCGGGCAAGCCCGCTCCTACAGGGGATACGCGTTCCATGTGGGGGCGGGCTTGCCCGCGAAAAGGGCGGAGGTGTTCATATTTATGGCCACATTTTCCTGGTACCCCCGTACAGGAAATCGCCCATAAATTTTTTGTTACCGACTGGCGGATTTGCTGCTTTTGATGCGAAACATTACTATTCGCACCCTTATCTGCCTCCCTGATGACCCCGACCGTGTCCGGACACAAAGGCTTCCTCGACCACTACCATGAGCTGATCGGCACCTGGACGCGCAAGCTGCGCAGTCGTCAGCAGGCCGAAGACCTCACCCACGATGCCTTTGTCCGGGTACTGGAAACCCCGCGCGAGCAGGTTGAGCAGCCACGCGCCTACCTGCATCAGGCTGCGCGCAACATCGCTGTGGATGGCTTCCGTCGCGAAGACCGGCGCCAGGCACTGGAGCGGGAAGCCTTCGACGAAGGCGCAACCGGCAGTGGCGACCCGGAAGCCTACGTGCATGCCCTGGAGCTGGCCGACAGCGTCGAGCGGGCGCTTGCCAAGCTGCCACTCAACTGCCGGCAGGTGTTCATCTGGCAGAAGCTCGAAGGCCTGACCCAGGCCGAGATTGCCGAGCGCATGGGGTTGAGCAAGAACATGGTCGAAAAGTATATGATCCGCACGCTTCGGCACCTGCGTGAGCACCTGGATGTGTCGGCATGAAGAGTCAGGAGGCCTTTTCGATGAAACAGCACGGTACCGATGCCGTCCGCGAGCAGGCGGCCGCATGGTTCGCCCGCGTGCAGGATGCGCCTCGGGATGCCGGGCTGCACAAGCAGTTGCATGCCTGGTTGGCGAGCGACGAGCACCACCGGGAAGAATATGAGCATCTCTGCCGCGTGTGGCAGGCCGCCGACTTCATTCCACGTCAGCACCTGGAGGCGCTGTGCCAGCCAGACCCGGTGCAGCAGCTGCCACGACGGCGTTTCATGCGCCAGGCGTTGGCCGCCAGTGTTGCGGTAGTGGCGCTGGGCCTGGGCTGGGGCGGCTGGCACCACCTGCAACTGAACCATCAAGGCAGCCTGCAGACGGCCTTCAATGAGCGCCGTCAGGTCGAACTGCCGGATGGCTCGCATCTGGAGCTCAATGGCAACACGCAGTTGCAGGTCGAGTTCAGCGCCGGCCGGCGGCACGTGCGCCTGAACGCCGGTGAAGTAATGTTCAGCGTCGCCCATGACAGTAACCGGCCATTTGTGGTCGACACTGCCCAGGGCAGTGTGATCGTCACAGGTACCCGCTTTGACGTCCGCCTGGACCCAGCCAGCACCCGTGTGGCGGTGGAGCAGGGGTCGGTGCGGGTGCAGGGCAAGGGCGACTCGCCGGCGCAACTGACGGCCGGGCAGGGGTCGCATATAGATGCACAGGGCCTGGTCGCCGCACCCTATGCGGTCAACACCGGCGCCATGACCGCATGGCGACAGGGCAAGCTGGTGTTCGACAACGCAACCCTCGCCGAAGTAGTGGCCGAAACCTCGCGCTACCGTCGCCAGCCATTGCGGGTCGCCCCTGGGAAAGTCGCCCGGCTGCGCCTGTCCGGTACCTTCAGTACCAACGATACAGACGCTCTGCTGCGGGCCTTGCCGAGCATCCTTCCGGTGGCCATCAAAGCCTATGAAGACGGCTCCAGCGAAATAATCGCCAAATAGATTCAGGTTTTTTTTCACTCGTTCGTCTTCCTCGCCAGCTGCAACTGCCAAGCATTTCCATTTGCACGCGGTTGGCGTTTATTCCGCATTCCAGGATGTTTCGACGACGTGAACAACAACAAACCTCTCCCACGCTTTCGCGCCCTGGCGCTGGCCCTGGCGGTCAGTACTGTGGCCCTTGGCAGCCAGGCCGCAGAGGCCGCTAATGCCCTCCACATCCAGGCCCAGCCGTTGGGTTCGGCGCTGAACCAGCTCGGCCAGCAAACCAGCCTACAGCTGTTTTTCAGCCCCGAGCTGGTCGCCGGCAAACAGGCCCCGGCGGTATCGGGCAACCTGGCGCCGGTGCAGGCGCTGCAACAGCTGTTGCAAGGCAGCGGGCTCACCTACGAGATGTCCGGGGACACCGTTGTGGTGAAGCCTCTGCCGACTACCCTTGACCTGGGCAGCGGCAGCCTGGAGCTGGCACCCACCGACATCAAGGTGGTCGGTGACTGGCTGGGTGATGCCCAGCAGAGCGTGGTACAGAACCACCCTGGGGCACGCACCGTGGTACGCCGCGAGGCAATGGTGGAGAAGGGCGCAATGAACGTGCGCGACGTGCTGCGCGGCATCCCCGGCGTGCAAGTGCAGGACTCCAACGGGACCGGTGGCAGCGACCTGTCGCTGAACGTGGGCGTACGCGGCCTTACTTCGCGCCTGTCGCCGCGCTCCACGGTACTGATCGATGGCATCCCGGCCGCCTTCGCGCCGTATGGCCAGCCACAGCTGTCGATGGCACCGATTTCTTCTGGCAACCTCGACAGCATCGACGTCGTGCGCGGTGCCGGCTCGGTGCGCTATGGCCCGCAGAACGTGGGCGGCGTGATCAACTTTGTAACCCGGGCGATTCCGGAAAAGGCCTCGGCAGAGCTGTCCACCACCCTGGAGACCTCCCAGCACGGTGGCTGGAAACATACCGAGTCAGCCTTCGTCGGTGGCACGGCCGACAATGGCATGGGCGTGGCGCTGTTGTACACCGGGGTGAATGGCAACGGTTACCGTGAAAGCAACAACGGCAACGACATCGACGACGTAATCCTCAAGACGCATTGGGCGCCAACCGATGTCGATGAGTTCTGGCTGAACTTCCATTATTACGATGGCCGTGCCGACATGCCGGGTGGCCTGACCCAGGCCCAATACGACAGCAACCCGTACCAGTCGCTGCGCGATTACGACTACTTCGCGGGCCGGCGCAAGGATGTGTCGTTCAAATGGCAGCGGCAGCTCGACGATGCCACCCAGTTCGAAGTGCTGACCTACTACACCGACAGCTTCCGCGGCAGCACCATCGCCTCGCGGGACATGAAGACGTTGTCGTCGTACCCGCGCAACTACCACACCTTTGCCATCGAACCCCGTGTGTCGCGCATCTTCTTTGCCGGCCCAACCACCCAGGAAGTCAGTGTCGGTTACCGTTACCTGAAGGAAGCGATGCGCGAACAATCGACTCGCCTGGCGCTGATCGACAACGTGCCGACGGTGACCCCGACTTCCGACGGCCACGTGTTCCAGGACCGCAGTGGCGGCACCGAGGCCAGCGCCTACTACATCGACGACAAGATCGACGTGGGCAACTGGACCATCACCCCTGGCGTGCGCTTCGAGCACATCAATACCGACTGGCGCGACCGCCCGGTGCTGGACGCCAACAACCGCCCGGTAGCCGAGAAGAAGCGCAGCATCACCAGCAATGAGCCTTTGCCGGCACTGAGCGTGATGTACCACGTTTCCGATGCCTGGAAGGTGTTCGCCAACTACGAGACGTCGTTCGGTAGCCTGCAGTACTTCCAGCTGGGCCAGGGCGGTTCTGGCAACAGTACGGCCAATGGCCTGGAGCCGGAAAAAGCCAAGACCTACGAAATCGGTACCCGTTATGACAATGGCGGCTTTGCCGGTGAGCTGACGGCGTTCTATATCGACTTCGATGATGAGCTGCAGTACATCAGCAACGACGTGGGCTGGACCAACCTTGGTGCAACCAAGCACCAGGGTATCGAGGCTTCGGTGCGTTATGACCTGGCCGGGCTGGACCCGCGCCTGGACGGGCTGTCGGTGAGCGGTGGCTACACCTATACCCGCGCGACCTATGAAGGGGATATCCCAGGGTTCAAGGGCCGAGACCTGCCGTTCTATTCACGCCAGGTGGCCACTGCCGGGGTGCGTTACGCAGTTAACCGCTGGACCTGGAACCTGGACGCCTATGCCCAATCGAAGCAGCGTGCGCCGGGAACCGGGATCAATGCCGATGGCAGTTTCAATGGCGACTACATCACCGAGCCGAGTGCTGACGGGCAGTATGGCGATATTCCGGGTTATGTGACCTGGCATGCCCGCGGTGGGTATGAATTCGGGCCTGAACTGTCCAACCTGAAGCTGGCGGCGGGGGTGAAGAACCTGTTCGACAAGCAGTACTTCACCCGCTCCAGTGACAACAATGCCGGCCTTTACGTGGGTGAGCCGCGGACCTTCTACGTGCAGGCCAGTGTTGGGTTTTGATCCGAGATTGCCGGGGCCGCTTTGCGGCCCTTCGCTCGCTCTTGTAGGAGCGGGTTTACCCGCGAAGGGGCCGGGCCTGCTGGCCAATTTTCACCAGTCGTTCACCGTTGCCGCCACCACCGTATTCGCGGGTAAACCCGCTCCTACACATGATCGGTGGTGGACATACATCGGGGATTGAACACAGGCCGTTGTAGGAGCGGGTTTACCCGCGAAGGGGCGCAAAGCGCCCCCGACGATTACGAAACCACCGCCTCGGCCGGCGAAACGATACTGCTCTTCGCCCCCCGCGATCTCCCCGAGCTCAGGTACGCGGCAATCGACTCCTGCGTCACCTCGCCCAAGAACACCTTCTCGGCATCCAGCACTGGCAACCACGCGCGGTTGAACTCGTACATGCGCGACAACAGGATGCGCAAATGCTCATCGTGCGACGCGGTGGCATTGAACGGCCGCAGGAAATCGCCACACGTCCCTTGCTGGCGGTGCATGTCGCGCCGGCGCACATAGCCCAAGGCCTTGTTTTGCGCATCGGTCACCACCACGTAGCGGCGGTCGTGCTCATCCAGCAGCTCCAGCGCGTCGCCCACCGGCGTTTCAGGGCTCACCGACGGCGCGTTGTCCGCTGCATCCTCGGCACGCACCAGCAACAGGCGTTTGAGGGTGCTGTCCTGGCCCACAAAGTTGCTGACGAAATCATCCGCCGGGTGCGCCAGCAGGGTATCCGGGTGATCCAGCTGCAACAGCTTGCCGGCACGGAAGATGGCAATCTTGTCGCCCAGCTTGATCGCTTCGTCGATGTCGTGGCTGACCATGATCACGGTCTTGTTCAGCGCCCGCTGCATTTCGAAGAACTCGTTCTGGATCATTTCGCGGTTGATCGGGTCGACCGCGCCGAACGGTTCATCCATCAACAGCACGGGTGCATCTGCTGCCAGGGCGCGAATCACGCCGATACGCTGTTGCTGGCCGCCAGACAGCTCGCGCGGGTAGCGTTGCAGGTACTGCTTGGGTTCGAGCTTGATCATGTGCATCAGCTCGCGAGCACGCTCGTGGCATTTCTGCTTGTCCCAGCCAAGCAGGCGCGGGACCACGGTAATGTTCTCCTCGATGGTCATGTTGGGGAACAGACCGATCTGCTGGATCACATAGCCGATGTGCCGGCGCAGGGTAACTTCGTCCAGGCCAGTGGTGTCTTCGCCGTTGATGAACACCTGGCCCGAGGTGGGCGTGATCAGGCGGTTGATCATTTTCAGCGTGGTGCTCTTGCCGCAGCCCGACGGGCCGAGGAACACGCAGATTTCCCCTTCATTGACGGTGAGGCTTACCGAGTCGACGGCTTTGACGTCCTTGCCGTTGACGTTGAAGGTTTTGCTGAGGTTCTTCAGTTCGATCATGAGCGCAGTCCTTCTGGAGTCAGGGCACGTTGCAGGGTTTGCAGCAGCAGGTCGGCGATGATCGCCAGCAGGCTGACCAGTACGGCGCCGACCAGCAGCATCGACATGTCGCTGCGGCTGATGGAAGTCAGGATCAGCACGCCGAGGCCGCCGGCGCCGATGGTGGCGGCAATGGTCATCACACCGATGTTCATCACCACGGCGGTGCGCACGCCGGCGAGGATCACCGGTACGGCGATGGGCAGCTCGACCATGCGCAGGCGCTGGCCGAAGGTCATGCCGATGCCACGCGCGGCTTCACGGATACCGGGCTCGACATTGGTCAGGGCCAGGTAGGTGTTGCGCATGATTGGCAGCAGCGAATAAAGAAACACGGCAGTGATCGCCGGCAAGGGGCCCAGCCCCTGGCCGAACTTGGAGTAGAACGGCAGCAGCAGGCCGAACAACGCAATCGAGGGGATGGTCAGCAGCACTGTGGCGCTGGCCTGCAGCGGGCCGGCCACCGCCGGGAAGCGGGTCATCAGGATGCCCAGCGGCACGCCAACGAGGATCGCCAGGCCGACGGCGATGCCGACCAGCATGATGTGCTGCCAGGTCAGTTGCAGTACCTGGGCCCAGTCGAGGTGGGCGAACGTGTCGAGCAGGCTCATGGCTGTACCTCCTTGAGGGGATGCTCTCGCAGGAATGCGGCGGCCACAGCGGTCGGGTTCTGGTGGTCTACGTCAACCTTGGCATTGAGCTGGCGCATGGTCTCGTCATCGAGCTGCTCGGCCAGTGGCTTGAGCAGGGCGACCAGTTGCGGGTTGGCGTCGAGCACGGCCTTGCGCACCACCGGGGCGGCGGTGTAGTCGGGGAAGTAGTGCTTGTCGTCTTCGAGCAGCTTGAGGTTGAACGCGCTCAGGCGACCGTCGGTGGTGTAGACCAGGCCTGCGAACACCTGGTTGTTGTGCATGGCCGTGTAGACCAGGCCCGCGTCCATCTGGCGGATGTTGGCGCGGCCGACCTGCAGGTCGTACATTTCCTTGAGCCCGACCAGGCCGTCGGGGCGGTTGGCGAACTCGGTGTCCAGAGCCACCAGGTGGTTACGCTTGCGCTCGTCGCGCAGCACCTGGTTGAGGTCGCTGATCGAGTTGATCTGCGGGTAGGCCTCGGCGACCTGCTTCGGCAAGCCGAGGGCATAGGTGTTGCTGAATTTCGACGGGGTCAGCCAGATCAGGTCTTTTTTGGCATCCAGCTCCTTGACCTTGGCGTAGGTGGCCTCGGCACTGGGCATACGCTCATCGATGTGGTTGTAGGACACCAGCGACACCCCGGTGTATTCCCACATCAGGTCGAGCTGGCCGGTTTCCTGGGCCTGGCGAGCGATGCTGCTGCCAAGGCCGGTAGTGACGCGTACGTCAAAGCCGTTGGCGCGCAGGTACTGCGCGGTGATTTCGGCGAGCACGGTCTGTTCGGTGAACACCCGCGCGCCGATGCGCACCAGGGGTTTTTCCGCTGCCTGGGCAACTCCTGCGAACAGCAGGGCCGCGCCCAGCAGCAAGGCGATTCTCTTCTTCATACGTTTCCTATCCTTATTGGGCCAGGCCACGTTCCAGCCAGCGCCTGCTGGAGAAACTCACCGCCGCGTCCAGCACCAGTGCCAGCAGCGCGGTGCAGGCGGCACCCAGCAGCAGCTGCGGCTGGTTGTTCAGGGCGATGCCGGGGAAGATCAGGCTGCCCAGGCTGTTGGCGCCGATCAGGAATGCCAGCGGTGCGGTGCCCACGTTCAGCGCCAGGGCCACGCGTACGCCGCCGACGATGATCGGCACGGCGTTGGGCAGTTCCACCTGCCAGAGTTGCTGGCGCGGGGTCATGCCGATGCCGGTAGCGGCTTCCTTGAGCGAGGCGGGGACGTTTTTCAGGCCTTCGTAGGTGTTGCGCACGATGGGCAGGAGGGACGCGAGGAACAGTGCGAAGATCGCAGGCCCGGCGCCGATGCCCAGGATACTCAGGGCGATGGCCAGAACGGCCAGAGGGGGGATGGTGTTGCCAACGTTGAAGAACTGCATGAAACGCTCGGCTTTGTCGACCCGGTGCGGTCGACTTAACGCAATGCCGGCGGGGATGCCCACGGCCAGCGCCGCCACCATCGAAGCCAGCACCAATACCAGGTGCGCTTGCAGGTAGAACCCAAGATCGTCGCGATAACGCGCGATCGTGTCGATGCCGATCCAGTGGACCAGCAGGGCCAGGATGACGAGCACGGCGGCCCATCCCAACAGCCCCTTTCCGTAGCGTTTAGCCACAGGCGGACTCCTTGTGTTGTCGGCGAGCACACTTCTTGGAAGCCGGCCAATCCTGGCGGCGGGTGGTGTGTTCGCGAGTAGCAGCGAGATGCAAGCCGAAGGCTGCGATCAGGCCATGAGCCGAACCCCGTCGGGCCCGAAAATGCTGATGAAACCAGTCCCCAACCGAAGCGGGTTGCAGGGGAGTGGACGTCTCCGTGGGCGTAAAGGTTCCCATCTGAGGCGGCATTTGGCCAGCGTTAATCGCTGGGTGGCAGGATTTTTGGCGAGAAAAAACAGCGACTTAATACGCTGCAGGCGTTGAAATAACTGCGCTTTGGGCATTTGTCGTGATAAATCGATTGCCTGTTGGATTTCTTTTGTCTGTGCCGGCCTCTTCGCGGGTAAACCCGCTCCTACAATGACTGCACCGCATCCGAACCCTGTGTCGTACCTGTAGGCGCGGGTTTGCCCGCGAAGAGGCCGGCACAGGCGCCATTCATTCGGCAGATTTTGGTCCAGGCCCAACTTCAGGTATGATACTGCCCCTTTCAAATCCCCCAGTCAGGCGATTTCCCATGACCAACCAGGCCGCCGAAGTCGCGAAGCGCCGCACTTTCGCAATCATTTCCCACCCCGACGCCGGTAAGACCACCATCACCGAGAAGCTGCTGCTGATGGGCAAGGCCATTGCCGTCGCCGGTACCGTGAAGTCGCGCAAGTCCGACCGCCATGCCACCTCCGACTGGATGGAAATGGAGAAGCAGCGCGGCATCTCCATCACCACCTCGGTGATGCAGTTCCCGTACCGCGAGCACATGATCAACCTGCTCGACACCCCCGGCCACGAAGACTTCTCGGAAGACACCTACCGCACCCTGACCGCGGTGGACTCGGCGCTGATGGTGCTCGACGGCGGTAAAGGTGTAGAGCCGCGTACCATCGCCCTGATGGACGTGTGCCGCCTGCGCGACACGCCTATCGTCAGCTTCATCAACAAGCTCGACCGAGACATCCGCGACCCGATCGAACTGCTCGACGAAATCGAAGCCGTTTTGAAGATCAAGGCCGCGCCAATCACCTGGCCGATCGGTTGCTACCGCGACTTCAAGGGCGTGTACCACCTGACCGGTGACTACATCGTGGTGTACACCCCGGGCCATGGCCACGAGCGCACCGAAGCCAAGATCATCCAGAAGCTGGACTCGGACGAAGCCCGCGCGCACCTGGGCGACCAGTACGATTCGTTCGTCGAGCAACTGGAGCTGGTGCAGGGCGCTTGCCACGAGTTCAACCAGGAAGAGTTCATCAACGGTCAGCTGACCCCGGTGTTCTTCGGTACTGCGCTGGGCAACTTCGGTGTCGACCACGTGCTCGACGCCGTGGTCGACTGGGCGCCGCGCCCGCTTGGCCGTGTGGCCCACGAGCGCACCGTGGAGCCTGTGGAAGAGAAGTTCACCGGCTTCGTGTTCAAGATCCAGGCGAACATGGACCCGAAACACCGCGACCGTATCGCCTTCATGCGCATCTGCTCGGGCAAGTACGAGAAGGGCATGAAAATGCGCCACGTGCGCTTGAACAAAGACCTGCGTATCGGCGATGCGCTGACGTTCTTCTCCTCCGAGCGTGAGCAGCTGGAAGAAGCCTTTGCCGGTGACATCATCGGCCTGCACAACCACGGCACCATCCAGATCGGCGACACCTTCACCGAAGGCGAGGCGCTGGGCTTCACCGGTATTCCGCACTTCGCGCCGGAGCTGTTCCGCCGCGTCCGCCTGAAAGACCCGCTGAAATCCAAGCAACTGCGTCAAGGCCTGCAGCAGCTGGCCGAAGAAGGTGCTACTCAGGTGTTCTTCCCTGAGCGCAGCAACGACATCATCTTGGGTGCGGTCGGTGTGCTGCAGTTCGACGTGGTCGCCAGCCGCCTGAAGGAAGAGTACAAGGTGGAGTGCGCCTACGAGCCTATCACCGTCTGGTCGGCGCGCTGGATCAGCTGCGATGACAAGAAGAAGCTCGAGGAATTCCAGACCAAGGCCATGGAAAACCTGGCCATCGACGGCGGCGGTCACCTGACCTACCTGGCGCCGACCCGGGTCAACCTGGCGCTGATGGAAGAGCGCTGGCCGGACATCAAGTTCCGCGCTACCCGCGAGCACCATTAAGGCCTGAAATCGGGGCTGCTTTGCAGCCCTTCGCGGGCACGCCCGCTCCCACAGGAATCACCAGACCTGGAGGTCATGTGATACCTGTGGGAGCGGGCGTGCCCGCGAAGGGCCGCTAGGCGGCCCCATTTCAATTTCCGGCTTTGATACTGGTCCAGATTCGCGTACGAATACGGTCGATCTTCGCCGGCATCGCCTCCAGCGCATACAGCTTGCCCATCACCTCGTCGCTCGGGTAAATCATCGTATTACCCTTCATCGCCGGGTCCACCAACCCGTCCGCCTTGAGGTTGCCGTTGGCGTACTGGACGTGGTTGCTGATGTTGGCCATCACCTCCGGCTGCAGCAGGTAGTTCATGTAGGCATATCCGGCCTTTTCATCCGGCGCATCGACGGGCATGGCGACCATGTCGAACCACATCGGCGCGCCCTCCTTGGGTATCGAATAGCCCACCTTCACGCCATTGTTCGCCTCATCGGCGCGGTTCTTCGCCTGCAGCACATCCCCCGAGAACCCCACTACCACGCAGATATCGCCGTTGGCCAGGTCGCCCGTGTACTTGGACGAGTGGAAATAGCTGATGTAAGGCCGCACTTTCATCAGCAGGTCCTTGGCCTTCTCGTAGTCCTTGGGGTCTTGGCTGTGATGGGGCAAGCCCAGGTAGTGCAGGGCGATCGGCAGCAGTTCGGGGCCATTGTCCAGCACCGCGACGCCGCAGCTTTTCAGCTTGCTCATGTACTCGGGCTTGAAGATCAGGTCCCAGGAGTCCACGGGCGCGTTGTCGCCGAGCACCGCCTTGACCTTGTCGATGTTGTAGCCAATACCGGTACTGCCCCACAGGTACGGGAAGCCGTACTGGTTGCCCGGGTCGTTCACCTCCAGCGCCTTGAGCAGCACCGGGTTGAGGTTGTGCCAGTTAGGCAGCTGGGATTTGTCCAGGCGCTTCAAGGCCTTGCCCTGGATCTGCCGGGCCATGAAATGGTTGGAGGGGAACACCACGTCGTAGCCGGAATTGCCGGTCATCAACTTGCCATCGAGGGTTTCATTGCTGTCGTACACGTCATAGGTCGGCACGATGCCGCTGGCTTGCTGGAAGTTCTTCAACGTATCGGGGGCCACGTAGCTGGACCAGTTGTAGATCTTCACCGTTTCAGCGGCGCTGGCCACGCTGGCGGCCAGCATCAGGGGGGCGAGGAGGAAGGTGCGCATGTCGGGTTTACCTTGCTTTGTCTGTTGTTATCGAAGGCAGGCGATCAGCGGATCAGAAAATAAGCACGTAGGTTTTGCGCACGGTCTCCTGGATGTCCCAGGTGCCGGTGCTGTTGGCCGGTAGCATCAATGCGTCTCCGGCTTCTATGACCAGGGGCTCGCCACCGTCGGGGGTGAACGTGCAGCGGCCCTTGATGAAATGGCAGAACTCCTGTTGCACGATCTGCCGCCGCCAGCGCCCTGGGGTGCATTCCCAGATGCCGGTTTCAACGCCATCGCTGCGCTCCACGCAGGTGACTGACGTGACTGCCACGGGTTCGCCGAGCGGTACCGCGACCGGGTTGGAGCTGTCGAGCACGGCAAATTCGGTGTTCTTGAACTGGGTGATGCTCATGACCGGTGGATCCTGTACGAGTGATAAGGGAAGTCAGTGCATGAAGCCTTCCATGAAGTCCGCAACCGAGATGGCCAGGCGCCGCCTCCACGGCGCGCTGGCGGGGTTGGCGAGGGTCCGGTCCTCGTGGACGAAGCTCTGGATGATCGCGTTGTAGCCCAGCCAGCGGCAGGGCTCGGGAGGCCAGCTGGCCAGGCTCGATAGCGGGCGGTTGTCGAGCACCCAGGGTTGCGCCGTCAGCTCGTTGCGCTGGTTGAGGATCAGCGCCGCCAGGGTGCGTCCACCCAGGTTGGTAGCCCCCACGCCTTCGCCGCCGTAGCCGCCGGCAAGGGCGATGCCGCGCTGGCGGTCGCAAAGCATGTGTGGGCGGAAGCGTCGCGCCATGCCGAGGTTGCCGCCCCAGGTATGAGTGATGCGTACCTGTTTGAGCTGCGGGAACAGTTCGCCGAACAGGTAGCGGCGCAGTTCGACTTCGTGTTCGTCGAGGTTGAAGTTCTCGCGCAGACGCCCACCGAAGCGGTAGCCACCGCGAGCACCGAAGACCAGGCGGTTGTCGGCGGTGCGCTGGCCATACGTGACCTGGCGGCTGCTTTCACTGAAGGCTTGGCCCTTGCTCAGGCCAATTTGCTCCCAGGTGGCCTCTGGCAGCGGCTCGGTGGCCACCAGCAGGCTCTGTACTGGCAATTGGTGTTTGCCCAGTGGCGGCAGGCTGGCGGCGTAACCCTCCACTGCAGGTACCATCCATTGGCAGCGAATCTGTGCCAGCGGGGTACGCACCTCGCTCGGCTGCCAGTCGATGGCCGGGGTGTTTTCGTAGATCGTTACGCCCAGCGCTTCCACTGCCCGGGCAAGGCCGCGCACCAGCTTGGCTGGCTGGATGGTCGCCGTGTGCGGGCTGTAGATGGCTCCAAACGCATTGCTGACCCGCAGCTGGCTCCCAAGCTGCTCGGGGCTCAGCCAGCGGTAGTCGTCCTCGGTCATGCCTTGACGATACAAGTCGTCGAGGTAGGCGCGCAGGCTGCGTTCCTGCTCCGGGTAGCGCGCCGCGCAATACAGCACGCCGCCTTTGCGGTAGTCGCAGTCGATGCCTTCGCTTTGCAGCACGCGATGCACTTCATCCGGGATGCCGTGCAGCAGGTCGATGCTGGCGCGGCGCTGTTGCGGCGAGAGGGCACCGAGCAGGCGGTCTTCGCCGAGCAGGTTGCCCATCAGCCAGCCCCCATTACGGCCGGAGGCGCCGAAGCCGGCGATTTGGGCTTCGATCACCGCGATGTTCAGCTGGGGGGCCTGGCGCTTGAGGTAGTACGCGGTCCAAAGGCCGGTATAGCCGGCACCGATGATGCACACGTCAACGTCGAGGTCATTGCGCAGTGCCGGGCGCGCGCACAGCGGCTCGTCGAGCTGGTCCATCCACAGGCTGAGCGTGCGCAGGGGTTGCATCGGGTTCGGCTCCACATCCGTCAAGGTCTGTGGGCGATCGTAGTGGTGTCAGCGGGCAGCTGTCCTACGTGCGTGCACGCAGGGAAATTTGCTTGAGGTAGGCCTTGGGCGTGAGCCCGGTGTGCTCACGGAAGCACTTGTAGAACGCCGACAGCGAGTTGAAGCCGGCACTGAAGGCCAGCTCGTCGATCGTCGCCTCGACGCTGTCGTCGCCGAGGCTGGCCATCAGGTGCTGCAGGCGTGCCTGGTTGACGTAGCGGTAGAAGCTTTGCCCCAGCACCTGGTTGAGCAGGTAGGAAATCTGGTTGCGGCTGTAGCCGCTGGCTTCCGCTACTTGCTGCAGGTCCAGTTCCGGGTCGAGGTAGGGGCGTTGACGCTGGAAGTAATGCTCCAGGTCCTGGGCCATGGTCGACAACTGCCGAGGCGACAAGCCCAGGCGGCTGGTGGCGGGGCGCGGACCGCTGTTGGCGTGGCCTGTGCCGTTCCGGCGGACCAGCGTGGCGTATTCGTTGACCCGCCAGATCAGCCCGTCCCTGACGGTGATCGCCTCGCTGGACTGGAACGCAACCAGGCCGTCGCCGCCCTGCACCGTGACCTGATACTGAATGAATGCGGTGCAGCCATCGACGCGGATGCGGTCGCTGTGGACGATGTCCTCGCCAGCTTCATGGGGCAGGCAAGCGCGTACGTAGTCGCGCAGTTCCTGGTGGCCAAGCACGCGGTTCTGGAAGAAGTCGTGGTACTGAATATCGGGGTGGTAGAGCGCCATGACGCCATCGAGGTCGCGGTGCTTCCAGCAGAGGTGGTAGCGCAGCACGATTTCGGCGGTAAGCGGCGTTTGCTCGGGGCCATCGGGGAGGGTGGTGGCGATCATGGGTGGATAGTGCATTGCAGAACACCCAGGTGCAAGGGCGTGGATCCTGCATATTGCACGGTTTGCTCAGGCGGCTTGTAGGGTAAGCCTTTGATTCTTATGAATGTAGTTTTTTGATACAACTGGCATGGCGGCTGCACCTTTCTTTTCACCATCGAACAAGGAGAAAGGCCATGCGCTCGATACTGCTTTGGATGATTGGGGTGCCGATTCCGGTGATCATTCTGATCTGGTTCTTTATGCATTGAGATTTTGGGGGCCGCTTTGCGGCCCTTTTGCTACAACTCTTCGCTACAAAAGGCGTGTGCAAGGCAGGGCCCGGATGCCGGCTTGAGATCAATAAATCCAATTTGGTGTTCTGATGAACACCAAAGGTCTCGTTGGATTAGTAATATTTAGTGTAGTAAGTGCAAGTGGAGTGTTGTCTGAAAGTTCCTACAGTATTCTCTTGGCACTTGCCGCTATCTCTACAGTACTAACTAACTCGTTAATAATGTTGCTAGGCTGGTGGACGTGCCGAAATACGTTAGTCTGTAGATTCTTGTCAAAATAGGTGTTTGATTTCTGCTGTTTTCCCGATTACTGTCTGAGGAGGTTCAGGAATAATTCATAATTAAGGACCATTGCTATGGACGTATTCATGGGGTTGCTGGCTGCGGTGTTCTGGGGGTGCACCGACTTCTTGGTCGGCGTGAACGCAAGAGCGGTTGGAGTAAAACGGGCGGTATTTTTCGGTCAGTTGCTAGGGCTTTTCTTGATGGCAATCATTATTGCCATTTCAGCCGATCAGTGGCAGAAATTTACTTCTGCGCCCTGGCTCACGATAGGGTTAGGAATTGTCGCCTCTCTATGCACCGTAGTAGGAGCGCTGGCGCTTTCAAAAGCTTTCGCTATTGGCAAGACAGCCATCGTGGCGCCCCTGGTCACTTCGTATGGTGTTTTTACAACGCTGTTGGCATGGCTGGGTGGTGATGCCCTTTCCGCTTGGCAGGTGGTCGGTATCCTTGTCTGCTTTTTCGGCGTGCTGTTGGCCTGCCGCAGCGATAATGGTGGTTTCGATCGTAAGGTCACCAGCGTAATGTCTGTGTGGTTTGCTTTGTTGGCGGCCATGCTTTACGGCATCAGCTTCTGGATTCAGGGGAAATTCACCTTGCCGGCGCTGGGACCGGTGAACATGCTGGCGCTAGGGTATGCGGTGGGGGTCATTTTTTTGATCCATGAAGCCGTCAGGTTTCTGCGGGACCATACGACAATAATGCTGAAGACCTATGGCTCACTGTGCGGGGCAAGTCTTTTCAACTTGGGAGGGTTTTCTGCGTTTTCTTGGGGGGCTCTAAATGGCTCGGTGTCCGTTGTCACCGTCATCAGCACGTTGTCGGGTGGTATTGCCGCGATCCTGGGGTACTTCTTTTTTCGCGAGCGGCTGTCAGTCATCCAGATCGGTGGTGTTAGCCTAGTGTTGTCAGGCGCTTTGCTTCTGCACCTGTATGGGTGACATTTTCTTCGGTATAGAAATTCTAGATTTTGTGGGTGTGCCAATGGCGTATTTCTTCGCTGTGGGGCTGTAGATATGAGTGCTCATAGTAATGGACTATCAAATCTATCTTGCGAAAGTCATGTTGATATGTTGCCTTGCATGGCAGCATTTGCGGTAGTGGTTGAAACTGGAAGTATTGTAGACGCATCTGCCCGATTAGGCTTGACGGCGTCTGCAGTCAGCAAGCAGGTATCAAAGCATTGAAAATGCCTTGTCCCGTACACAAAAAACTGACACTTCCCTGATGGTCGAATCCCGGTATCCGTCCGGCCAACACATCTTCCTGACGGAACCGGCGAAGGCCATGGTGTCCACCTAAAAGTGGACACCATTTCTGACCCATCAAGCGCATTTTCCAGGCCTCAGCGCCGTACCTACAATAAACCTTTCAAAGCCCAGAGTGCGACGAGCCCGGCGCCTCCATCGCAAACATCGCCTTGGACTACAGCCTCAATGGCAACCTCGTCCACAAATGGATTCAGCTCCACAATCAAAAAGCCTTGGTACTTCAGCTGGGCAGCGCAGCAAGCTGCGGTTTTTCGCATTGAGGGCTGCCCAGTTTTCTAACAGTTAAAGAAACTGCTCCGCATAGTGGCACGCAACCTGCCGCGTACTCACCTGCCTCAGCGCCGGCACCTCCTTGGCACACCGCTCGGTCGCATACGGGCAGCGTTTGTGGAACGCACACCCATCCGGCGGGTTCAGCGGGTTGGGCAGCTCCCCGACGATACGAATTTTTGGCTTCAACGGGTCTGGATGAATCGCCGGTGTCGCCGACAGCAGCGCCTGGGTATAGGGATGCAGCGGCTTGTTGTAGATGTCCTCCTTCGGCCCCATCTCCGCCGGCCGCCCCAGGTACATCACCAGTACCTGATCCGCCACATGCCGCACCACCGCCAGGTTGTGCGAGATGAACACGTAGGCGGTGTTGAACTCCTTCTGCAGATCCATGAACAAGTTCAGCACCTGCGCCTGAATCGACACGTCCAGCGCGGAGGTCGGTTCGTCGGCCACCAGCACCTTGGGTTGCAGCATCATCGCCCGGGCCAGGGCGATACGCTGGCGCTGGCCGCCAGAGAACATGTGAGGGTAGCGCTGGTAGTGCTCGGGGCGCAGGCCGACCTGCTCCATCATCTTCTGCACTTTGTCGCGGCGCTCGGCCTTGCTCAGCGAGGTGTTGATCAGCAGCGGTTCGGCCAGTTGGTCACCGATCTTCTGCCGTGGGTTGAGCGAGGCGTAGGGGCTCTGGAACACCATCTGCACATCGCGGCGCAGTTGTTTGCGCTCTGCCTTGCTGGCGCCCTTCACCTCGGTGCCGGCAATTTGCAGCGAGCCGGACGACGGCTCTTCGATCAGGGTCAGGGCGCGGGCCAGGGTCGACTTGCCGCAGCCCGACTCGCCGACCACGGCCAGGGTCTTGCCGGCCTCCAGTTCGAACGACACGCCATTGAGCGCGCGCACCAGCGCATGGCCCTTGAACAGCCCGCGGGAGACTTCGTAGTGCCGGGTCAGCTCCCGGGCAGATAGAACGACGGCCATCACGCCACCTCCTGGTTCAGCGGGTAGAAGCAACGCACCAGGCTGTGGGCCTGTGGGTCGAGGGGCGGGCGCTGGCGCCGGCAATTGTCCTGTACATAGGGGCAGCGTGGTGACAGCAGGCAGCCGACCGGGCGGTCGTAGCGGCCGGGGACGATGCCAGGCAGTGTGGCCAGGCGCTCGGCGCCAATGCTGTGCTCGGGGATCGCGGCGAGCAGGGCTTCGCTGTAAGGGTGGGCGGGCACATCGAACAGTTCTGGCACCTGGCCCACTTCCACGGCTTGGCCGGCGTACATCACGCACACCCGCCTGGCGGTTTCGGCGACCACGGCGAGGTCGTGGGTGATCAGGATGAGCGCCATGTTGCGCTCCTTCTGCAGGTTGACCAGCAGTTCCATGATCTGTGCCTGGATCGTCACGTCGAGGGCCGTGGTCGGTTCGTCGGCGATCAGCAGCTTTGGCTCGCCGGCAATGGCCATGGCGATCGCCACACGTTGGCTCATGCCGCCTGACAGCTGGTGCGGGTAAGCGTCCAGGCGGCTTTCGGCGGCCGGAATCTCGACCTTCTTCAAGAGCTCCAGAGCACGCTGGCGGGCAGCCTTGCCCTTGAGGCCCAAGTGCTGGCGCAGCACTTCCTCGATCTGGAAGCCCACGGTGTAGCTGGGGTTGAGCGCGGTCATCGGGTCCTGGAAGACCATGGCGATGTCCTTGCCCACCACCTTGCGCCGCTGACGGCCGCTGAGCTTGAGCATGTCGGTGCCGTCGAAGGTGAGGGCGTCGGCGGTGATGCGCCCGGGGGCATCGATCAGGCCCATCAGGGCCATCATGGTGACCGACTTGCCCGAGCCGGACTCGCCGACGATGGCCAGGATTTCGCCGGCATCCACCGCCAGGTCCAGGCCATCGACCACCGGTACCGCGTTGGCGTCGCCGAAGCGCACATTCAGGTTGTTGATCTGCAACAGTGACATGGCGTTCTCCTCAGGCGGCGTTCTTGAGTTTCGGGTCCAGCGCATCGCGCAGGCCGTCGCCCATCAGGTTGATTGCCAGCACACTGAGCAGAATGGTCAGGCCAGGCAGGCTCACTACCCACCAGGCGCGCTCGATGTAATCCCGGGCCGAAGCCAGCATGGTGCCCCACTCGGGGGTTGGCGGCTGTACGCCGAGGCCAAGGAAGCCCAGTGCGGCGGCGTCAAGGATGGCCGAGGAGAAGCTGAGCGTGGCCTGCACGATCAGCGGTGCCATGCAGTTGGGCAGCACGGTGACGAACATCAGTCGGGGCAAGCCGGCGCCGGCCAGGCGGGCAGCGGTGACGTAGTCGCGGTTCAGTTCGCCCATCACCGCGGCGCGGGTCAGGCGCACGTAGGACGGCAGGGAAACGATGGCGATGGCGATCACGGTGTTGATCAGGCCTGGGCCGAGGATGGCGACGATGGCCACGGCCAGCAGCAGTGACGGCAGCGCCAGCATCACGTCCATCAGGCGCATGATCGACGGGCCGAGCAACTGCGGGAAAAAGCCGGCCAGCAGGCCAAGGAGAATGCCCGGGATCAGTGACATCACCACTGACGACAGGCCGATCAGCAGCGACAGCCGTGCACCTTGAATCAGCCGCGAAAGCAGATCACGGCCCAGTTCGTCGGTGCCCAGGATGAACTGCCAGGTGCCGCCTTCCAGCCACACCGGCGGGGTCAGCAGGAAGTCGCGGTACTGCTCGCTCGGGTCATGTGGGGCGACCCAAGGCGCGAACAGCGCGCAGAATACCACCAGGCACATGAAGGCCAGGCCCATGACCGCGCCTTTGTTGCGCGCGAAGGCTTGCCAGAATTCTTTGTACGGGGAGGGGTAGAGCAGGCTCTGGTCCACCGGGCTGGCCGGTGACACGGATTTTGTAATCGGGCTAGTCATGGCAAGGGCCTCAGCGCTGATGACGGATGCGTGGGTTGGCCAGGCCGTAGAGGATGTCCACGACGAAGTTGACCAGAATCACCAGGCAGGCGATCAACAGGATGCCGTTCTGGACCACGGGGTAGTCACGGGCACCGATGGCTTCGATCAGCCATTTGCCGATGCCCGGCCAGGAAAAGATGGTTTCGGTCAGCACCGCACCGGCCAGCAGCGTGCCGACCTGCAGGCCGAACACGGTCAGTACCGGGATCAAGGCATTGCGCAGGCCATGGACGAACACCACACGGGCCGGCGACAGGCCTTTGGCGCGGGCGGTGCGGATGTAGTCTTCGCGCAGTACTTCGAGCATCGACGAGCGGGTCATGCGGGCGATCACCGCCAGCGGGATGGTGCCGAGCACGATGGCCGGCAGGATCAGGTGCATCACAGCGTCCTTGAACGCGCCTTCTTCATCGCTGAGCAGGGTGTCGATCAGCATGAAGCCGGTTTTCGGCTCGATGTCGTAGAGCAGGTCGATGCGCCCGGATACCGGGGTCCAGCCAAGGCTCACGGAGAAGAACATGATCAGGATCAGGCCCCACCAGAAAATCGGCATCGAGTAGCCGGCCAGTGATATGCCCATGACCCCGTGGTCGAACAGCGAACCGCGCTTGAGTGCGGCGATTACACCGGCCAGCAGGCCGACGACGCCGGCGAACAGCAGGGCGGCGAAGGCCAGTTCCAGGGTGGCCGGGAACAGGGTGAGGAACTCGCGCCACACGCTTTCGCGGGTGCGCAGCGATTCGCCAAGGTCACCCTGGGCAAGTTTGCCGACGTAGTCCAGGTACTGGACCGGCAGTGGCTTGTTCAGGCCCAGGCGTTCCATGGCCTGGGCATGCATTTCGGGGTCGACCCTGCGCTCGCCCATCATCACTTCCACCGGGTCGCCGGGGATCAGGCGTATGAGCGCGAAGGTCAGCAAGGTGATGCCGAAAAAGGTCGGTATCAGCAGGCCAAGGCGCCGGGCAATAAAACTCAACATTGTCGGGGTTACCTCATCAGGCCGTGGGGCGATCAGCCCGGTACGGCAGAGCCGCCGGTCCCCGTGTGGGTGGCCGACGGTCGTTGTTGTTCTACTTCACCTTGGTGGTGGCGAAGTTGTTGTTGGTCAGAGGGTTGATCACGTAGCCCTCCACGTTGTCACGCATGGCGGTGAACATCTTTGGATGAGCCATGCTGATCCAGGGTTGTTCGTCATCGTACACTTTCAATGCCTCGTTATAGAGCCTTGCACGCTCGTCGTTGTCGATCACTTCGCGGGCGCGGCTGATCAGCTCCTGGAACTTGGGGTTGCACCAGCGCGCATAGTTCTCGCCACTTTTCACTGCATCGCAACTGAGCAGCGGGCTGAGGAAGTTGTCCGGGTCGCCGTTGTCGCCGGCCCAGCCGGTGGACACCAGGTCGGCTTCGCCGTTCTTCGCTCGGCGCAGCATCTCGGCCCATTCCATGACGCGGATATCCAGCTTGAGGCCGATCTGTTTGAGGTCGGCTTGCAGCATCTCGGCGGACAGGCGCGGGTTGGGGTTGGTCGGGCCGCCGCCGTTGCGGGTGAACAGGGTGATTACCGTGCCCTCGGGTACACCGGCCTGACTGAGCAGTGCGCGGGCTTTGTCGAGGTCGCGCGTTGGGTTCTGGTTGTGGGTGTTGTAGCCGATCATGGTGGGGGGGTAAGGGTTTACACCTACCAGCGCGTTGCCTTTGCCAAACAGTTGGTCGACATGGGTCTGGCGGTCGAAGGCCATGTTGATGGCTTTACGCACGCGCACGTCGTTGAGGTATTTGTGCTGGGTATTCATGGCGATGTAGCCGGTGACCAAGGCCTCGATTTCTTCAACCTTGAGTTTCGGGTCTTGCTTGATCGACGGCACGTCATCGGGCTTGGGATAGAGCGCCACCTGGCACTCGTTGGCGCGCAGTTTTTGCAGGCGCACGTTGCTGTCGATGGCGATGGCGAACACCAGCGCATCGGCCGGCGGCTTGCCGCGGAAATAGTCCGGGTTGGGCTTGAAGCGGACCTGGGCGTCCTTGTTGTAACGCTGGAAAATGAAAGGGCCGGTGCCGATCGGCTTGCTGTTCAGCTCGGCGGTCTTGCCAGACTTGAGCAACTGGTCGCCGTATTCGGCGGAGTAGATCGAGGTAAAGCCCATGGCCATGTCGCGCAGGAACGGCGCTTCCGGTCGGCTGAGGGTAATCACCACGGTGTGCTCGTCAGCCTTGCTGACTGACTTGAGCAGTTCCTTGAACCCCATGCTCTCGAAGTACGGGTAGCCGACGCTGGTCTTGTCATGCCAGGGGTGGTTCGGGTCGAGCTGGCGATTGAGGCTCCACAGCACGTCATCGGCGTTGAAGTCACGAGTTGGCTTGAAGTAGTCGGTGGTGTGGAACTTCACCCCCTGACGCAGATGGAAGGTGTAGGTCAGACCGTCGGCTGAAATGTCCCAGCGCTCGGCCAGGGCCGGCTGGATCTCGGTGGTGCCGGGTTTGAAGTCGACCAGGCGGTTGAACACTGTCTCGGCCGAGGCATCGGCGGTGACTGCGGTGGTGTACTGGACGATGTCGAACCCTTCCGGGCTGGCTTCTGTACACACCACCAGCGGTTTGGCCGCCAGTTGCGTGGCGCCGCCCAGAAGCAGCGCGACCAGGGCTAGGCGCAACGGCCGCGATTTCATGAAAGCTCTGTGCATGTGTTGAAAACTCCCTGCTTGCATTGGTTCCAGCGTAGCCGCCCCGGCCCGCAGCGAAACGGGCCAGGGCGTCGACGGTCAGAGAATGTTGAACGGAATGGTGGTGACCACGCGGAACTCATCCAGGCTGCCATCGCCCTGGGCCTTGCTGGCGCGATGGGTGGTGTAGGTGGCGCGGATGCTGGTGTCTTTCAGCGGCCCGCTCTGCAGCGCGTAGCTGGTGCCGATACCCCACTCATAGTGGGTTTCGCCATCCAGGCCATTCACGTCGTAGGCAGTGCCGCGGTAGTGAGTGCCGTCGATACCCCAGCCGCGGGCGTTGTACAGGTTGAACTTCAGGCCAGGTACGCCATAGGGCGCCATGTTCAGCACATAGGAAATCTGCAGCGATTTCTCGTTGGGGCCGTTGAAGTCCGACAGCAGCGAGTTGGCCAGGAAGATGCCGTTGGTTTCGTGCAGGTAGTCGAAGTACTCATTGCCGTTGACCTGCTGCCAGGAGGCGCTGAGGGTGTGGGCCTGATGGGTCAGGCCCAGTGACAGGCTGTAGGTGTCGTTGTCGATCTTGCCCATTTTCTGGCTGCCGGCGTCGACGGTCTTGTAGTAGTTCAGGCCGGTGCTCAGGCTGAGCACTGCGCTGTCGCCGAGCACATGGTTGGCGCCGAAGTAGTACTGGTTCCAGAAGTCGTCGACCTTGGTGGCGTACAGGCTGGTACTCAGGCTCTTGAACGGCTGGTAGTTGATGCCGGCGGTGCTGGCACGGTCGGTTTCCACGCCGGTGGCGCTGTACTCGCTGCGGAACTTGCTGAGGCTCTGTTCGGTACGTGGCGAGACGCGGTCGAAGGTGCCCAGGTCGAGGCTGAGGTTGTCGAATTCAGCGCTGTGCAGGAACGCGCCCTGGAAGCTCGAGGGCAGGGCGCGGTTGCCGATGTAGGCGATCATCGGCGTGTCCACCGACTGGCGGCCAAGGGTAAGGGTGGTGTTGGACACGCGCGCCTTGATATTGCCCAGGCCCAGTTTGCTCCACTGGCCGATGGGGTCGCCATCGCTGTGGGTGAGGGTGCGGTTGTTGGGGCCGGCAATGGCTTCGCGGCTCTGCTGCAGGGCGATGGCGTTGTAGCCGGCAGCCTCGACGGCGAAGCCCACGGTGCCCTGGGTGAAGCCGGAGCTGTAATTGAGGATGGTGCCCTGGACCCAGTTTTCACGGTTGTGGGTGTCGTGGCGGGTGCCGTCGTTCTTGTAGTACTTCCACAGCGGCGCGCGTGCTGCACGTTCGCGGGCATACCAGTTGCGGGTGCTGCCGGACAGGCTTTGGCCGTCGATGAAGCCGCTGGCTTGCGCTTGCTCGCTGCTGCTTTTGAGGGTGAGCGGGAGGTAGTCCTGGCTCTGCGGATCTGCCTGGGCCACCGTGGAAAAGGCACCGATGGATAACGCCAGTGCGGTCAAGGTGAATACTTTCAAGGTTAAAGCTCCCTTTCTTTTCTAGTTATGGCCGGCCTTGTGGGCCGGGTGATTGCTGCGGTGTTGCCAGGGGTGCCGCGGGATCGCCGGGCAGAATCGGGGCGTTGTGTTGGCCGTTCTGGCCTCGTCGCGGGCAAGCTCGCTCCCACAGGTAGGGCGCAGTGTCCGAACCTGTCGAGATCCTGTGGGAGCGGGCTTGCCCGCGAAGAGGCCGGTACTGGCTAACGCTTAATCAACACTCACACCGGAAAAATCATTGCGCCCAAACGGGCTGACCTTGAACTGGGAAACCTTGACGCTAAGCGGCTGGCTCACGGTGGAATGCGCCACCGGCGTAATCGGTACCTGCTGCTTGAGCCGCTGCTGGGCCTGCTGGTACAGGGCGGTGCGTTGCGTACGGTCGGTCACTTGCTTGGCCTGCTTGACCAGGCTGTCGTACTGCGGGTCGCACCACTGCGAGTAGTTGTTGCTGCCGATGGCATCGCAGCTGTAGAGGGTGCCCAGCCAGTTGTCCGGGTCGCCGTTGTCACCGGTCCAGCCGATCAGGGCGATGTCGTGCTCACCGTTTTTCATGCGCTTGAGGTATTCGCCCCATTCGTAGCTGACGATGCGCACCTTGAATCCGAGCTTGCTCCAGTCGGCCTGGAGCATTTCGGCCATCAGCTTGGCATTGGGGTTGTACGGGCGTTGCACCGGCATGGCCCACAGGGTGATCTCGGTGCCAGGTTTGACACCCGCCTGCTGAAGCAGCTGTCTGGCCTTTTCCGGCGCGTACGGGGCGTCCTTGATGCTGTCGTCATAGGACCACTGGGTCGGTGGCATGGCGTTGACCGCCCGTTGGCCGGCGTCCTGGTACACCGCCTGGAGGATGGCTTTCTTGTTGACCGCCATGTCCATTGCCTGGCGCACTTCCAGGCGGTCGAAAGGTGGGTGCTGGGTGTTGTAGGCGATGTAGCCGAGGTTGAAGCCTGGTTGCTGGAGCACCTGCAGCGTGCTGTCGGCCTTGAGCGCCGGCAGGTCGGCCGGGCGTGGGTGCAGGGTCACCTGGCATTCGTTGCGGCGCAGCTTCTGGATGCGCACCGAGGGGTCGGTATTGATCGAGAACACCAGGTTGTCGATCTTCACCTCGTTCGCTGCCCAATAGTCCTTGTTGCCCTTGTAGCGGATCTGCGAATCCTTCTGGTAGCGCTGGAACACGAACGGCCCGGTACCGATAGGCTGCTGATTGATGTCGCTGGGGCGTCCACTGGCCAGCAGCTGTTCGGCGTATTCAGCGGAGAGGATGGAGGCGAAGCTCATGGCCAGGTTCTGGATGAACGCGGCATCGACGGTGTTCAGGGTGAACACCACGGTCAATGGGTCGGTCTTCTCGACACGGGCGATGTTCTTGTCCAGGCCCATGCCGTTGAAATAGGGAAACTCGGTAGGGTAGGCCTGACGGAACCGATGCCCCTTGTCGAGCATGCGGTTGAAGGTGAACAGCACATCGTCGGCGTTGAACGTGCGGCTCGGGCTGAAGGCCTTGTTGCTGTGGAACTTGACCCCTTCACGCAGGTGGAAGGTGTAGCGCAGGCCGTCGTCGGACACCTCCCAGTGCGTCGCCAGGGCCGGGTGCACGGCGGTGCCGCCACGTTCGAACTCGACCAGGCGGTTGTAGATGGGTTCGGCGGCGTCGTTGTCGGTGGCGCTGGTGTACTGGGCGGTGTCGAAGCCGGCGGGGCTGCCCTCGGAGCAGAACACCAGATTGTTGGCCAAAAGGGCCGGGGATTGGCTGATCAGGCCCAGGGCCAGCAGCGCGGAAAGGCGGGTAACGTGGCGCATGGCAAATCCTTTTTCATCTGTTCGCGCCGCCTCCGGGTACGAATGGCGGCAACAGTTCGTCGCCCCCGCAGCGTATGGCCGCAGGACGACATGAAGAGGTGGCGGGGGTGAAGGGCACCCGCGATTCAGCGGGTGCCTCAGTCAGCCTATTTGTCCACGCTGACGCCGTAGAAGGAATTCAGCGCGAACGGGCTGATCTTGAAGTCCTTCACCTTGGCGCTCATGGGCTGGTAGACGGTGGAGTGGGCGATCGGGGTGATCGGTACCTGCTCCTTGAGGATGTGCTGCGCCTTCTGGTACAGCTCGGTACGCTTGGCCTGGTCGGACGTGGCCTTGGCCTGCTTGATCAGGTCGTCGTAGGGCTTGTAGCACCACTTGGAGAAGTTGTTGCCATCGACGGCATCGCAACCGTAGAGGGTACCCAGCCAGTTGTCCGGGTCACCGTTGTCACCGCTCCAGCCAATCAGCATGGCACCCTGTTCGCCGCCTTTGGAGCGCTTGATGTACTCGCCCCATTCATAACTGACGATCTTCGCCTTGATACCGATCTTGGCCCAGTCGGACTGGAGCATTTCGGCCATCAGTTTGGCATTGGGGTTGTACGGGCGTTGCACGGGCATGGCCCATAAGGTGATTTCGGTGCCTTCCTTGATGCCGGCTTCCTTGAGCAGTTGCTTGGCTTTCTCGGGGTCGAAGGCGGCGTCCTTGATGCTGTCGTCATAGGACCACTGTGTGGGCGGCATGGCGTTGACCGCCAGCTGGCCGGCGCCCTGGTACACCGACTCGATGATCTTTTTCTTGTCCACGGCCATGTCCAGCGCCTGTCGGACTTTCAGCTGGGCCATGGGGTTGGCCTCGTTGCTACCCTTGATCTTGTCCATCACGTTGTAGGCGATATAGCCGAGGTTGAAACCGGCCTGCTGCGGCATTTGCAGGTTCTTGTCGGCTTTTAGCGGCTCGATGTCGGCCGGGCGTGGGAACAGGGTGACCTGGCACTCGTTCTTTTTAAGCTTCTGCATGCGCACCGAGGCGTCGGTGGTGATGGCAAAGATCAGGTTGTCGATCTTCACGTCCTCGGGCTTCCAGTAGTCCTTGTTGCCCTTGAAGCGGATCTGCGCGTCCTTCTGGTACTTGCTGAACACGAACGGGCCGGTGCCGATCGGCTTCTGGTTGATGTCGGCGGCCTTGCCATTCTTGAGCAACTGGTCGGCGTATTCGGCGGACTGGATCGAGGCAAAGCTCATGGCCAGGTTCTGGATGAACGCGGCGTCCACCTCGTTGAGGGTGAACTTCACCGTGTGCTCGTCAAGCTTCTCCACCTTGGCAATGTTCTTGTCCATGCCCATGTCGGTGAAGTATGGAAACTCGGTGGGGTACGCCTTGCGGAACGGGTTGTCCTTGTCGAGCATGCGGTTGAAGGTGAACAGCACGTCGTCGCCGTTGAACGGGCGACTGGGCTTGAAGTAGTCGGTGGTGTGGAACTTGACCCCTTCACGCAGGTGGAAGGTGTAGGTCTTGCCGTCGTCGGACACTTCCCATTTGGTCGCCAGGCCCGGGATGACCGCAGTGCCGCCGCGCTCGAACTGGGTCAGGCGGTTGAACACGGTCTCTGCCGAGGCGTCGAAGTCGGTCCCGGTGGTGTACTGCCCCGGATCGAAGCCGGCTGGGCTGCCTTCGGAGCAGAACACCAGGTTGGATGCGGCAACGGCCGAAGGTGCGCCGCTGAGCAAGCCTGCACCCAGCAGGAACGGAATGACTGCGTGTTTGAGCATGGTGGCCTCATTGTTGTCATTTTTTGGATGAGGTGGCCTCGTGAGCCGACCTGCGGATACTTATGCAGGGGGTGTTCCCAATGCAACAGGTACAAGGATAGTTGGCGTCAGAAAAGTGGTACGACCGTACATGGATGTCGCATCGGTATAACTTTTGGCGAAGTTAAACGTTTGCGTAGGCAAAATGATGGCGTTTTGCGCGATGTTTCTAGGCAAGGATAAACGTAGGACGCACCTTGATGGTGCGTAAGAAAGGTCTGAAAATCGTGAAAATGGCGCGTTCACCTGTAGGAGCGGGTTTACCCGCGAACACGGGCGAAGCCCGTGCCATCCACCGCCGTGTCTTGCTCGCGGGCTCCCACAGATGATGCGTGGACGCCTTATGGCATCTGCACTTCGATCAGGCCATCGGCATTCATGCTCACTTCACTGGTGCCCGCCTCGATATCTGGCGCCGGTGCTGCTTCATCAGCCCCCATGGCCTTCATCGCCATCGGCGCGCTACGCAAGTACGGGCGCGGGTAGCCGCTGCTGTTGAGGTTCAGGCTCACCACTTTGTAGCCTTTGCCACCCAGCGCTTCAGTCGCCAGTTGCGCGCGTGCCTTGAAGGCATCGACCGCATCCTTGAGCAGAGCATCCTCGCTGGCCTTGCGCGTGGCCGGGGCGATGGAGAAGTCCATGCCAGCCATTTTCAGCTCTTGCAACAAATCGGCGGTAAGCTGGGACAAGGCCGGGAAGTTGGCGCTTTCAAGGCGCAGTTCGGCGCGTTCGCGCCAGCCGGTAATTTTCTGGCCCTTGCTGTCATACACCGGGTAGCTGTTGCGGCTGCCTTGGCTGATCTTCACGTCCTTGACCTGGCGTGACTGCTGCACGGCCTTGTTCATGGTTTCGGTAATCTGCTTGGCGAGCTTGCCCGGGTCGCTGTTCTGCGCTTCGCTGTACAGGGTCACGACCATCAGGTCGCGCGCCACTTCCTTGCTGACTTCGGCACGCAGCGATACCTGGTTGAAACGCGGTTCATCGGCGGCCAGTGCCGGGAGGCTGGCGAGCAGGCCGCAAGACATGATCAGGGCGGCGCCGCGACGTGGGATTTGCATGTGGTACTCCTTGGCATTTGAAGGCGTGGGGGCTGGTCATCCATTCCACGCATGGCCCTTAGGACCGGCAACAGTGTAGTGGGTTCAAAAGTGCCATCATGAACCTGTGACAAAGTGTGGCGCTTTGCCGCATCGCTGCAGCGAGGCGCCTGGCTTCGGTATACTCCAGCCGATTTTTCTGGAGCACTCATCAGGAGAGCTCATGCTCGCCGCCGTACAACCGTTGTCCGCTACCCGCCAGAACCTCTGGCGCCTGACCGTCATTCGGGTCTTGGTCCTGGCTGCCCAGGCCGGCTCGGTGGGCGTTGCCTACTGGACCGAACTGCTGCCGTTGCCCTGGCTGTCACTGGCCGGCACCTTGGCCTTGTCTTCGTTGCTGTGTGCCTTCACGGCCCTGCGCCTGCGGCTGTCGCTGCCCGTCACCGAAATGGAGTACGCCCTGCAGCTGGCCTGTGACCTGCTGATCCACAGTGCCTTGCTGTATTACTCCGGCGGCTCGACCAACCCGTTCGTGTCGTATTACCTGGTGCCGCTGGCGATTGCCGCGGTGACCTTGCCGTGGCTGTATTCGCTGATCCTGTCGGGCATTGCGCTGACGGCCTACAGCTTGCTGCTGGTGCAGTTCTACCCGCTCGAAGGGCTGCCGATGGCGCGGGACAAGATGCAGGTCTACGGCATGTGGCTGAGCATTGCCCTGGCGGCGGCTGTGATCACCTTCTTTGCCGCGCGCATGGCCGAAGAGCTGCGCCGCCAGGAGCAGCTGCGTTCAGAGCGGCGTGAAGAAAGCCTGCGCGACGAGCAACTGCTGGCTGTGGCTACCCAGGCCGCCGGTGCCGCCCATGAACTGGGTACGCCGCTGGCGACCATGAGCGTGCTGATCAACGAAATGCGCCAGGACCATACCGACCCGATGTTGCAGGAGGACCTGCAGATCCTCCAGGACCAGGTAAAGCTGTGCAAAGAGACTTTGCAACAGCTGGTGCGCGCAGCCGAAGCCAACCGGCGCCTGGCCATCGTGGAGCAGGATGTGACCGCCTGGCTGGACGAGGCGCTCAACCGCTGGCACCTGATGCGCCCGGAAGCCAGCTACCGCTTCCAGCGCCTGCGCGACGGCAAGGTGCCGCGTCTGGCGCCGCCGCCAGACCTGACCCAGGCGTTACTGAATCTGTTGAACAATGCCGCCGATGCCTGCCCTGATGATCTGGAGGTTCGCCTGGACTGGGACGCCCAGGACATCGTCATCAGTATCCACGACCATGGTCCTGGTGTACCGCCAGCCATTGCCGAAGCCATTGGCAAACCTTTTATTACCACCAAGGGCAAAGGCTTCGGCCTGGGCCTGTTCTTGAGCAAGGCCAGCGTGACCCGTGCGGGCGGCTCGGTGAAACTCTATAGTCATGAACAGGGTGGCACCCTGACCGAACTGCGCCTGCCCTATGGCAAGCGAGGAGATGAATGATGAGCGAAGAAAACCAGGTCGAAAGCGAAGAGCTGCCGCACCTGCTGCTGGTGGATGACGATGCCACCTTCACCCGGGTCATGGCCCGGGCCATGAGCCGTCGCGGTTTCCGTGTGAGCACTGCCAGTTCTGCCGAAGAAGGCTTGATTCTGGCCCAGCAGGACCTGCCGGACTACGCCACGCTGGACCTGAAGATGGATGGCGACTCCGGCCTGGTGCTGCTGCCCAAGCTGCTGGAACTGGACCCGGAAATGCGCGTGGTGATCCTGACCGGGTACTCGAGCATTGCCACCGCAGTGGAGGCGGTCAAGCGCGGTGCCTGCAACTACCTGTGCAAGCCGGCTGACGCTGATGATGTGTTGGCAGCACTGCTGTCGGAGCACACCGACCTGGATACCCTGGTGCCGGAAAACCCGATGTCGGTCGATCGCCTGCAGTGGGAACACATCCAGCGCGTGCTGAACGAGCATGAAGGTAATATCTCGGCCACCGCGCGGGCGTTGGGCATGCACCGACGGACGTTGCAGCGCAAGCTGCAGAAGCGGCCGGTTCGGCGCTGATTCTGTATTGATGATGTTGGCCTGTTCGCGGGGGAATCCGCTCCTGCGACTGTGAGCGCGGGCTTGCCCGCGAAGGGCTGCAAAGCAGCCCCCATCAAGGCGAGCACGATGAAGGTACTGTTGGTCATCCTTGCGCTGGTTGCAGGTAGCGCCAAGGCGGAGGACTGGCCTGACCCGCAGTGGCAGAACGACCCCGCCACCCTCGACTGGCAGGCCGTCGACGCTTACGCCTTTCCTGCACGCTCCCCCTCGGAGCGCAGCGGCATCCGCACGGACGCTCTGCTGATCATCCGCGACGGGCGTATCCTCCACGAGCGCTACACCGCGCCCACCCGTGCCGCCACCGCGCACCTGACCTGGTCGGTAAGCAAGAGCGTACTGGCCACGATAATGGGCGTGGCCCAGGGCGAAGGCCGCTTCCAGCTGCAAGACCCGGTCAGCCGCTTCTATCCACCCATGCGCGCCCACCCAGGCGTGCGCGTGGCCGACCTGCTGCACTGGGCCAGTGGCCTCGAGTGGCAGGAAGACTACGAATACGCGCCGCTGAAGTCCTCGGTGGTGGCCATGCTGTATACCCGTGGCCGCGCAGACATGGCTGCCTACGCGGCGGCGCAGGGTGTTGCCGCCAGCCCCGGTCAGCGATTCCTCTACTCCAGCGGCGACAGCAACCTGCTGGCCGCCGCGCTGCGCGGCATGCTCGATGCCGCGCAGTACCCCGACTACCCCTGGCACGCACTGTTCACCCCGTTGGGTATCGGCAGTGCGGTGTGGGAGCGTGACCGGGCAGGCACCTACGTAGGCTCTTCCTATCTCTACCTCAGTGCCCGCGATTTGGCCCGTATTGGCCTGCTGATGCAGCGCGACGGGCGCTGGCAGGGCCGACAATTGCTGCCCAAAGCCTGGGTCGCCTTCAACCGCACCCCGTTTGTCCAGGCCCAGGCGCTGCCTGGCGAGGCAATCCCGGGTGGCCATTGGTGGCTCAACCAGCCGCTGGCTGGCGCCGAACGGCCTTGGCCCAGTGCACCGGCAGACACCTTCGCCGCCCTTGGCCACTGGGGGCAGGCGTTATATGTGCTGCCTGAGCAAAAGCTGGTGATCGTGCGCTACGCCGATGACCGCGACGGCAGCTATCGACACGACGAACTGCTCAAGCGGGTGCTGGCGGTACTGGCCGGGGAGGGGGCATGAAGCGGCTATTGCTGCTGGCGCTGGCAGGGCTCCTGTTCTGGGCATGGCAGGAACGCCAGGCACTGGCGGACTTCCCCGGCATACTCTCGGCCTACTCGGCCAAGGAATACTGTTCCTGCCGCTTTGTCATGGGCTTCGACAAGGTGTACTGCCAAGGGTACGTGAAGCAGTGGCTGCCACTGAGCCTGCTGGAGGAAAACAGCCAGCAGCGGCGAGTCACCGCTGAAGGCCTGGGGCGACGCAGCCAGGCGGCCTGGCAAGGCGCGCGTGAGGGCTGCCGCTTGCTGCCATGAATGCAGGCGGGTAAGGTTGGCGGCCTGGTTTCACGAGATCTGTCATGTTCAAGTTGCCCCGTCTGCTGCCTGCCTTATTGCTGGCTTTGTGCCTGCCCGCTCATGCCAATTGGCACTTGGATGGCGAATCTTCACGGCTGTCATTCATCACCGGCAAGAACGGCGACACCGCCGAAGTGCATCGCTTTCTGGTGTTGCATGGCACGGTCGATCGCAAGGGTATGGCCGGGTTGAGGATCGAGATGGACTCGGTGAGCAGTGGTATTCCGCTGCGTGACGAGCAAATGCGCGACAACCTGTTCGAGGTCGAGCGCTTCGCCGAGGCCACCGTGAAGGCGAAGATTGACCTGCAGCCGATCAATGACCTGGCCGACGGTGCACAGATCGAGTTGCGCCTGCCGCTGACGGTCACCCTGCATGGCCAGTCGCACAGCTACAATGTCCTGTTGCTGGCCACCCGCCTGGATGCGCGGCGCTTCCAGGTGGTGACCCTTGAGCCTCTGGTGCTGCGCGCCGAAGATTTTGGCTTGCTGCCGGGGCTGGAAAGCCTGCGCAAGTTCGCCAGGTTGAAGTCCATCAACCCGTCGGTACCGGTTAGCGCGGTGCTGATCTTCACTGCGCGCTGACATGGCGGGGCCGGTCTTCCCCTGGCGTGATGGCAATCAGTTCGAACTGCTTATCGACGGCCCTGTGTTTTTTCCGCGCATGCTCCAGGCGATCATGCGTGCCGAGTTCCAGGTTGACCTGGAGCTGTACCTGGTCGAGGCCGGGGCCTGTGCCGATGCAGTGGTCGACGCGCTGGAGCAGGCTGCCCGGCGTGGCGTACGGGTGCGGTGCCTGTTTGATGACTACGGTTCATTGGCCTTCAACAGCGCGTTGCGTCAGCGCCTGCTGGACGCTGGCGTGTACTTGCGCTGGTATAACCGCCTGCGCTGGAAGCGTGGCCTGCGTAACCTTTACCGTGATCATCGCAAATTGCTGCTGGTTGACGAACGTTGGGCCGTGGTGGGGGGGACGGGCGTTACCGACGAGTTCTGGACGCCCGGTGAGGCGACCAGCGAATGGCACGAAGTGATGGTGCAGATGCAGGGGCCGGTGGTGAGCGACTGGCAGTTGCTGTTTGACCGTCAGTGGCAAGCCAACAACCGCCGCACCGCCTGGCGCCCTGCTGAAGGCTTTGGCCTGCCGCGTCTGCCCAAGGTGCCTGCGCAGGGTCAGGGCATGGGCCGGGTCGCTTATGCCGACGCCCGCCAGCACCAGGACATCCTGCACGCGCTGGTACGGGCGCTGAACAGCGGCAAGAAACGGGTGTGGCTGGCCACGCCGTACTTCCTGCCGACCTGGAGCGTGCGCCGTTCATTGCGTCGGGCCGCCAGCAAGGGCCTGGACGTGCGTCTGTTGTTGACCGGTCCGCGCACCGATCACCCCTCGGTACGCTACGCCGGGCATCGTTACTACCCGCGTCTGTTACGTGCGGGCGTGCGGATTTTCGAGTACCAGCCGTGCTTCCTGCACCTGAAGATGGCTGTGGTAGACGACTGGGTCAGCGTCGGTTCGTGCAACTTCGACCACTGGAACTTGCGCTTCAACCTTGAAGCCAACATCGAAGCGCTGGACCCGCCGTTGACAGCGGCGGTGGTGGCCAGCTTCGAGCGCGACTTCGCCCAGAGCGAAGAAGTCGACCTCGCCCACTGGCATGCGCGCCCTTTGTGGCGCAGGGTGAAGCAACGGATCTGGGGCTGGCTTGATCGGTTGGTGGTCAACTTCCTCGACCGCCGTGACTGACAGCGGCTATCGTGCAGTGACTATTCACAGTTAACCGAAGGAGTGGGCGAGATGACGGCGAAGAAAATTCTCATGCTGGTGGGCGACTACGTCGAAGATTACGAAGCGATGGTGCCGTTCCAGGCCTTGAGCATGGTGGGCCACACGGTGCATGCGGTGTGCCCGGAAAAGCTGGCGGGGCAGACCGTGCGTACCGCGATTCATGACTTTGAGGGTGAACAGACCTACAGCGAAAAGCCAGGGCACAATTTTGCCCTGAATTATGATTTCGTGCGGGTGCGGCCCGAGAGTTATGACGCGCTGCTGATCCCAGGTGGCCGCGCGCCGGAGTACCTGCGCCTGAATGAAAAGGTGTTGGACCTGGTGCGGGCGTTCGACCAGGCCGGCAAGCCGATTGCGGCGGTGTGCCATGGGGCCCAGCTGCTGGCAGCGGCAGGGGTGCTGGAGGGGCGTGAGTGCAGCGCGTACCCGGCATGTGCGCCAGAAGTGCGCCTGGCGGGTGGCACGTTCATCGACATCGCGGTGGACCAGGCGCATGTGGATGGCAACCTGGTGACCGCACCGGCATGGCCCGCGCACCCGGCCTGGCTGGCGGCGTTCCTTCAAGTGCTGGGCACGCGTATTGTCTGACAGGCTTGATTGAATTGGCAGCGGGTTGCTTCAGGCAACCTGCTCAACCCAGTCATTGAGGTTGTAGTAGTTGGTCACCCGGGCAATCTTGCCACAGTGAATATAGAAGAACGCCCCCGCCGGCAGCACATAGGTTTGGCCGTTTGCCGTCGGCAGCCCTTCGTCATCGGCCAGGTATTGGCCATGCACGGTGAACTCCGCCGCCGCGCGGCTGCCATCGGCGTTCTGCATCACCACGATGTCGGCCAGGCGCTCGCGGTAGCAGCGGTTCATCTTGTCCATGAACGCGGCGAACCTGGCCTTGCCCATCTGACGCTCGCCCTGGTTGATGTCGTGGATCACGTCTTCGCTGAGCAGCGCCAGAAAGCCCGGCATGTCACCCGCGTTGAAGGCGGCGTAGTAAGCATTTACCAGTTCGGTTGCGGTCATGGAACATTTCCTGTCGTGTAGGGAAAAGGCGGGTCGTTACCTCGGATGATAGGGTTTCCCCTCAAGCCCGGCTTAGCCGAGCGCGTCATCCACATCGACAAAACGACCGCCAAACATGGAAATACGCCTGTTGCACGGTGCCGCTATCGCGCCTTACATCGATGACCTCGCTCGCCTGCGCCTTACTGTGTTCCGCGAGTTCCCCTACCTTTACGACGGCACCCCGGAGTACGAGGCCGACTACCTGGCCAACTATGCCCGCTCCGGGCGCAGCTTGGTTGTGCTGGCGCTGGACGACGGCAAGGTGGTCGGCGCCTCTACCGGCCTGCCGTTGGTGGATGTGGCGCCCGAATTCCAGCAGCCATTCCTGGCCCAGGGGCGAGACCCGGCCAGTGTGTACTACTTTGGTGAGTCGCTGGTGTTGCCGGCATACCGCGGTCAGGGCCTGGGGGTTCGCTTCTTCATCGAGCGCGAGTCCTACGCACACAAACTGGCCGAGTTCGATTACTGCGCGTTCTGCGCGGTCGAGCGACCTGGTGCGCACCCGCGACGGCCAGCCGAGTACAAACCCCTGCATGGCTTCTGGCGCAACCGCGGCTTCCTGCACGACCCGTCGCTGCGTACCACCTACGCCTGGCGCGACCTGGACGAGCAGGAAAGCTCCGACAAGCTGATGTCGTTCTGGCTCAAGGCACTGCCGATATGATCCGCCTGGCCGCCTGCCAGTACGCTATCGAGCTGCACGAAACCTGGGACGCCTACGCCGACCACCTGCAAGGCCTGTGCGCCGAAGCGGTGGAGGCGGGGGCACGCTTGCTGCTAATGCCGGAGTACGCCGGGCTGGTGCTGAGCGGCCAGCTGAATGCCGGGCAGCGGGAAGACCTGAAGGCTTCGATTGCCGGCATCCAGCCGCTGATCGAACCTTGGAAAGCGTTGTGCGAGAGCCTTGCCCGACGCTGGGGGATCTACCTGCAACCGGGCAGTGTGCCGGTGCTGGACGAAGATGGGCGCTACCGCAACCGTGCCTGGCTGTTCGGCCCCCAGGGTGTGCTGGGTTATCAGGACAAACTGATGATGACCCGCTTCGAGCGCGAGCAGTGGGACATCGCTGCAGGCCAGGGGCTGCAGGTGTTCGAAACCGAACTGGGGCGCTTGGGCATTCTGATCTGCTACGACAACGAGTTCCCGATGCTGGCCCGCCGCCTGGCCGAGTGTGGTGCCGACCTGATCCTGGCGCCAAGTTGTACCGATACCGAAGCCGGTTATCACCGGGTGCGTATCGGCGCCCAGGCGCGTGCCCTGGAGAACCAGATTGCCGTGTTGCAGAGCCCTACGGTGGGGGTGGCGCCCTGGTCGCCGGCATTGGACGAGAATATCGGCCGGGCAGGCTTGTTCGTGCCGCCGGATCACGGGATGCCGGGGGATGGGGTGGTGGCGTTGAGCGAGCAGTTGAACCCGGACTGCAGCCAGTGGCTGGTGTGTGAGGTAGATCTGCAGGAAGTGCGTCGGGTGAGGCGGGAAGGGCAGGTGTTTACCTGGCGGGACTGGCCGGAGCAGTTCGAGAGAGTCCTGTGATGACAGTGCGGCCTCTTCGCGGCCAAGGCCGCCCCCACAGGTAACGCGTAGCCTTCTGGCTTGCGCTGTACGTGTGGGAGCGGGCTTGCCCGCGAAGCCGCCGCCGCAGTTACATCAGGTTACTTCACTTCGACGGCCAGGCTTTCGGCAATCTTGCTCTGCCACAGGGCAGGGCCAGTGATGTGTACCGACTCGCCGTTGCTGTCCACAGCGACGGTCACCGGCATGTCCTTGACCTCGAACTCGTAGATCGCTTCCATGCCCAGCTCGGCGAAGGCCAATACCTTCGACTTGCGGATGGCCTGGGCGACCAGGTAGGCAGCGCCGCCAACAGCCATCAGGTACACGGCCTTGTTGTCCTTGATCGCCTCGATGGCGGTCGGGCCACGCTCGGACTTGCCGATCATGCCCAGCAGGCCAGTCTGCTCAAGGATCTGGCGGGTGAACTTGTCCATACGGGTAGCAGTGGTCGGGCCGGCTGGGCCTACCACTTCGTCACCCACCGGGTCGACCGGGCCGACGTAGTAGATGAAGCGGCCTTTCAGGTCTACCGGCAACGCTTCGCCACGGTTGAGCATTTCAACCATGCGCTTGTGCGCGGCATCGCGGCCGGTCAGCATCTTGCCGTTGAGCAGGATGGTTTCGCCCGGCTTCCAGCTGGCCACTTCTTCCGGGGTGATGTCGTCGAGGTTGACGCGACGGGCGCTTGGGCCGGCTTCCCAGACGATTTCCGGGTAGGCGTCCAGCGACGGCGCTTCCAGCTCTGCCGGGCCGGTGCCATCAAGCACGAAGTGGGCGTGGCGGGTAGCGGCGCAGTTGGGGATCATGCACACCGGCAAGGACGCCGCGTGGGTCGGGTAATCCATGATCTTGACGTCGAGCACGGTGGTCAGGCCACCCAGGCCCTGGGCGCCGATGCCCAGCTGGTTGACTTTGTCGAACAGCTCCAGGCGGATTTCTTCCAGGCGGTTCTGTGGGCCACGGGCTTTCAGTTCGTGAATGTCGATGGACTCCATCAACACTTCCTTGGCCATGACCGCGGCCTTCTCGGCGGTACCGCCGATGCCGATGCCGAGCATGCCAGGCGGGCACCAGCCAGCACCCATGGTCGGCACGGTCTTCAGTACCCAGTCGACGATCGAGTCGGACGGGTTGAGCATGGCCATCTTCGACTTGTTTTCCGAGCCGCCGCCCTTGGCTGCGACATCGACTTCCACCTTGTCGCCGGGGACGATGGAGTAGTGGATCACTGCCGGGGTGTTGTCCTTGGTGTTCTTGCGGGCACCGGCCGGGTCGGCCAGGATCGAAGCGCGCAGGACGTTTTCAGGCAGGTTGTAGGCGCGACGCACACCTTCGTTGATCATGTCGTCGACGCTCATGGTGGCGCCATCCCAGCGCACGTCCATGCCCACGCGGATGAACACGGTGACGATACCGGTGTCCTGGCAGATTGGACGATGGCCGGTGGCGCACATGCGCGAGTTGATCAGGATCTGGGCGATGGAATCGCGTGCAGCAGGCGACTCCTCACGCAGATAGGCCTCGTGCATGGCCTGGATGAAATCGACGGGGTGGTAGTACGAGATGAATTGCAGGGCGTCGGCGACGCTCTGAATCAGGTCGTCTTGCTTGATCACGGTCATGCAGCGCGCTCCTCTTAAAGACGGGAACATTCAAAAAGACGCTCGACATAGCCGACCAGCACGTCGAAGCGCCTTGCAAGGCGCCGGCAGGTCAGGCCGACGGAAAAAGGCGCGGCAGTATAGCGCGCATCCGTGCCCGGCACACCTGCGGCCGGTCTGGACCATGGTCGGTAACGGGCAGGCATGGTTTTTCTGCCAAGCGTGACGTCGCAGGCGACAGGTATCCAAGAGGCTGAGTGGTGATAGGGGGTGAGCCGACTGAAGAATATGGAGGGTACAGGCCGAGCTCGTGCACGGGTTAAGGTGAACTCGGCCTTTGATCACTACAACGTAGCAGAGGTGATGGGGTCAACTGTCCGTGTTGCAACGGAGTAAAAAGCCCACGCGGGCACGACCGGACTCGAAATCGGTTCCGCAGATGATGGTTTTGCCAGTCACCTCGGCGCTGGATCTCACGGCAATATCCATGCTGTCACCCAATGCAATGCGTCCCCAGCCGCGGTTTTCACCAAATGCTGTGTCAGGAGTTCCGTCAAGGTTGAAGCGCCCGACGACGACATCAGCTTCTTCACCGCCTAACGTGGAACCGGAGGTGATAATTTTCTCCAGGGAACGGTTGACGTATCCGCTTGTCCACTGCCCGCCCTCGCCACCAAATTCGGTGGTGCCGCCGAAGCCGGGGATTTTCGAGCCGCTGCGCGTAAAGGCCGTCAGGTAGCCTTTTTGCAGGCCCACGGAGGCGATGCAAACGATGCTGCCTTCATCATTCAGCGTATCCAGATCATGGAAATACAACCCGCTCGCGAGCTCCGATAGTAAATATCCATTCGCACCAAACTCTCCATCTTCCAAACCGGTGTCTTTCAAGCAGACTATGTAGGGGCCACTGTCGTCCTTGATTGTAGTGATGCCGCAGACATAGATTTTTCTGCCTGTGATCAAGCAGACTCTTCCGGAGCTTTCGGAAGATTGAGGAGGGGTCAGGAATTTATATCCAACCTTATTGAAGCTGGTGTCGTAATCTCCGTCGAAGTTAAACTTCATCAGCACGCTGTGTGACCAGGGGTACTGGTAGGTAACAAAAACTCCGTCTGTGCTGGATATGCTGGTGAGGGGCGGTGCCGCTGCCGGATTCGTTGTCGGATTTGTTGAGGACTTCGGAGGTGCCGGGGGCAGTTCGATGACCTTGTGTCCATGGCTGCCGAATCGGGTGTCCAACTGCCCGTTCGCAGTGAAACGAGCCAGCGCCGGCAACTCCAAGTTGGTCGATGGGTCGCGGCAGGTGCCCGTGATGATGATGTGCTCGCCGTGCAGATGAATGCCTGCGGATGAAGAGTTGTAGCCCTCTTTGAAGGTTCCGGTAGCCAAGCCGCCTTTGCCAAACGTAGTATCCAATTTCCCGTTGTGGTCTATGCGCATGAGCGCATAACCCAACGCATCGCCAATACGGGTCTGACCTACGCACAGGCGCCATTTATCATCTTTGGCTGAGACTGTTGAGGCGTTTATTGACACCAAGTTCAGGTCTGGATAAGCAATGCCTTGTTCGCCATAGTCAGGGTCTAATAGTTCTGATTTTATAGGTGTGAATTTCATGATGGGTACCTCCACGCTTGAGGAGATCCCAGCGTGATGTGTTAACCATCAAGGTTAAACTGTCAAATTTGTCAGTTGACACTCAATTCGTTGATTGTAAAAAATAATTCTGCCGTCGCTGTGGTACATTCGCCATGAAACCCGCCGTCGGGTTCCTTGTTTTGGAGAAACTGTAATCATGCCCATAATCTATGTGGGCTTGCGCCGTTGGACTGTGCCCATTGGCAGCAACCTGCTCGATGCCCTCAACGAGGCGGGGCTGAATGTGCCTTACAGTTGCCGTGCTGGCAGTTGCCACGCCTGCCTGGTGCGCTGCCTGGAAGGGCAACCGGCAGACGCATTGCCCGAGGCATTGGCGTTGGAGAAGCACGCCCAAGGCTGGCGTCTGGCTTGCCAGTGCCGGGTGGTCGAGGACCTGCGTGTGGCGCTATACGACCCCTTGCTGGGTGGTGTACCGGCACAGGTCTGTGCGTTGGACTGGTTTGGCGATGTATTGCGCCTGCGGTTGCGCCCCGATCGGGTGGTGCGTTACCAGGCGGGGCAGCACGTGGTGCTGTGGCTAGGCGCGGTTGCTCGGCCTTATTCCTTGGCCAGTCTGCCGGGTGAGGACGATTTTCTCGAGTTTCATATCGATTGTCAGCGGCCGGGTGCCTTTTGCGACAAGGCGCGTGGTCTGCAGGTCGGGGATCAGATGCGTTTGGGGGAATTCAGAGGCGGAGCCCTTCATTACGACCCAGATTGGCAGGAGCGGCCGCTGTGGTTGCTGGCTGCGGGAACCGGGCTGGCGCCGCTCTGGGGTATCTTGCGCGAAGCGTTGCGCCGGGGGCATCGGGGCGAAATCCGGGTGGTGCATGTGGCGCGGGATCCGGCTGGGCACTATCTGGCGGAGAAGCTGCTGAAGCTGCCCGGGGTGAGTGTCGAGCTGGTGCTGGTGGAGCATGTGGATGAAGCGTTGGCCAGGATGCGGCTGTTGTCGCGCCAGACGGTGGCGCTGCTGTGTGGGGCACCGGCGAGTGTCGAGCGGTTTGCCCGGCGCATGTTCATGGCAGGGGTACCGCGGGGGCAGGTGTTTGCTGATGTGTTCGTCGAGCATGCCTGAGGGGCGCCTTGAAGTGCGAAGGGCCGCAAAGCGGCCCCTCTTTCATGCGGCACTGCGCTCGGCGACGGGCACCTCGGCCAGCCCCCGCCGATAGAGAACCAGGTAATACGACCCCAATCCGATCAACCAGCAGAACACTGCCGTCCACATATTGTGCGACAGGAAGTGCGCACCCTGCATCATCCTGCCCACCGACAGTACCGACCCTGCTATCAAGGCCACTACAAATGCCACCCGCGCCAGGCGCGGCTTGCGATCACGCAGCATGAAGAACAAGGCGAACAGGCAGAAACCGGTCGCTGCATGCCCGCCCGGCCAGCACAGGCCAGGCTTGTCGGTAGGCGGCCGTGGTTCCAGCAGCTTGCTGTAGGTTTCGGTGCCGCCAAACTGGGTCAGGCTCCAAGGGCACTGCACCTGGGTGACTTTTTTTAGCGGTGTGACAAACGCCGTGGACAAGCCCAGTGCCAGCGCCAGGCAGCCCAGTTCACGGCGCCAGCCAAACAGGCGCTTCCAGAAAAAGCTCGCGGCAAAGGTCAGCAGCGATATCACCCCCAACAGGATCACCACTTGCTTGACCCGGTCATGCAGGATGTTTTCCAGCAGGTAACTGTGGCGGCCAATGAACTGCCCGGCAGCGGGGTCGAAGAACAGGTTGGCGACATCCATGTCGACTGAAGTCAGCTCCAGCAGGATCAAGGCCAGCGCAGTCGCCAGGGGAATCCCCAGGTACAGCCAATAGTTGATCGGGCGAGGGGAGGTGCGTTGCTGCATGACGGCTCCAGGGCGCGAAAAAGATCGGGTATTGTCGGGCGCCCGCTATCCTGTGTCCGTGAAGGATCAGTGAAAAAACCGTCAAGTGCGGTGAATTTTCCCCAGGGCTGGCACCGTGCAGGCATAGGCCTTAAGCTGCGCCTGCCGCGCACCACAGCGAGAAGCGCCGCACAGGAGAAACCGATGCGCATTCTTTTGGTTGAAGACAACCGCGATATCCTGGCCAACCTGGCCGATTACCTGGGCATGAAAGGCTACACCGTCGACTGTGCCCAGGATGGCCTGTCCGGGCTGCATTTGGCCGCCACCGAACACTACGACCTGATCGTACTCGACATCATGCTGCCAGGCATCGATGGCTACACCCTGTGCAAGCGCCTGCGCGAAGATGCCCGCCGTGACACGCCGGTGATCATGCTCACTGCCCGTGACCAGCTGGACGACCGCCTGCAGGGCTTCCGCTCTGGGGCTGACGACTACCTGCTCAAGCCATTTGCCCTGTCGGAGCTGGCGGCGCGCATCGAAGCGGTGCTGCGCCGTGCCCAGGGCGGTGGGCGCCGCACCCTGCAGGTGGCTGACCTGAGCTACGACCTCGATACCCTTGAGGTAACCCGCCAGGGGCGCCTGCTGAAGCTCAACCCGGTCGGCCTCAAGCTGCTGGCGGTATTGATGCAGAAAAGCCCGCACGTACTGCGCCGCGAGGTGCTGGAAGAAGCCTTGTGGGGCGACGACTGCCCCGATAGCGACAGCCTGCGCAGCCATGTGCATCAGTTGCGCCAGGTGATCGACAAACCGTTTGAAAAACCGTTGCTGCATACCGTCCATGGCGTCGGCTATCGCCTCGCCGAGGGCCGCGATGGAGTTTAAGCAAAGCCTTGCCCAGCGCATCATCATCGCCTTTGCCCTGATGAGTGCGCTGGTGGCCGGGGCCTTCGCATTCGGTATCGTCGGCACGGTGCACCTGGTCGAAGAGCGACTGATTTCCTCGGTACTGGGCGGTGACCTGCAGCGCCTGTTGCGTATGGACAGCGTCAGTGACTGGAGTCATCGGCCTCGTCCAGACCAGCTGTTCTATTTCAGCGGCGGGCGTGACGACTTCGAGCTGCCCAAGGACCTGCGGCACCTCGACCGCGGTTTCCACGAAGTGTTCCGAGACCAGCTGTCCTACCACGCCATGGTCGAGATTGTTGATGGTCGCCGCTATGTACTGCTGCAGGACCAGAGCGACTTCGAGGAGCGCGAGCGCGTACTGTTTGCCGTGGTTGTGGTGGGCTTCGTGCTCAGCCTGGTGTTGGCGGTCATCCTTGGCTGGCTGGTTGCACGTCGGGTAATGGCACCGGTCATCCGCCTGGCGCGTCAGGTGCGACACCGCGATCAACTACTGGGCCTGGCCCCGCCGCTGGCTCCGGATTATGCGGCAGACGAAGTCGGCCAGCTTGCAGTGGCTTTCGACGACACCCTGGGCCGCCTGCGTGATGCGCTGACCCGCGAGCGGCTGTTCACCAGCGACGTCAGCCACGAGCTGCGCACGCCGTTGATGGTGTTGGCGACCTCGTGTGAGCTTCTGATGGAAAACCCCGGCCTCGATGCCCGTGCGCGTAGCCAGGTGGAGCGCGTGGCGCGGGCCACCGAAGAAATGCGCGAGCTGGTCAAGACCTTCCTCATGTTGGCCCGCGCGCAGCGTGATGAGGGGGCAGTGGCGTCACGGGCGACCCTGCGCGAAGTGGCCGACGAGCTCATCGGGGTGTGGCGCGACACCATCGAACAGAAAGGCCTCACCCTGTATTTCGATGGTCGCGTGAGCGCTAGCCCTGTGCTGTACAACGCCACCTTCCTGCAGTCGGTGATGGGCAACCTGCTGCGCAATGCGGCGCACTACACCGACAGTGGGTATATCCGCCTGAGCCTGGAAGCCAACGGTTTCAGCGTAGAGGACAGCGGCGTGGGTATCCCCGAAGAGCAGCGCGAGGCCATGTTCAGGCCGTTCGTGCGCGGCGATGAACGGCGTGGCGAGGGGCTTGGGCTGGGGCTTTCGCTGGTGCAGCGGATCTGCGACGACCAAGGTTGGCGTGTCACCCTGACATCCACCTTGCCGCATGGCTGCCGCTTCCAGGTGGACCTGAGCAACACCGTGGCCAAAGGCGACCCGGACACCTTGGTCGAGTAATGTTTTGTATCAGGTCAAATAGTGCTCAACGTTTTTTTCACATTGGCATGACCTGATTCCAACGCTTGCATGACTAGTGTGGGCGCAATGGAGTCAGGAGATGCCCAATGCGTAGCCCCATCAAGCTTGAATTTTCCGAGAAGTACGACAAAGACCATGCACGCGAGTACTTTCTCAAGCACCAGGACGGCCTGGCGCGACGCCTTTCCCACAAGCGAGATGAGCAGTTGGCGCGCCGCGCCTTGGCATTGGCGGGCGAGCCTGGCCTGGTACTCGACCTGCCATGCGGAGCGGGCCGTTTCTGGCCGCTGTTGGCGGAAAAGCCCAATCGGGTAATCATCGGTGCCGACAACTCCGAGGCCATGATCGAGACAGCCTGTGCGGCGCAACCGCCAGAAGTGGTGGCACGGGTACGGCCTTTGCAGACTTCGGCATTTGCCATCGACCTGCCAGACAACGCCGTGGACAGCATTTTCTGCATGCGCCTGTTCCATCACATTGGCGAGTCGGCGCACAGAAAGACCATTCTTTCGGAATTTCAACGAGTTAGCCGTGATAGCGTGATCCTGTCACTGTGGGTGGATGGCAACTTCAAGGCCTGGCGCCGGAAAAAGCTGGAGCAGCGCCGTAGCGCCAAGGCCGAGCAGGATAATTACCAGAACCGTTTCGTGTTACCTGCCGAAACGGTCGAAGAAGAATTCAGGGCCGCCGGCTTCAGAATCCAGGAACGCCTGGACTTCCTGCCGTTCTATGCCATGTGGCGGGTCTATGTATTGCGTAAGGGGTAGTGTTTGATGGCTGTAGCCCATAAAGGGGAAGCGCAGTTCGATTTTTACTGGCGCCAGCAAGGCGAGTGGGTCGAGGAGCCTAACCAGCGCCGCGGCGGCGAGAGTGGCGTGCAACGCCTTAACGATGCCGATGGCAAGCTGTTGTATGCCAAACGCCAGGTTGGGCATATCTACCGCAGCCTGTTGCACCCTTTTGGTCGGCCGACTGTGTTGCGTGAACTCGATGCGCTGAACAGTTTCGAGCAGTTGGGCGTGCGTGTACCGCGCATCGTCTTCTGTGGCGCACAGCGTGATGCCGAGCACCAGTGGCGCGCGCTGCTGGTCAGCGAAGCGCTGGACGGTTTTGTCGAACTCGACACCTGGCATGCCGAAGGTGCCCGCGAGCGTTACCCGCAGGTGGTGCATGAGCGCATGCTCAAGGACCTGGCGGACAACCTGGCGCGGATGCACCTGGGGCACTGGCAGCACGGCTGCCTGTATGGCAAGCACGTATTCATCAAGGTAATCGGCGAGGGCGAGCAGGCCCGCGTCGAAGTGGCGCTGCTGGACCTGGAAAAGTGCAGGCGGCGCATCAGCTGCCAGCGGGCGGCCGGCAATGACCTACGTCAGCTACGCCGCCATTCGTCGCTCAATGACGCGGAATGGCAGACACTGCTCTACTTTTACAAGATGGCGTTTGGCAGCGCTGTCAAAGGGTTAGAGTAATGAAACTAGAAATTGCTCGAGCTTTGTTCCTGGTAGCGGGCCTGGCGGTGACCACCGTGGCGGTGGCTGCCTGGGAAGAGCCGAGGCCGACCGTGTTCAGCAAGGCTGAGATGGCAGACCAGTGCGCGTTGCCGCGGGATGCAAAACCGCAGCAGCAGGCCCAGAGCGAGCCGGACCAGGACCTTTTGCTGTTCCTGTTTGGCCTGCGTCAAGGGTTGCGGCCATTTGGATGAACCCTGCGTTAGCTGAAAAAGCCAGAGGCCTCGCGATTGCGGGGCCTTTGGCTTTTTGCATCTGCGTTGCCGGCCTCTTCGCGGGCAAGCCCGCCCCCACAGGTCGGTTCAAGCGATTGCAGGTGCCTTGGCGCTCGCCTTGTGCGCCAGCAGGGTGTAGACGCACGGCAACACAAACAAGGTAAACAGCGTGCCAATCGACATCCCGGTGGCAATCACCATACCGATGTCAAATCGGCTGACCGCTCCCGCCCCGGTTGCCAGAATCAGCGGCACCATGCCGAACACCATCGCCGCGGTGGTCATCAGCACCGGCCGCAGGCGAATGGCCGCTGCTTCCTCGATCGCTTCGCGCACACTTAGGCCACGCTCATCGCGTAGCTGATTGGCGAACTCGACGATCAGGATTCCGTGCTTGCTGATAAGCCCGATCAATGTCACCAGCCCGACCTGGGTGTAGATGTTCATGCTCGACACACCCAGGAACAGCGGCAAAAGCGCGCCACAGATGGACAACGGCACGGTCACCAGAATCACCAACGGGTCGCGGAAGCTTTCGAACTGTGCAGCCAGCACGAGGAAAATGATCGCCAGCGCCAGGCCGAAGGTGACCCACAATGCGCTGCCTTCCTGCACATACTGGCGGGCCACGCCGGCGTAGTCGAAGGCAAAGCCCTCCGGGGCCTCTTCGCGAGCGATGTCCTGCACGGTCTTCAGTGCCTCGCCCAGGCTGACCATGGGGACGCCCTGGATGATCGCAGCGTTCAGTTGCTGGAACTGGTTGAGCTGGCGTGGGCGAGCGCGGTCGGTGAGGGTGATCAGGGTCGACAACGGCAACAACTGGCCCTGCTCGTTCTTCACGTAGTAGTTGTTCAGCCAGCCGGGGTTGTCGCGGTAAGGCCGTTCAACCTGGGCGATCACCTTGTAACTGCGGCCTTCAAGGGTGAAGCGGTTGATTTCCGCCTCGCCCAGCAGGGTCGCCAGGGTGCCGCCGAGGGTGTCCATCGACACCCCCATCTGCGCCGCCTTTGCCCGGTCGATGTCCACCACCACTTCGGGCTTGTCGAAGGCAAGATCGATATCGAGGAAGGCGAACTTGCCCGATGCCTGAGCGCGCGTCTTGATGCGCTGGGCCACGTCCAGCAGTGCCGGGTAGTCGCCAGCGGTATTGATCACAAACTGGAATGGCAAGCCCTCGCCAGTGCCGGGCAACGACGGCAGGTTGAAGCCGAAGATCTGCAGCCCGCTGATTTCCTCGAGTTTGGCCTGCACCAGCGGCAGTAGCTCCATCTGTGTGCGTTCGCGCTCGTTCCAGGGCTTGAGCAAAAAACCACCGATACCAGTCTGCACGCCGTTGAAGCCGTTGATCTGAAACGACGAGTAATACTCGGGGAAGGCCTTGAACAGCGGTGTGAACTGGTCGGTGTAGGCGTTGAGGTAGTCGAGGTTGGCCGGTTGAGGCGAGCTGCTCATCATGAAAATCACCCCCTGGTCCTCGTTCGGCGCCAGTTCGTTCTGGGTGAATTTGAGCAGCACCGGGATCAGGCACAGGATGATCACGGCAAACACCAGCACCACCGGCCGGCTGTCGAGGGTGGCGTGCAGCACACGCTGGTAGCGCCCTTTCAGGCGTTCGAACAGCTGGTCGAGGCGGTGGGCCAGGCCGCTCGGGTTCTGCTCCCGGCGCAGCAGCAGGGCGCACATCATCGGTGACAGGGTCAGGGCAACGATACCGGAAATGACCACCGCCCCGGCCAGCGTCAGGGCAAACTCCTTGAACAGCGCGCCGGTGAGCCCGGTGAGGAAGCCGATCGGTGCATACACGGCGGCAAGGGTGATGGTCATGGACACCACTGGCATGGCAATTTCGCGCGCGCCTTCCAGGGCTGCGTCGAACGGCGACTTGCCTTCTTCCATGTGCCGGTGAATGTTTTCCACCACCACAATGGCATCGTCCACCACCAGGCCGATGGCCAGCACCATGGCGAGCAGGGTCAGCAGGTTGAGCGAGTAGCCCATCATCTGCATGAAGAACAGTACACCGATCATCGACAGCGGTATGGTCACCACCGGAATCAGTACCGAGCGCAGGGCACCGAGGAACAGGAACACCACCACGATGACGATCAGCACCGCTTCGCCCAGGGTCTTGATCACTTCGTCGATCGAGGCCTGGATGAACCGCGTGGCGTCGTAGGCAATCGACACTTTCAATGCCGAGGGCAGCTGGCTTTCCAGCTCAGGCATGATGCGCCGCACTTCCTTGATGACATCCAGTGGGTTGGCGGCCGGGGTGGCCTTGATGCCGATATAGACCGACGGGGTGCCGTCGAACGAGCTGACCGTGTCGTAGTTTTCTGCGCCCATCTCGACCCGCGCCACATCGCCCAGCAGCACGCGGCTGTCACCGCTGGTCTTGAGCGGCAGGGCGGCGAACGCCTCGGCCGACTTCAGTTCGGTGCTGGCGTTGACGCTGGTGACCACGTATTCGCCTTTCACCTCGCCAGCGGCGGAAAGGAAGTTGTAGCGGCGTACGGCATTGGTCACGTCGGTAGCCGAAAGGCCGAAACCGGCCAGCTTCACCGGGTCCAGCCAAAGGCGCATGGCGAACACCTGGTTGCCGAGGATCTCCGCCTCGGCCATGCCCGGCAAAGTGGCCAGCTTGGGCTGGATAACACGTGACAGGTAGTCGGTGATCTGCGGGTTGCTCATTTCCTTGCTGTAGAAGCTGACGTACATCAGCGCCGAGGCGTCGGCAGCTTCCTTGCTCAGTACCGGGTCTTCTGAGTCCTGGGGAAGCTTGTTACGCACCTCATTGGCCTTGGCCAGCAGTTCGGTGAACAGCCGGTCGCTGTCGGCGCCAACGCGCGCGTAAATGGAAATGATCGAGAAGTTCTGCCGGCTCACCGAGGTCATGTAGTCAATGCCTTCGGCGCTGGCCAGGCTTTGCTGCAATGGCTGGGTGATATAGCCCTGAATGGTTTCGGCGTTGGCCCCGGGGTAGGCGGTAGTGACCGTGATCAGGGCGTTTTCCATTTGCGGGTACTGGCGGATCTGCAGCTTGTTCCAGGCTTGGAAGCCGAGCAGCAGAATCAGCAGGCTGACCACGCTGGCCAGCACCGGGCGGCGGATGAACGGGTCGGTGAACGCCATGCCAGCCTCCTGTCAGTCCTTGGCCGCCGCGCCCGGTTCGGGCTTGAGGGCGTTGTCCTGGCCAATGCGTATCGCGGCACCGGGTGTGAGTTTCAGCTGCCCGGCGGTGACCACCTGTTCCCCGGCCTGCAGGCCTTCGCTGACTACAACCACGCCGTCTCGGCGCTCGCCAGTCTTTACCGTGCGCTGTTCGGCGACCAGCTGGGGTTGGCCCTTGTCGTCGTACTCCGGCTTGCCGTCCTTGTCCTTTTTCGGTGAGGCGACATACACCGAGTTGCCATACAGGGTGTAGGTAATGGCGCTTTCCGGCACCACCACTTGTGGCTGCGGGTTGGGCAGCAGGATCAACAGGCTGGCGAACATGCCTGGCAGCAGTTTGCCGTCGGGGTTGGCCAGGGTGGCACGTACCAGCAGGTTGCGCGTGGTTTCCTCGACCTTGGGGTTGATGGCGCTGAGGCTGGCGGGGAAGCGCTGGCCGGGGTAGGCGGCCACTTGCACCAGCACCTGCTGGCCCAGGCTCAGGCGTGGCAGGGCCTGTTCCGGCACGTTGAAGTCTACGTACAGGCTGGACGTGTCTTGCAGGGTGGCGATCACAGCCCCGGCGGCCAGGTACTGGCCGATGTCCACCTGGCGGATGCCGATGGTGCCGCTGAAAGGCGCATTGATGCGTTTCTTGATCTTCTGCGCCTTAAGCTGCTCGACCACTGCCTGGTTGCGCCGGTACTGGGAGGAAAGGCGGTCGAACTCGCCGCGGGAGATGGCCGAATCGCCCACCAGCTGGCTGCCACGGCCGAAGTCGACCTTGGCCAGGCCCAGGTCGGCCAGGGCGGTACCGAGCAGGGCTGTTTCCTGATCGTCATTGAGCTGCAAGAGCAGTTGCCCGGCCTTGACCTGCTGGCCTGAGTCGAAGTGCAGGGATTTGACGATGCCTTCCACCTCCAGGCTCAGATCCACACCCTGCAGCGCCTTGAGGCTGCCGACAGCGGGCAGGCGCTCTTGCCACGGGCGCTGTTCAGCCATGGCAGCCGCCACGGTGATAGGGGGCTTGGGGGCAGTGAACATCTGGATCTGCTGGTAGATCGAGAAGGCTTTGTAACCCCCCAGGGCCAGCACGATCAGCAGAACCACGGCCAACATGATGAGCATGCGGCGGCGCAGCATAGGTCCGGTTCCTTGGATGCAGTTGTTATTCGCTTCTACACGACAACGGGCGATCCTGCCCACGTGTGGATGGGGGAAGTATTGACTGTTTTTCCGGAGATGGGGGGGTAAATGCCTGTGCCGGCCTTTTCGCGGCTAAAGCCGCTCCTACAGGGACTGTGTAGAACCCTGTGGGATCGGCTTTAGCTGCGAGAAGGCCAATGAGTGCAACAGAACAATCAGACGAGATGCAGGTGGTTGTCCCAGAAGCCGGACGGCAGGTTCATCGGTTGCCCGACCAGTTCGGCCTTGCGGCAATCGTAGAACCGGCAGCGGCCCTGCCCGGAGGTGACGACAAAGCCGTCCTTCACCGCGCCAACGCCTGCGCAGTCGGGCATCGGGGCATCCAGCCGCACCGCGCCGCTGTCCAGGTCCCAGACGAACAGGCGGTTGGCCCGCGGTGCCGTCAGCGCCACCAGCCGCAGCTCGCTGTGGATGGCAACGCTTGCGGTGTATTGGGCCATGGCTTGCAGTTGCCGCTCTGGCACCGGGAAGGCCTTGAATGGCTCGCCCGGGCGCTTGATCGCCAGCAGCTCGGCAGTTTCATCGGCATCGCCCATGAACTGCTGGCAGGCGGCGATGGTGCCATCGCTGGCCACTGCCAGGTGTCGCACGCTGTTCATCTGCTGGGTCAGGGTTTCCTTGCTCAGCAGGGTGCCGTTGCGCTGCATCAGCACCAGGCTCGGTTGCATGGCGTCGAGGTTCATCTCGACACGGCTTTCGGCTTCGGTACGGATACCGCCGTTGGCCACGACCAGCGTTTCACCGTCAGGCAGCCAGGCAACCTCGTGCGGGCCGATACCGTGGGTCGGGATTTCACCGGTGTGCACCAGGCGTTCGCCTTCGAAACGGTACACGCCAAGCACGCCGCGCCCGGGGTCGGTGGTGTCGTTCTCGGTGGCATACAGCCATTCGCCACCTTTGTGTACGACGGCGTGGCCATAGAAGTGCCGGTTCGGCTGCGAGGCAACCGTTTGCAGCAGGCGCCCGTCACGCAGGTCGATCAGGTAGCTTTCGGTGCCTGGGCGGCGGGCGACGAACAGGGCGATGGGCAGCTCGGGGTGGTGGATGATGGCATGACAACGCTGAGCGACCTGGGTGCTGAACACCTGTGTGCCGTCCAGGCGAAAACCTACGGCATAGTGCTGGCCGTTGCCGTTGTCACGCGCCGAGAGCAGCAAGGGTTCGCTGCCTTTGTTGCGGAACAGGCTCCAGCCGCCCAAGGTGAGGGCACTGAGCAATACGCTACCGAGTTTGAGTGCCTGGCGTCGCAGCATGATCAGTCACCGTCGTTGGCATTGAAGCCCAGCTGGATGTTCAGCGCCTTGGCCAGATCGCCTTCGTGCAGGCGGTGGACGACGTTCAAGCTGTCGTAGATCTGGTTGAGGGTTTGCTGACCGGCGTCGTCGGCCAGCAGCTCACCCAGCGTTTTCTGGTTATCGGCCAGCAACTTGAGCGAGGTTGCGTAGGCAGCGTCGATCTTGTCCGCCAGCGCTTTCTGATCGCTGGGCAGCAGGCCGCGCAGGCCCTGGTTGTCTACCCCGACCCAGACAGCTTCGGCGGCCTTGAGGCTGGCCTGCAGGCTGTTCATCGAGTTGTGGCTGCGCCAGGCCTCGGCCTGCAGCGGCTGCGGGATGCCCTTGCTCTGACGGCCCATCGGTGCGCCGAGCTTCTTCTTCAGGGTATCCAGGGCGGTCACCTGGGCGCGCAGCAGATCGGCGATAGCCTCGTGGGAATCGGCGTAGCGCTGGTTGGGGAACTTGGTCATCTGCGAGAGCATGCCGTCGGTGCTGTTCCAACCTTTGAGAATCTCCTCTGCCAGGGCTTTCTGGTGTGCGCCGATGGCCACCAGCAGCGGGCAGTAGCGGGCTTTCTGTTCGGCAGTGGCGATGTCCGGCTTGCTGTCGAACAGGATGTACTCATAGGCCGACAAGCCACGTACCACTACGCTGGACTTGCCCAAAGCCTCAGCATCAACCGGCTTGTCGCCGTTGACCAGCTGCTCGACCTGACGGCCGACCAGGTTTTTCTTGTCAGGCCAGAATTGGACCTGCCAGGCGCGGTTGCCTTCAGCCAGCGGGCCGACCAGTAGCGGTTGCAGCTCGGCCCAGGCTTTTTGTGCATTGAGGAAGTCGGCGCGGGCTTTGTCCAGGCTTTCCTTGCCTTCGCAATAGGCCAGGGCACTGGCAGCCAGCGTACGGTCGGCTTCGACCCAGCGGCTGTAGGTAGGCAGGATCACCTGGTTGGCGATGGCGGCGGAGGTCACTGCTTGCGGGTCTTGTGGCGAGCAGGCACCGAGGGCGAGTGCGGCGAGGCTGGTGAACAACAGTTTGGGTCGGAACATGCCCGGCTCCTTTGCGCGTTTAAAGTGAGTTCAGGAACGCGAGCAACGCAGCGCGCTGCTCGGCATCGAAAGTGAGTACGAAATTGCGTGCCGCCTCGGCTTCGCCACCGTGCCACAGCACGGCCTCAAGCAGGTTGCGGGCGCGGCCGTCATGCAGGAACTGGCTATGGCCGCTGACCGTTTCGCTCAGGCCGATGCCCCACAGTGGCGGCGTACGCCAGTCCTGGCCGTTGGCGGCGAATTCGGTGCGCTCGTCGGCCAGCCCCGGGCCCATGTCATGCAGCAGCAGGTCGCTGTAGGGGCGGATGACCTGGTTGGCCAATGCGGGTTCGGTGGCGTCGGCGGCTGTGGTGAACTGCGGTGTGTGGCAACCTTGGCAACCCGCCTGGTAGAACAGGTTCTTGCCCGCCAGCACCTGTGGCGAGCCGACGTCGCGGCGGGCCGGCACAGCCAGGTTGCGGGTGTAGAACGTGACCAGGCGCAGGATGTTGTCGCTGACTTCTTTCTCGCCATCGGCACCGTCGCCGTTGGGCGCAGCCAGGCAGCCGGTTTGTGCCGGAGTGCAATCGTCGTTGGGCAGCAGGGTGCTGGTCAGGCCCATGTCGCCGGCAAAGGCGTGCACGTTTTGCTGGTTGACGTTGGGCTGCCCGGCTTTCCAGCCGAAGCGGCCGATCACTGTTTTGCCCTGGGCGTCGTCCCATACACGGTTGGCCCGCCCGCGGATGCCATCGCGGTTACGGTCGTCCGGGTCTTCGTTGGCCAGCAGGTCGGCTTCGGGGATCGCTTCAAGCAGGCCCAGGCCGATCATCGGTGGTGCCACCCGCGCAGAAAAGCGCGTGTCGGGGTGCATCACTCCATAGCCGAGCTGGGTGATTTGCAGGGCCGGCTTGCGCAGCTCGACCTGGTGGCCGTCCTTGAATGACACGGTTTCGCGGGTGTAGCTCACCCGCACCTTGCCTTCGGGCGCCACGCCGGGGATGGCCATGTCCTGCAACTGGGTACCGTAGACAGGCTCTGGCACCACGCCGAGGCGCTCGATCACTTTGGCCAGGTAGGGTTGGTCGGGGATCGACAGGCGTACCAGCATACCCACCGCGTTGCTGTCGCCCGGCTCTGGCGGGTGGCCACGGCCGTCGCGCACGTGGCAGTTCTGACAGGCGTTGGTATTGAACAACGGGCCCAGACCATCACGCGCGGTGGTGGTTGACGGCGCGATCACCCAGGGGTTGCGAAAGAAGCTGTTACCCACGGCGAAGTCCAGGCGTAGCGCTGGCGAGAGGTTGGCCGAGGGCAGGGAATAGGCATTGCGGTCGCTGCGCTGCACGGTCGCCTGGCCACCCGACAACGCTTCGCCGGGCTCGGCGTGGGTGAAACGCGGGGCGTCGTCACAGGCAGCCAAGGCCAGGGCCAGCAGCAGAGGGGGGAGTCGGGACAGCGACAAGGACATCGAGAATCCTGGGCGTGAGCGAAAAACCGGCGTGCAGCTTAGCAGGCCCAGGATCATTGAATAAGAGCAATTTGCGTTTGCTTGATGAAATCGCTGCCAGCGCGGTTGCTCAGGCCATATAGAGCATGAAGTGTCGGTTGACCAGGTTGACGATCAGGTTCTTGTTGCCGCCACCGCGATTATCGCCGATGACTTCGATGACGTCTTCGCTGGTGTATTCCATGGAGGAGGCGGTAATGCACTTGACCGCGTCCATGTGCGCAGGTTGCCAGTAATCCTGGAATAACCAGATGCTGGTGTCGGCAGACGGGCCGAGGATCAGGCGCAAGGCCTTGTGGTTCTCAGTCGATCTGCCGATCCACGGGATGGCCAGCGAGCCATTCCAGACGTGCTGGGCGCCGACTGCCAGGCTGTTGCTGCGGTTTTCACCGTCGATCAGGGTCAGGGTATAAGGCGTGTTATTGGCGATGGAGCGCAAGTAGGTGACGTTGGCCATGTAGTGTTTTCCTTTCAATGTTCAGTTTTCGGGCGTGGCAACGGGCTGGTCGGGGTGCGATAGACATAGGCCGCGAGCAAGGTGATTTCGTTGAACGGTGGGTCGAGCTCGGCGGGATGAAAGCGACCAAGCAGCTGCATCCCTTGGTCAATGGCGACTGCCTCGAACATACGGCGGTCAGTTTCGTTGGGGTCGTACAGGTAGATCTTGCCGGGGCGGGCAACTACCCGGCACATTTCCTCGGCCACATGCCGGGTGATCGGAGCGCCCATCAGCGTCACGTGAGGGACTGCATGGTCGTCGAGGGGAAAGTCCGGAGCATCGTATTCGTATACGACAATGAGGTTGGGAATGTGCCCGCCAGCGAACGGCCCGTTGGAGATGAGCTGGCCAGCCTTGTTCAGGTTGTACGCATCGTTGAATCCGGTGATGAGGTCTTCCCCATTCATGCGCTGGACGATTCGGCCTTCGCCCCAGACATCAAGAATCTGCAGCACTGTGCCTCCTGTTAGGATTGATCGAAGGCCTACAGGATGAGCATCTGCATGCACGCCAGGCAGCGGGAAGCGTTTTACCCGGCAGCAAACGAAAACGCCCGGCACAAGGCCGGGCGTTTTCGATGAAGCGCTACAGCATGATCAGAACTCGTGATCCGCAGTGTCCGGGTTCAGGTTGGCAATGCCCAGCTTGCCCGCGGCCTGCTCGATCGAGCCGGTCTGCTTGACCAGGGCGGCGATGGCGTCACGCACGATCTGGTTGCCGGCAGCATTGTCGGCGGCGATCAGCTGGTCGTAGTGCTCGCCTTTGAGGGCGTGGTCGACGATCACCTGAAGCTTGGCCTCGGTGGCTTCCAGATCGGCCTTGAGGGCTGCATCGGCGGCCGGGTCAACCTTGGCGACCAGCGACGACAGGCTAGGGCCGGTCAGCTTGGTGCCGTCCGGGCGGGTGTACTCGCCCAGGTAGACGTTGCGGATGCCCTTGGCGTCGTAGAAGTGCGAATAGTGAGTGTTGTCGCTGAAGCAGTCTTGCTCGTCTTCTGGCGAGTTGGCTTCCAGCGAAACTTTCATGCGCTCGCCAGCCAGTTCGCCCAGCGACAGGCTGCCCATGCCGAACAGCATCTTGCGCAGGCCGTCGTTGACAGGCTCGGCTTCCAGCTTGGCGCGGTAGTTGTCGGCGACGTTCGGTGCCCAGTTGCCGACCATCTCTTCGAGGTCGGTGACCAGCAGGTCGGTAACCGCTTTGAGGTAGGCGCGGCGGCGGTCGTTGTGGCCGCCGGTAGCGCCCTGGCCTTCCAGGTAGTCGGATGCCGGGCGGTTGCCAGCGCCAGGGCCGGTGCCGTTCAGGTCCTGGCCCCAGAGCAGGAATTCGATGGCGTGATAGCCCGTGGCAACGTTGGCCTCGGAGCCAGCCAGCTCGTTCAGGCTAGCCAGTTTTTCGGGGGTAATGTCCTTGACGTCGACCTTCTCTTCGCCCACCTGGATCTCGGTGTTGGCGATGATGTTGGCGCTGGCCCCCGGGTTGCCCAAGGCGTGCTCGTAGCTCTTGTCGACGTAGTCGATCAGGCCTTCGTCCAGGGGCCAGGCGTTCACCTGACCTTCCCAGTCGTCGATGATGGTGTTGCCAAAGCGGAAGGTTTCGCTCTGCAGGTACGGTACGCGCGCGGCGAACCAGGCTTCCTTGGCGGCTTTCAGGGTTTCGTCGTTGGGCTTGGCCAGGAACGCGTCGACTGCGGTCTGCAGCGTCTTGGCAGTGCTCAGCGAGTCGCTGTACACGGCGTAGACCATGTCGGTGTAATGCTTGACCACGGCTTTGCCGGCGGCTTCGTCGACAGCCCCTGGCGCAACAGCGGTGGTGGCGGCAGCAGGTGCCTGGGCTTGCGGCGCGGCGGCTTTTTCGTCCTTGCCTTCACCGCAACCGGCGAGGGCGATGGCAATGGCCAGCAGACTGGCGGAGGCCAGAGGCATTCGAATCATTATTGGTTTTCCTGCATCGTGTGGTTGGACCAAAGGGGTGGACCGTGCGCCGTGGCACGCAAAACTACAACATCATGCGAAAGATTTGCATTTGCTGTAAAGAGGCGGGCGCGCAATTCATGTAAATCAGGGGCACGGCCTGTAACCGGGCAGGTGGCCTCAGGACACCGAAACCCGGTTGCGTTGCGCTTGTTTGAGGAAGTGGGTCAGTTCACGGGCCGAAAGAGGCTTGCTGTAGTGGTAGCCCTGGCCCTCGTGGCAACCCTGGGCAACGATGTAGGTTTCCTGCTCGGCCGTTTCCACGCCCTCGGCGATCACCTGCATCCCCAGGCTCTTGCCCAGCTGGATGATGGCGCGAACGATGGTGGCGTCGTCATCATCGTCGAGCAGGTCCTGAACGAAACTCTTGTCGATCTTGATCTTGTCCAGGGGCAGCGACTTCAGGTAGCTGAGGGACGAGTAGCCGGTGCCGAAGTCGTCGATGGCAATCAGCGCCCCGGAGCGGCGCAGGCTCAACAGGTGCTGGGCGGCGGTGCTGATGTCTTCCATCAGGCCGGTTTCGGTGACTTCCAGTTCCAGGCTGCGCGGTGGTAGGCGATAGGCTTGCAGCAGGTTGTTGACCACCCGTGGCAGCTCGCTGTGGTGCAGTTGCACGGTAGACAGGTTGACCGCCATGCGCAGGTCGCTGAAGCCTTGGTCGTGCCATTCGCGCAGTTGCCGGCAGGCCTGGTCAAGCACCCATTCGCCGATGCTGATGATGCTGCCGTTCTGCTCGGCCAGGGGGATGAACTGGTCGGGTGGCACCATGCCCAGTTCCGGGTGCTGCCAGCGCAGCAGGGCCTCTACGCCAACCACCCGGTGGTCGCGGTAGCTGATCTGTGGCTGATACACCAGGTAAAGCTGGTTGCGGGGCAGGGCTTCACGCAGGTCCTTTTCCAGTTCGCGACGGCGACGCATCTCGCTGTCGACGCTGGCGATATAGAACTGGTAGCGGTTGCGCGAGCGGGCCTTGGCCAGGGTCATGGTCTGTTCGGCTTTCTGCAGCAGTTTTTCGGTGCTATCACCGTCTTCGGGGAACAGGGTGATGCCGATGGTCGCACGCAGGCGGATTTGCTCGTGGTCGAGGTCGAACGGTACTTCCAGGTCATCAAGGATGCTTTGCGCCAGTTCGGCAGCCTCGTAGGGCTGCTCGATATTGGCCTGTACCAGGGCGAACTGGTCGCCGCCCAGCCGCGCCAGAGCGCCCAGGCGGCCGCTGTGGGCGCGTAGTCGATCGGCCAGGGCCAGCAGCAACTGGTCACCGACCTGGTAGCTGAACTGTTCGTTGATACCCTTGAAGTCGTCCAGGCCAACGCACAGCACTGCCACACGGTGCTGCAGACGGCCGCCGTCGACGAGGATCTTGTCCAGTTGCTGCTGCAGTTGCTGGCGGTTGGGCAGGCCGGTGAGGAAGTCGTACTGGGCCATGCGCTGCAGGCTGTTCTCCGCCTCGTGGCGCAGATGGGTGTTGCGCTCGATCGAGGCCAGCAACTGGTTGGCGGTGTTCACCCACAGGCCCAGTTCGTTTTTCTCGTGGCCCTTGAGCAGCGGTATCTGGTGCTGGCTGGGGCGGTCAGGGTTGATCTGGGTGAGGTGCTCGATGATCTTCGACAGCGGTTTGGTCAGCAGCCAGTGGTAGACCAGGTAAAGCACCAGGCCCATGGCCATGGCCCGCAGCACGCCGGATATGAAGATGATCACCGCGTTGATCAGGAAATCTTTGCCGTAGGAGGAGGTATCGAGGGTAATGCTGAGATCGCCGTAGTATTCGCTGTAAGGGCCACGGCCGACCAGTTGCGTGGTGTAGGTGCGCTCCTGGCCGAGGATGAGGTCGGTGAGCCAGCGCATGGACATGTCCTGCAGCGGGCGGGACTTTTCTGCCAGCATGGTTTCGTTGGGGTGGCCAATGGAGGCCATGCGCACTGATTCGTCCTGGAACAGGCCTTCCATGACCTGCATGCCCATTTCACGGTCGAGGCTGTAAACCGCCTGGGTCGAGGGATCGCGGAACATGTCGAGGATGCGCTGGGCATCGTTGTCCACGGCCTGGCGGGTCTTGTAGGTGTCATAGACGATTTGCGCACAGCTGAGCACGACGCCAACCGCCAACGCCGACAGCAGCACGACCCTGAGCAACTTGACCGACAAGCTGTTCCGCAATTCCAGCTTCAATGGGGTTTCCTTAATCCATGCGCATGGCATCATTTTGCCATCAACGATGACGATACACTACCGGCCGATCATGAGCAGTGTATCGGTTGCCTGACCCCGCAACTTGAATGCGCTGTATCAATCTTCCAGAGGTTTGATGTTAGCGTGGTATGCGGCCTGAGCAAGCAAAACCGTGCCAGCCTGTTTGCGGCAACACAGGCACAAAAAAACCCGGCACATGGCCGGGTTTCTCGTTCAAGGCCGAATGACTCAGGCCTTGAAGGTCTTGCCTTCGAACTGCTCGGCAACGAAGGCCCAGTTGACCAGGTTCCAGAACGCCTCGACGTACTTCGGACGCAGGTTGCGGTAGTCGATGTAGTAGGCGTGTTCCCAGACGTCGCAGGTCAGCAGCGGGGTGTCGCCGCTGGTCAGTGGGCAGCCGGCGCCGATGGTGCTGGCCAGGGCCAGGGAACCGTCAGCTTTCTTCACCAGCCAGCCCCAGCCGGAACCGAAGGTGCCAACCGAAGTCTTGGTGAACTCTTCCTTGAACTTGTCGAAGGAACCGAAAGCGGCGTTGATGGCGTCAGCCAGTGCACCGGTAGGCTGGCCGCCGCCGTTTGGCGACAGGCAGTTCCAGTAGAAGGTGTGGTTCCAGACTTGAGCGGCGTTGTTGAAGATGCCGCCCGAAGAGCTCTTGACGATCTCTTCCAGGGTCTTGCCTTCGAATTCGGTGCCTGGGACCAGGTTGTTCAGGTTCACGACATAGGTGTTGTGGTGCTTGTCGTGGTGATACTCCAGGGTTTCCTTGGAGATGTGCGGCTGCAGGGCATCATGGGCGTACGGCAGCGGCGGCAATTCAAAAGCCATGGTGGATCTCCTGATTCAGGTCTGTTTGCGGTTTGCGCAAGGCCGATCACGGGCGGCCCGATAAGCGTCGGCGAGTCTGTACTCTTTGCGACGCAAGGGCTGGATCATAGCACCGGGCCCGGCGCATAACCACGCAACAAACATAGGGAATAGAGGTTCCGGAGGGGTTGGGCTGTACCGACCAGTGGCTCGCCGTTGCGTTGGTGTTGCCAGTGAAGGCGAGCGTCGCTCGATCTGGCAGGCGATGAATATGCCGCACCAAGCCCCGAGGTCAGTTGAAGATCAATTGTGCCGCCACCGCGAACATCATCACCGCCACCATCAGGTCGAGCATGCGCCAGGTCGCAGGCCGCGCCAGCCACGGTGCCAGCCACGCCGCGCCAATGGCCAGGGTCGAGAACCACAGCAGCGAAGCGCTGGCCGCACCGGCCACGTAGGCGCCAGGGGCGGACTGTTGGGCGCCCAGCGAGCCGATCAGCAACACCGTATCGAGGTACACGTGCGGGTTCAGCAGGGTCACCGCCAGGGCGCTGAGCAGTACGGCGCGACGTGAGCGAACGCCCTGGCCTTGCTGGTGCTGCAGGCTCTGCTTGGAGCAGGCACTGCGCAGCGCCTTGGCGCCGTACCAGATCAGGAACACTGCGCCGCCCCAGCGGGCGATTGCCAGCAAGGTCGGGTTGTGTGCCAGCACGGTGGCCAGTCCGAATACCCCGGCGGCCACGAGGATGGCGTCACAGACGATGCACAGCGCTGCCACCGGAAGGTGATGCTCACGGCGCAGGCTCTGGGCGAGGACGAAGGCGTTCTGGGCGCCGATGGCCATGATCAGGCCGAAGGCCACCAGCATGCCATTGAGATAGCTTTGCCACATGGCAGGGCTCTCCAAAAAGGGTCACGGAAGATGCTGGCCATTGTGATGTTCGGCGCTGTATAAGAAAAACAAATAAAGCTGATCACCCATTAGGAAAATCGATGTTCGACTACAAGCTGCTGGCTGCCCTCGCGGCAGTGATCGAACAAGGCGGTTTCGAGCGTGCGGCGCAGGTGCTGGGCTTGTCGCAATCGGCCATTTCCCAGCGCATCAAGTTGCTTGAGGCGCGGGTCGGCCAGCCGGTGCTGGTACGTGCCTCGCCGCCCGGCACGACCGAAGTCGGTCGGCAGCTACTCAACCATGTGCAGCAGGTGCGCCTGCTTGAACGCGACCTGCAGCGCCAGGTACCGGCGCTGGATGAAGAGGGCATGCCGGAGCGCCTGCGTATCGCCCTCAACGCCGATAGCCTGGCCACCTGGTGGGCCGGCGCGGTGGGCAACTTCTGCGCACAACAGAACGTGCTGACCGACCTGGTGGTTGAGGACCAGGAAGTGGGCCTGAAGCGCATGCGTGCCGGCGAAGTGGCGGCCTGCCTGTGTGGGAGCGAGCGGCCGGTAGCCGGCGCACGCAGTTTGCCACTGGGGGCCATGCGCTACCGGGCATTGGCCAGTCCCGTGTTCATGGCGCGGCACTTCCCCCAAGGTTTTGTCGCCAGCCGCCTGGCCCGTACGCCAGCGATCGTGTACGGCCCGGACGATTTCCTGCAGCATCGCTACCTGGCATCGCTGGGCATAGAGGGTGGTTTCCTGCACCACCTGTGCCCTTCATCCGAAGGCTTCCTGCGCATGACCGAGGCCGGGTTGGGATGGGGCCTGGTGCCCGAACTGCAGGCCCGGGAGCAACTGGCCAGTGGGCAATTGGTGGAAATCTGCCGCGATACCCCTATCGATGTGCCGCTGTACTGGCATCATTGGCGCAATGGCGGGCAATTGCTCGCGCAACTGACCGACCACCTGCGGCACACCGCACAGCATTGGCTGGTGCCCTTGTAGCCGTGGCTGGCGTCAGTTGCATCTGAAATCTGGCAAGACGGAGTGTTACATGCGAATTCTGGTCACCGGCGCGAGTGGCTTCATTGGCGGGCGTTTTGCGCGTTTCGCCCTGGAGCAAGGCCTGGACGTGCGCGTCAGCGGCCGCCGTGCCGAAGGGGTCGAGCATCTGGTCAAGCGTGGCGCACAGTTCATCCCGGGTGATCTGGGTGACGCCGAGCTGGCCCGGCGTTTGTGCCAGGGTGTCGAAGCCGTGGTGCATTGCGCTGGCGCGGTGGGTAACTGGGGGCGCTATCAGGATTTCTACCAAGGCAACGTGGTGGTGACCGAGAACGTGGTCGAGGGCTGCCTGAAAGAGCACGTACGGCGCCTGGTGCATCTGTCTTCGCCGTCGATCTACTTCAATGGCCGTTCGCGTCTGGACGTCCGTGAAGACCAGGTACCGCGTCGCTTCCACGATCACTATGGGCAAACCAAGTACCTGGCCGAGCAGAAAGTGTTCGGTGCCCAGGAGTTCGGCCTGGAAGTGCTGGCGCTGCGTCCGCGCTTCGTTACCGGCGCGGGCGATGCCAGTATCTTCCCGCGGCTGATGCAGATGCAGCGCAAAGGGCGTGTGGCGATCATCGGCAACGGCCTGAACAAGGTCGATTTCACCAGTGTGCACAACCTCAACGAGGCGCTGCTAAGTGCATTGTTCGCTGATGACCGGGCGCTGGGCCAGGCTTACAACATAAGCAACGGCCAGCCACTGCCGCTGTGGGACGTGGTCAACTACGTGATGCGCCAGATGCAGCTTCCCCAGGTGACCCGCTACCGTTCCTATGGCCTTGCCTATAGCCTGGCCGCGCTGAACGAGGCGGCCTGCATGTTATGGCCAGGGCGCCCGCAACCGACTTTGTCGCGCCTGGGGATGCAGGTGATGAGCCGTGATTTCACCCTGGATATCAGCCGTGCCCGGCAGTACCTGGACTACCAGCCCAAGGTCAGCCTGTGGACGGCGCTGGATGAATTCTGCGGCTGGTGGAAGCATTTGCCGCCCGGCTGACAATGGTCATCAATGCGCCGCGCTGGCGGTTTATACTCGTGCCTCTTTGTGACTACCGCGGTTGAATGTATCCATGCGTAACCATGCTCACGATGACTTTGATGACGTGCCTGCCTTGCGGGCGGGCACCGTTGATGATGACGAACTGATGCCGGCGCATGTGATCCGCAGCCGCCAGAAAGCCGCCCGCGGGGCCAGCACGGCGCCGTTGTGGGCGTTGATCGGTGCCGCGTTCATCGCGTTGGCGGGCCTGGGTTGGTGGAGCTTTCAGCAGATCTCGCTGATGGAGCAGCAACTGGTGGCGACCCAGGAAAGCTTTGCCCGCATCAGTGAAGAGGCGGCTGGCCGCCTTCAGGCGATCAGTGGCAAGGTGGCGGCCAGTGAGTCGGGCGCCACTACCAGCAGTGAGGCATTGAAGCTACAGCTTCGCCAGTTGCAGCAGGGTGTTGCCGGGCAGACCGGCGACCTGGGCAAGCGTCTGGAGCAGGTGCTGGCCGATACCCGAGAACAGCAGAAGGCTGTGACCGACCTGCAAAGCCAGTTGCAGGCGCAACTGAAGCTGGTGAATGGCGAGTTGGCGGCGCTGCGTTCGGGCCAGGTCGATGGTGGCAAGCTGGATGCCCAGTTGAAGAGCCTGAGCGAGCAGGTTGCCGCGTTGAAAGCCTCACAGGTGGATGGCGGCCAGCTGGACGGCCAGCTCAAGCGTTTGGGTAGCGAGGTGGCGGCCTTGAAGAAACAGGGCAACCCGAGCGCTGAGATTCAGAGCCTGCAGCAGGACATGCTGGTGTTGAAGAGCCAGGTCGACAACCGCCCGGCCGCCGCGTCATCCAGTGGTGCTTCGGTGCAGGAGTTCGATGCCTTCCGTGCGCAGATGACGCGTAACCTGAATACGCTGCAGAGCCAGATTCAGAACCTGCAGCAACAGATCAACGCTCGGCCGTGACGCCGCAGGGGAGGGCGTTGCCCTCCTATCGCGACACAACGCCGCTCCCACTATGTACGGTGTACGCCGATTGAGCTGCGCCCCGGCAATCTTGATTACAACCGCGGGTAATCGATGTACCCCACCGGCCCCTTGCCATAGAAAGTCTCAGGCCGCGCCTCATTCAACGGCGCATCCGCTGCCAGCCGTGCCGGCAGGTCAGGGTTGGCGATGAACGGCACACCAAACGCCACGGCATCCGCTTTGCCACTGGCCAGGGCCGCATTGGCACTGGCCTTGTCGAACCGCTCGTTGACGATGTACGGGCCACCGAATGCCTCTTTGATCAGCGGCCCGATGCTGTCGTCGGCTTCCCGCTCCCGCGAGCAGATGAAGGCGATGCCGCGCTTGCCCAGCGCTCGGGCCACATAGGTGAAGGTCTCGGCGCGGTCGGCGTCGCCCATGTCATGGGCGTCGGCTCGCGGTGCCAGGTGCACACCTACACGCTGCGCGCCCCACACTTCAATGGCCGCATCGGTCACCTCCAGCAGCAGGCGCGCGCGGTTTTCCAGCGAGCCACCGTAACGGTCGGTGCGCTGGTTGGTGCTGCTTTGCAGGAATTGGTCGAGCAGGTAACCGTTGGCGCCATGGATCTCCACACCATCGAAACCGGCAGCCTTGGCATTTTCGGCACCACTGCGGTAGGCCTCGACGATGTCGTTGATTTCTTCGGTTTCCAGCGCCCGCGGGGTAGGGTAGTCACTCAGCGGGCGCACCAGGCTCACATGGCCCTTGGGCTGGATCGCGCTGGGGGCCACAGGCAGTTCGCCATTCAGATAGCTGGGGTGGGAGATACGACCCACGTGCCACAGCTGCAGGAAGATGCGACCGCCCGCGGCATGTACGGCCTTTGTCACATTGTTCCAGCCACGTACCTGTTCATCGTTCCAGATGCCGGGGGTATCTGGGTAGCCGACGCCCATTGGGCTGACCGAAGTGGCCTCGCTGAGGATCAGCCCGGCGCTGGCACGTTGTACGTAGTATTCGGCCATCAGCGCATTGGGCACACGGCCTTCATCGGCACGGCAGCGGGTGAGCGGGGCCATGATGATACGGTTGGGCAGTTGCAGGTCGCCCAGTTTGATCGGATCGAAAAGCGTGGTCATTGTGGTTACCTGCCTTGTCAAAGTGCTTGGCGCAGTTGTTCGAGGAACGCCTGGATGTTGGCTTCGTCGCGTTTGAAGAAGTGCCATTGGCCAATCTTCTGGCTGCTGATCAGCCCGGCGCGCTGCAACGTGGCCAGGTGGGCAGAGACGGTCGACTGCGACAGGCCGCAGCGTTGGTCGATTTGCCCCGCACACACACCGTTTTCGGTGCTGTGGTACTGGTCCGGAAACTGGGTTGCCGGGTCTTTCAGCCAGCTGAGAATTTCTCGCCTGACCGGGTGGGCCAGTGCTTTTATGATTTCGTCGAGATCGAGTGGCATGGTTTGAGGCTCGTTGTAGCGGTATATCGCGATAGGCCGAAATATAATTCGCTGAATTCCGATATACAAATACGAAGGCGTTCTGAGCTGAGCACGAATCGATATATCGCGTTATAACGATATGCTGGGTGGCGATGCTAGACTGCGCTCATGAACTACCTCGCACACTTGCACCTGGGCGGCCCGGCGCCGCAACAACTGCTTGGCAGCCTGTATGGCGACTTTGTCAAAGGCTCCTTGGAAGGGCGCTTTCCGCCTGCGCTGGAGGCGGCCATCCGACTGCACCGGCATATCGACAGTTACACTGACCAGCATCCGGTGGTGCTGGCGGCTCTGGCACGTTTTCCGCGCGAGCGGCGGCGCTTTGCCGGCATCGTCCTGGATGTGTTTTTCGACCATTGCCTGGCACGGCACTGGGGCAACTACGCCGATCAGCCGCTGGAGCAGTTCACTGGTGCGTTTTATCGGGTATTGCTGGCAGAGCCCGAGCTGCCTGGGCGGCTGGCGCGGATTGCGCCGTTCATGGCAGCGGATGACTGGCTAGGGGCGTATGGCGATTTCGACACGCTGGAGCAGGTGTTCAACGGCATTGCCCGGCGCTTGTCGCGGCCTGAGGGGATGGCTGGGGTGATGGTGGAACTGGAGCGGCTGTATGAGCCGCTGCTGGCGGATTTTCGCGAGTTCTACCCGCAACTGCAGGCGTTTGCGGCGGTAGGGCGGATGTCTGACAGTTAGAGGTGTGTGGGTGATTCTGGCCCCTTTGCGGGTAAACCCGCTCCTACGGGCAATGCGCTCGGTGTAGGAGCGGGTTCACCCGCGAAAGGGCCAGAACAGGCAGTACACGCATTCAGGCAGCCCGCGCCTGTCGACGTGGCGCCATCTCCATGTCTTCAACCCCGAACAGCGCCAGGTGAATCGCCTGCTGTGCCTGCAATGCCAGCACCGCACGTTCCTTGCCCACGCTACCTATTGGCTGCAGGAGGTGGATGCACACCTCGCCCCGCGGCAGGGCGAACAGGCGCATCAGGTGCGACACCAGGTCGTCCTCACCAATGAACGGCGCTACCGGGTCGATCTGGCCATCACGCAGGTACTGGATAGCGACTGGCTGCACTGCCACGCCACGGTCGATGGCACCTGCCAGCAGGCGGCCATGAAAGGTGCGCAACGTGCGGCCGCTGGTAGTGGTGCCTTCGGGGAATATCAGCAGCGGGCGGGCCAGCCCCAGTTGCCCGGCGATCTGTTTGCGCAGGCGCTGACTGTCGCCACCACCACGGCGAATGAACAGCGTGCCGGCCTTTTCCGCCAGCCAGCCGGCCACCGGCCAGTGGCGCACTTCGGCCTTGGACAGGAAAGACAGCGGCGTGAGCATGCCAAGCAGGGGGATGTCGGTCCAGGAAACATGGTTGCTGACCCATAGCATCGGTCGCTGTGGAAGTTCGCCAACTACCTTGACGTCGAAGGGCAGGGCGGCGACCAGGCGCTTCATGAACAGGCAGGTCCAGCGCTGGCGCCGTTCGATCGGCGCCTTGAAGCCCAAGCGTTCGCCCAAGGCGATAATGCTGGCCATCAGCATGCCTTGCGCCAGCACCAGCAGCAGTCGGATGAGGCGGGCCAGTACCCGCAACTTCGGCATCAGACCGCCGCCTTGAAGTGGCGGGCGTAGCGTGGGCACAGCTCGTCGCGTTTGAGCAGGATGAACACGTCTGCCACCTGGAAATCCTCGTCCCAGCATGGCTCGCCGCAAATCTTTGCGCCCAGGCGCATATAGGCCTTGAGCAGCGGGGGCATTTCGGCAATGACGTTATTGGGCAGGGCCAGTTTCGGCAGTGGGTTCTTCGGCTCGGCACGCAGGTGTTCGGTGCACAGGTAACGTTCACGCAGGCGCTGCATCACTGCATGGGCCTGCACGCCGCCGTCCTGCATGGGGATACTGGCGCAGCCCATCAGATAGCTGTAGCGGCCCTCGTTGAGCACCTCGGCCAGTTCGCCCCAAAGCACGGCGATGGTACCGCCGTTGCGGTAGTCGGGGGCGACGCAGGTACGGCCCAGTTCGAGGATCGGGCCTTGCAGCTGCAGCAGGCCGTGCAGGCTGAATTCTTCTTCGCTGTAGAAACGGCCCAGGCTGCTGGCGGCCTGGTGATCGAGCAGGCGGGTGGTGGCAACCAGTTCGCCGGTGCTCATATCGCGTACACCAATGTGGCGGCAGTGCACGTCGTAGTCGTCCATGTCCAGGCCCTGCTCGGCACCTTTGAGCTTGGCCTTGAATTCTGCGCTGAATACGGTGTAGCGCAGAGCCTGGGCTTCTTGCAGCGCCGCGGCGCCAACCAGGCGTTCGGCTTGCAGACGGCGTTCGGTGCTGTAGTCGCCAGCGGTAGCGATCCGAGTCATTACGAGTCTCCATAAGCCAGCCAAGAAAGGTTGCGGCCGGTCGGCTTTGTTGTGCAAAGTCAGCCTAGGTAGACCCAGTGTCACCCCTGTGAATGTTTGGTGATGCTTGCGTGACACACCCTGAGCCTTAACTGAAAGCCCTCCAGCAAGGAGCTGTTCCATGGCCTGGTTGCAACGACTCAACGATCCGCTTCGCCTCGCGCCGACAGGCACCCTGGGCGAAACCTACGCCGCGCTGCTTGAGCGCCTCGGCTCGGTTGCCCCGTTCGAATTGGCGGTACTGGGTGGACGTGCAATGGCCACCCCGGGCCTGGCCTTCCTGGTGGGTTACCAGGCTGCCCTTCGCGTGCTGTGGCCCAGTGCGCCGCACAGCCTTGGCGCCTTGTGTGCTACCGAGCGGCGCAGCGTGCGGCCGGCAGACATGCACACACGGCTGGACGCTCTGCGGCTGTCGGGCTGCAAAGACTTCGTTACCGCAGGCCTGGAGGCGGAGTGGTTGCTGGTGGCGGCGCGTAGCGAAGCGGCTGGCGCGGCGCCGCAACTGAGCCTGGCGGTGGTTTACCCCGGGGAGCCTGGCGTGACACTGGAGCCATTGCCGACCCTGCCGCTGATGCCGGAAGTCGGGCACGGCCGACTGCTGCTGGAGCAGGCATCGTGCGAGTTGCTGGCCGGTGACGGCTGGGATGCCTACGTGAAGCCGTTCCGTTCGCTGGAGGATTTGTATGTGCTCACGGCGCTGACCGCCTGGTTGTATGGCGTTGGGCAGGAGTGCGCCTGGCCGCAGGGGCTTCGCCTGCAGTTGCTTGGGCTGTTGGCCGGCTGCGCCGAGGGTAGCCGGCAGTGTGCCGATAGCATGGGTTGTCACTTGTTGCTGGGCGGGTTGTTTGCACAGTTCCAGGCATTGCGGGGGGAGATCGATGCGGCGTTGGCGACAGGGCCGGGGCATTGGGCGCACATCTGGCAGCGTGACCAAGGGGTGATGGCGCTGGCGGCGTCGGCACGGGAGAAGCGGCTGAACAAGGCGTGGGTTGCTGCGGGTTTGTCATGAATGGCTGACAGGTTTGTGTGAACCGATGAGCCGCGGCGTGGTACCTGTGGTGGCGGGGTTAGGTGCAAAGCGGCCGGTACTGGCAGCAGAAAACCTGAAAGACATGTCCTTTTATCGCGCTTGATCCCCGCAAATCCCAGCCGTTGACGTATCATTGGTCGCCTGACGGCAACCCCTCCAGGATCGCTTGCGCATGCTCGCCCTTCTTATCCAGACCCTGAACATCACGGCACCGGTTTTCGCCATGCTGTTCATGGGCGTCCTGCTCAAACGCATTCACTTGATCGACGACAACTTCAACCGCGTCGCCTCGCAGCTGGTATTCAACGTCTGCATGCCGGCGCTGCTCTTCCTCGGCATCTACCACGCCGACCTGGCCGCAGCGGTCAAGCCCGGTGTCATCCTGTATTTCATCGTCGCCACCTTGGTCGGTTTCGCCATTGCCTGGGGCATGGCCATCTGGCGCAGCCCGATGGCCGACCGAGGCATCTATACCCAGGGCGCCTTCCGCGGCAACAACGGTGTGATCGGCCTGGCCCTGGCCGCCAGCCTGTACGGTGACTATGGCATATCCCTGGGGGCGGTGCTCGCAGGCCTGGTCATCCTCATGTACAACTCGCTGTCAGCGGTGGTACTGGCGGTGTACAGCCCGGACCTCAAGTCCGACCCGTGGAGCATCTGCAAGAGCATTTTCAGCAACCCGCTGATCATCAGCGTGCTGGTGGCCGCGCCGATGGCTTACGGCCAGGTGCCGCTGCCCAACTGGCTACTGACCTCGGGCGACTACCTGGCACAGATGACCCTGCCGCTGGCGCTGATCTGTATCGGTGGCACGCTGTCGCTGGCAGCGCTGCGTAACTGTGGCCGGCTGGCCATCGATGCCAGCCTCGTGAAAATGCTCTGGCTGCCGCTGCTCGGCACCCTTGGGGCCTGGTTGTGCGGGTTTCGCGGGGCGGAGCTGGGCATCCTGTTCCTGTACATAGGCAGCCCGACCGCTGCGGCCAGCTACGTGATGGCGCGGGCGGCCAACGGCAATCATGAACTGGCCGCGTCGATCATCGTGATTACCACGCTAATGGCGGCGATCACCACCAACATTGGTATTTTCATCTTGCAGTGGGGCGGATGGATCTAGATCCTTGACTGCAAATAACAGCAACAACACTGCCTCACTGAGCTAAAGGACACTTCATGCAAGACCAGAGCACGCCCGAGCGGTTACAGCGCGGGCTGAAGAATCGCCATATCCAGCTGATCGCGCTGGGCGGGGCCATCGGTACCGGGTTGTTCCTGGGCATTGCCCAGACCATCCAGTTGGCCGGCCCCTCCGTGTTGCTGGGCTACGCCATCGCCGGCCTGATGGCCTTCCTGATCATGCGCCAGCTGGGCGAAATGGTGGTGGAAGAGCCGGTTGCCGGCAGCTTCAGCCACTTCGCCCACCAATACTGGAGCGAGTTCGCCGGCTTTGTCTCAGGCTGGAATTACTGGGTGGTGTACGTGCTGGTCGGCATGGCAGAGCTGACGGCGGTCGGTATATACGTGCAGTACTGGTGGCCGGACTTCCCCACCTGGGCCACGGCGGCGATCTTCTTCGTGGTGATCAACCTGATCAACCTGACCCAGGTGAAGGTCTATGGCGAGATGGAGTTCTGGTTCGCCCTGGTCAAGGTAGTAGCCATCGTCAGCATGATCGGCTTTGGTGCCTGGTTGCTGGGCAGCGGTCATGGTGGCCCGGATGCCAGCGTGGCCAACCTGTGGCAGTACGGCGGCTTCTTCCCTAACGGCGTCACGGGTCTGGTAATGGCCCTGGCGGTGATCATGTTCTCGTTCGGTGGCCTGGAGTTGGTCGGCATCACGGCTGCCGAGGCTGACAACCCGCGCGAGAGCATCCCCAAGGCCACCAACCAGGTGGTGTACCGCATCCTGATTTTCTACATCGGTGCCTTGGCAGTGCTGTTGTCGCTGTACCCGTGGCAGAAGGTGGTGCAGGGCGGCAGCCCGTTCGTGATGATCTTCCACGAACTGGACAGCGACCTGGTGGCGACCATCCTCAATATCGTGGTGCTGACGGCTGCGCTCTCGGTGTACAACAGCTGTGTGTACGCCAATAGCCGTATGCTGTTCGGCCTGGCCAGCCAGGGCGATGCGCCGCGTCAGTTGCTGAAGGTGAGCCGTAGCGGCGTGCCGCTGACCGCGCTGGCCGTGTCGGCCTTTGCGACCGGCCTGTGCGTGCTGATCAATTACCTGATGCCGGGCGGGGCCTTTGGCTTGCTGATGGCGTTGGCAGTGTCCGCGTTGGTGATCAACTGGGCGAGCATCAGCATTACCCACCTCAAATTCCGCAAGGCCAAGCTGGCCGCCGGGATCACCCCCTTCTACAAAAGCCTGGGGCACCCACTGACCAACTACCTGTGCCTGGCGTTCATCGTGCTGATCCTGGTGGTGATGTACCTGACGCCGCCGATTCGAATCTCGGTAATGCTGATCCCGGCATGGATCGCTGTGCTGTGGGTGGCCTTCAAGCTGAAGAAGGCTCGCCAGGCCAAGGGCTGATCGGGTTTGTTCGTAAGGGGCATGCCGTTAGGTTTTCGGCGCCTGTGAGATCGAGCGCCGCCCGCGCGGCGCTCGATCTCACAGGCGATGAAAGCCTGAAGGCATGCGTCTGGCGGCCCTGACGCGTGCCCCTTCCATGCCCCTCAATGCTGCCTCCGCCAGGCACGCACAGTGGTGTACAGCAACACCGCAGCGAGCACCGGCAGTACATAGAACAGCATCAATCGCTCCAGGCGGCCAGCCAGCGGCATACCCATGGTAAAAGCCGCCACATGAAGGCCGTAGGCCAGGTACAGGCAAAGAAACACCAGGCCTTCGGCGCGAGTGATGCGGTAACCGGAATAGAACACTGGCAGGCTCAGGACAGCAACGCCGAGCATTACAGGCAGATCGAAAGACAGCGCGTTAGGCGAGATCGACAGGGGTTCCGGGGTGATCAGTGCGGTCAGGCCCAGTACGGCCAGCAGGTTGAACAGGTTGCTGCCGATCACCGTGCCCACGGCGATCTCCCGTTCGCCACGCAAGGCGGCGATCAGCGCAGCGGCCAGTTCCGGCATGGAGGTGCAGATGGCGACGACCGTCAGGCCGATAATACGCTCGGACAGGCCCAGGTCGGTGGCCATCTCGATGGCAGCTTCCAGTAGCAAGTGGCCCGCCAGGCTCAGCAGGCCAAGGCCGACCAGTATCTGCAGCAGCGTACCTGACCAGAAGCGCCCGGCACCGGACCTGGCGGCGTCCGGGGCCGGGTAGGTGCGTGCGTAATGGCGCGACTGATGCCAGAGCATTGCCAGGTAACCGGCCAGCCCCAGCAATAGCAGTGCCCCTTCAACCCTGCCCAGGTGGGCATTGGCGGACAGTGCATACACCAGCCCGCTGGCAAGGATCATCAAGGGAATGTCCAGGCGCACCAGCTGGCGTGACACCCGCAGCGGGATGATCAGCGCGGCCAGGCCGAGAATGACCAGTACATTGAAGATGTTGCTACCGATCACGCTGCCTACTGCCACATCCGGCGCACCCTGGTAGGCGGCCTGCAGGCTTACGGTCAATTGTGGCGCGGTACTGCCGAAGGCCACCAGGCTCAGGCCTATGATCAGCGGGCGAACGTGCAGGCGCTGCGCCAGGCGCAAGGCGGAGCGCACCAATAGCTCGGCGCCACCGATCAGCAACAACAGGGCAACGCCCATTTGCAGCAGGCTAAAAGTGGGAAGGGTGGCCAGGTCGAAAATGGTCGGACTCCTGTCGCGTCAGTCGCTAAGCCCTTGTACGCGCACGCGCGCTGTTCCGCTACGGAGCATACCGATTTTTTCTGCTGCTGCGCGAGACAGGTCGATCAGGCGGCCGCGGGTGTGCGGGCCACGGTCGTTGATGCGTACCACCACACTGCGCTGGTTGGCCATGTTGGTCACCCGTACACGTGTGCCGAAGGGCAGGCTGCGGTGCGCGGCAGTAAGGCCGTGCTGGTTGAACGGTTCGCCACTGGCGGTGCGTTTGCCATGGTGGCGCGAGCCGTAGTAGGAAGCGGTGCCCGTCTGGTCGTAGCCGCGCGGGTCGATGTCATGGCTAGCGCAGCCGGCCAGGAAAGAAAACAGGGCGAGGGTGCCGAGGGAACGTTTTAGCAAGTCAGGTGCTCTCCGGTGCGACCATTCGCGGGTAAACCCGCTCCTACAGGGAAAACGCTGGTTTGTGTAGGAGCGGCTTCAGCCGCGAACGAGGGCGAAGCCCTCGCAGCATTACAGGGGTAAAACCATCACCCTTCGAGCTTGGCCTTGAGCAATTGGTTCACCTGCCCCGGGTTGGCCTTGCCTTTGGAAGCTTTCATGGCCTGACCGACGAAGAAGCCGAACATCTTGCCGCGCTTGGCCTCATCGGCTGCGCGATATTGTTCGACCTGCTCGGCATTGGCTGCCAGCATTTCGTCGAGCATCTTGTCGATCGCACCCGTATCGGTAACCTGTTTCAGGCCTTTGCTCTCGATGATGCTGTCGGCATCGCCTTCACCGGCGGCCATGGCCTCGAACACGGTCTTGGCAATCTTGCCGCTGATGGTGTTGTCACGAATGCGCAGCAGCATGCCGCCCAGTTGCGCAGCGCTGACCGGCGCCTGATCGATTTCGACACCCAGCTTGTTCAGCAGGCTACCCAGTTCGACCATGACCCAGTTGGCCGCCAGCTTGGCATCACCACCGATCTTCACCACTTCTTCGAAGTAGTCAGCCTGTTCGCGGCTGGAAGCCAACACGTTGGCGTCGTAGGCCGACAGACCGTACTGAGTCTGGAAGCGCTCGACCTTCTGTGGCGGCAGCTCCGGCAGGCCGGCGCGAATGGTTTCGAGGAAGCTGTCCTCGATGACCACCGGCAGCAGGTCGGGGTCGGGGAAGTAACGGTAGTCGTTAGCTTCCTCTTTGCTGCGCATGGAGCGGGTTTCGTCCTTGTTCGGGTCGTACAGGCGTGTTTCCTGCACGACTTTGCCACCGTCTTCGATCAGGTCGATCTGGCGCTGGATTTCGCTGTTGATCGCGCGCTCGATAAAACGGAACGAGTTGACGTTCTTGATTTCGCAGCGAGTGCCGAACTCGGTCTGGCCTTTCGGGCGGATCGATACGTTGCAGTCGCAGCGCAGCGAACCTTCGGCCATGTTGCCGTCGCAGATGCCCAGGTAGCGCACCAGCGCGTGGATTGCCTTGACGTAAGCCACGGCTTCCTTGGCGCTGCGCATGTCAGGCTCGGAGACGATTTCCAGCAGCGGGGTGCCGGCACGGTTCAGGTCGATGCCGGTGGAGCCGCTGAAGTCTTCGTGCAGGCTCTTGCCGGCGTCTTCTTCCAGGTGCGCGCGGGTTACGCCGATGCGCTTGATGGTGCCGTCTTCCAGCGCGATGTCCAGGTGGCCCTTGCCGACGATCGGCAGGTCCATCTGGCTGATCTGGTAGCCCTTGGGCAGGTCGGGGTAGAAGTAGTTCTTGCGTGCGAACACGTTGCGCTTGCCGATTTCGGCATCGATGGCCAGGCCGAACATGCACGCCATGCGCACGGCCTCCTCGTTCAGTACCGGCAGTACACCGGGCATGCCCAGGTCAACCAGACTGGCCTGAGTATTCGGCTCGGAGCCAAAGGTGGTAGCGCTGCCGGAGAAGATCTTCGACTGGGTGGCGAGCTGAGTGTGGATTTCCAGCCCGATCACAACTTCCCATTGCATGTGTGAATTCCTCAGAAGCCGTTGGGGGCGCGGGTATGCCAGTCGGTCACCTGTTGGTAGCGGTGCGCGACGTTGAGCAGGCGGCCTTCCTGGAAGTACGGCGCCAGCAGTTGCACGCCGACCGGCAGGCCGTCGACGAAGCCTGCTGGCATCGACAGGCCAGGCAGGCCCGCCAGGTTGGCGGTGATGGTGTAGACGTCTTCGAGATAGGCGGCAACCGGGTCGCTGCTCTTGGCGCCAAGCTTCCAGGCCGGGTTTGGCGTGGTCGGGCCGAGAATCAGGTCGACATCGTTGAAGGCGGCCATGAAGTCGTTCTTGATCAGGCGGCGGATTTGCTGCGCCTTCACGTAATAGGCGTCGTAGTAGCCGGCCGACAGGGCGTAGGTACCGACCATGATGCGGCGCTGTACTTCAACGCCGAACCCTTCGCCGCGTGAGCGCTTGTACAGGTCGGTGAGGTCTTTGGGCTCTTCACAGCGGTAGCCGAAGCGTACGCCGTCGAAACGCGACAGGTTGGAAGAGGCTTCAGCCGGGGCGATCACGTAGTAGGCCGGAATGGCATGCTGCATGTTCGGCAGGCTGATTTCCTTGACCACTGCGCCGAGCTTTTCCAGCTCTTTGACGCTGGCCTGGACCAGGTCGGCGATGCGTGGGTCTAGACCGGCACCGAAGTACTCTTTCGGCAGGCCGATGCGCAGGCCCTGCAGCGAAGCGTTCAGGCTGGCGCTGTAGTCCGGCACCGGTTCTTCGATGCTGGTGGAGTCCTTGGCGTCGAAACCGGCCATACCTTGCAGCAGCAGCGCGCAGTCCTCGGCGGTGCGGGCCAGTGGGCCGCCCTGGTCGAGGCTGGAGGCGTAGGCGATCATGCCCCAGCGCGACACACGACCGTACGTCGGCTTGAGGCCGGTGAGGTTGGTCAGTGCCGCTGGCTGGCGGATCGAGCCGCCGGTGTCGGTGCCCGTGGTGGCGGGCAGCAGGCGCGCGGCCACAGCAGCGGCCGAACCACCGGACGACCCGCCCGGAACGTGCTCGAGGTTCCACGGGTTCTTCACCGCGCCGTAATGGCTGGATTCGTTGGCCGAACCCATGGCGAACTCGTCCATGTTGGTCTTGCCCAGGGTGACCATGCCGGCTTCGGCCAGCTTGGCGACCACGGTGGCGTCATAGGGCGCCTTGAAGTTGTCGAGCATCTTCGAGCCGCAGCTGGTGCGTACGCCGTTGGTGCAGAACAGGTCTTTGTGGGCGATCGGTGCACCCAGCAGCGCGCCGGTTTCGCCAGCGGCGCGACGGGCATCGGCGGCACGCGCCTGAGCCAGGGCCAGGTCGTCGGTGATGCTGATGAAGCTGTTGATCTGCGGGTCGAGCTGTTTGATGCGCGCCAGCAGGGCGCCGGTCAGCTCTTCGGAAGAAAACGATTTGTCGGCGAGTCCGCGGGCGATCTCGGCCAGGGTCAATTGATGCATGGCAGGCTCTATCCCTTACTCGATGACTTTGGGAACCAGGTACAGACCGCTTTCGGTCGACGGCGCGATGGCCTGGTAGGCATCGCGCTGGTTGCTTTCGGTGACTTGGTCAGGACGCAGGCGCTGGCTGGCCTCCAGCGGGTGGGCCAGGGGCTCGATGCCAGTGGTATCGACCGCTTGCATCTGGTCGACCAGGCCGAGAATGCTGTTCAGGGCGTCGGTAATGCGTGGCAGTTCGCCATCATTCAGGCCCAGGCGGGCCAGATGGGCGATCTTTTCCACGTCGCAGCGTTCAAGCGCCATGAGGATCTCCAAGGGAAACAAAGAACGGAATTTGGGTCCGCGGTGAGGAACATGTCAGCTTTCTGGCGGTCTAACGGCCGCGAAATTCTGCTGGCGTGCTCGGAAAAACAGCCAATTTAACATATTGGCTCCTTGCCCAAAATCCCTGCCATTGTTAGAGTTTGCCGCACTTTTTTACCCACGCTTTCCCCAGGGTCACTTTCCCATGTTCAAGAAACTGCGTGGCATGTTTTCCAGCGATCTTTCTATCGACCTGGGTACTGCCAACACCCTTATTTACGTGCGTGAGCGCGGTATCGTCCTGAATGAGCCCTCGGTTGTTGCCATCCGTACCCATGGCAACCAGAAAAGCGTTGTCGCCGTCGGTACCGAAGCCAAACGCATGCTGGGCCGTACGCCTGGCAACATTGCAGCCATTCGTCCGATGAAGGACGGCGTCATCGCCGACTTCAGCGTCTGCGAAAAAATGTTGCAATATTTTATCAACAAGGTTCACGAGAACAGCTTCCTGCAGCCGAGCCCGCGCGTGCTGATCTGCGTGCCGTGCAAGTCTACCCAGGTCGAGCGCCGCGCCATCCGCGAGTCGGCCCTCGGTGCGGGTGCCCGTGAAGTGTTCCTGATCGAAGAGCCAATGGCCGCTGCCATCGGTGCCGGCCTGCCGGTTGAAGAGGCCCGCGGTTCGATGGTCGTCGATATCGGTGGCGGTACCACTGAAATCGCCCTGATCTCGCTGAACGGCGTGGTCTATGCCGAGTCCGTCCGCGTTGGCGGTGACCGCTTCGACGAAGCCATCGTGACCTACGTGCGCCGCAACTACGGCAGCTTGATCGGCGAATCCACCGCCGAACGTATCAAGCAGGAAATCGGTACTGCCTACCCAGGTGGCGAAGTACGTGAAGTCGACGTGCGTGGTCGTAACCTGGCCGAAGGTGTACCGCGTGCCTTCACCCTGAACTCCAACGAAGTGCTCGAAGCGCTGCAGGAATCGCTGGCGACCATCGTCCAGGCGGTCAAGAGCGCCCTCGAGCAATCGCCGCCGGAGCTTGCCTCGGACATCGCCGAGCGCGGCCTGGTGCTGACCGGTGGTGGTGCGCTGCTGCGTGACCTCGACAAACTGCTGGCCCAGGAAACCGGCCTGCCGGTGATCGTCGCCGAGGACCCGCTGACCTGCGTCGCCCGTGGCGGCGGTCGCGCCCTGGAGATGATGGACAAGCACGCGATGGACCTGCTCTCCAGCGAGTGATCCCGCTCGCTGTTCACGAGCGCCCGGTTTACAGGTAGTACGTACAGTGCTACCTGTATGCGCTGGGCTGGCGCCCGTTTGGGCGCCGTATCCGTCAACCCGCAACCAGGCTGGTGCGTTGTTCCATGTCCAATGACCTCCTGAGTCGTCCACGAGGAACGGCCCATTAAACCGCTTTTCTCCAAGGGCCCTTCGCTGGGCGTTCGCCTGCTCGTTCTGGTGGTGATGTCGGTCGCGTTGATGGTTGTCGACGCGCGCTTCGACGTGCTCAAACCCGTGCGCAGCCAGATGGGCCTGGTGCTGATGGAGTCGTACTGGATCACCGATTTGCCACAGCGTGCCTGGCAAGGTGTGGCCGGCCAGTTCGGTAGCCGCACCGAGCTGATTGCCGAAAACGAGAAGCTCAAGACCGAAGCCCTGCTGCTGCAGGGGCGCCTGCAGAAGCTGGCGGCCCTGACCGAGCAGAACGTGCGGCTGCGCGAGCTGCTCAATTCTTCGGCGCTGGTCAACGAAAAGGTTGAAGTGGCCGAGCTGATCGGTGTCGACCCCAACCCGTTTACCCACCGCATTCTGATCAACAAGGGTGAGCGTGATGGTGTGTTCCTGGGCCAGCCGGTGCTCGATGCCCGCGGCCTGATGGGCCAGGTCGTAGAGTTGATGCCCTATACCGCGCGGGTGCTGTTGCTGACCGATACCACCCACAGCATTCCGGTGCAGGTCAACCGCAACGGTCTGCGAGCCATCGCCAGCGGCACTGGCAACCCGGAGCGCCTGGAGTTGCGCCATGTGGCCGACACTGCCGACATCAAGGAAGGCGACCTGCTGGTCAGTTCCGGCATGGGGCAGCGCTTTCCTGCCGGCTACCCGGTGGCCACAGTCAACGAAGTGATCCACGATTCCGGCCAGCCCTTTGCCATCGTCCGTGCCATCCCCACCGCCGCGCTCAACCGCAGCCGCTACATGTTGCTGGTGTTCAGTGACCGGCGTAGCCCGGAGCAGCGTGCCACCGATGCCGCCATTGCCCAGGAAGAGGCTGACCGAAAGGGGGCTGCACCTGCTGGCCAGCCGGCCGCTACCCGTGATCAGGTCGCACCCGCCGCTGGCACGCCTGCCGCGTCGGTCACACCGGCAGCACCGGCCACTCCGGTCGCGCAGCCAGCAGCCCCGTCTGCTGCACCTGCCACGCCGGCCGCACCCGCTCAACCCCGGAGGCAATGATGGCTGCATCACGCCGCAATAACGGCTGGGTCATCTGGCTTACGTTCGCCATCGGCCTGCTGCTCAGCGTTTCCCCCATGCCGCAGTTCATGGAAGTGTTCCGGCCCATGTGGCTGGCCTTGCTGGTGTCGTTCTGGACCCTTGCCGTGCCGAACAAGGTCGGCATGACCACGGCATTCGTGCTGGGCCTTGCCGAGGACGTGCTGTATGGCACGCTGCTGGGGCAGAATGCGCTGGTCCTTACCCTCATCACCTTCTTGGTGCTGTCCCTGCAGCAGCGTCTGCGCATGTTCCCCATGTGGCAGCAAAGCCTGGTCATTCTGGTGATCTTTGGTATCGCCCAGTTGATCCAGCTGTGGCTCAGTGCACTGACCGGCAACCGCCTGCCCACCCTGGCGCTGGTCTGGTCGGCGGTGATCAGCGCCTTGCTCTGGCCGTGGATCAGCTTTGCCTTGCGCGACCTGCGTCGACGCTTGCACATCAACTGACGGCAACGCGCCACTGACAGGGAGATGTCTGCATGACCCCGCTATACCTGGCTTCAGGCTCGCCCCGGCGTCGTGAACTGCTGACGCAGATCGGCGTGCCGTTCATTGTCATCAGTGCCCCCATCGATGAATCTCCGCTACCCAGCGAAAGCGCCCCTGCCTACGTCGAACGCCTGGCCCGGGCAAAGGCCGCCGCCGGCCTGGCCCGTGTCGACGGCCCGGCTGTAGTGCTCGGCGCAGACACTGCCGTGGTGCTCGATGGTCGTATTCTCGGCAAACCGGAAAACCGTGAAGATGCCTTGGCCATGCTGGCTGACCTGTCAGGCCGCGAGCATCAGGTGCTGACCGCTGTCGCCCTGGACGATGGCCAGCGTGTGCACAGTTTTTGCGTGACCAGCACAGTGCGCTTTCGCGCCATCAGCACCGATGAAGCGCAACGCTATTGGGCCAGCGGTGAGCCAGCTGACAAGGCTGGCGGCTATGCCGTCCAGGGGCTGGGTGCGGTCTTCGTCACCGGTCTTTCCGGCAGCTATTCGGCGGTGGTCGGCTTGCCGCTCTGTGAAACGGCCGATTTGCTTGGCCAGTTCGGCATCGCCTGCTGGCAATCGCTCGCGCATACGCCAGAGGTAACAAACCCGCAGTAGCCAGCAGTGCATACGCCATCCATCATTAGAAAGAACCTTTGACGAGAGCCTGCCATGAGTGAAGAGATCCTGATCAACATCACCCCGATGGAGTCACGTGTGGCGGTGGTGGAAAACGGGGTGCTGCAGGAAGTGCATGTCGAGCGCACCCAGCGCCGTGGCATCGTCGGCAATATCTACAAGGGCAAGGTGGTGCGTGTGCTGCCAGGCATGCAGGCGGCCTTCGTCGACATCGGCCTCGAGCGCGCAGCGTTTATCCATGCCTCGGAAATCTCCCAGCGCGAAGGCTCGGCGGTAGAGAACATCACCGCACTGGTACATGAAGGCCAGGCCCTGGTGGTGCAGGTGACCAAGGACCCGATCGGCACCAAGGGGGCGCGCCTGACCACCCAGCTATCGATCCCGTCGCGCTACCTGGTGTACATGCCACGCAGCAGTCATGTTGGTATTTCGCTGAAAATCGAGGACGAGGCCGAGCGTGAGCGCCTCAAGCAAGTGGTCAGCGACTGCATGGACAGCGAGAACATCAAGGATGCCGGCGGCTTCATCTTGCGCACCGCCGCCGAAGGCGCGCGTGCCGAGGAGATCTTGCAGGACATCCGTTACCTGCGCCGCCTGTGGGAGCAGATCGGCACCCAGATCAAGACCTGCGGCGCGCCCACGGTCATTTACGAAGACCTTGGTCTGGCCCTGCGTACCCTGCGCGACCTGGTCAATCCGAAGATCGAGAAGATCCGCATCGACTCGCGGGAAACCTTCCAGAAGACCACGCAGTTCGTTGGCGAGTTGATGCCGGAAATTGCCGACCGCCTCGAACATTACCCCGGCGAGCGCCCCATCTTTGACCTGTACGGTGTCGAAGACGAGATTCAGCGGGCTCTGGAGCGCAAGGTGCCGTTGAAGTCCGGCGGTTACCTGGTGGTCGACCCGGCCGAAGCGATGACCACCATCGACGTCAACACCGGGGCTTTCGTCGGCCATCGCAACCTCGAAGAAACCATCTTCAAGACCAACCTCGAGGCCGCTACCGCCATCGCCCGGCAACTGCGCCTGCGCAACATTGGCGGCATCATCATCATCGACTTCATCGACATGGAAGACGAAGATCACCAGCGTCAGGTACTGCGTACCCTGGAAAAACAGCTGGAGCGCGATCACGCCAAGACCAACATCATCGGCATCACCGAGTTGGGCCTGGTGCAGATGACCCGCAAGCGTACGCGGGAAAGCCTGGAACAGGTGCTTTGCGAGCCGTGTCTGGCCTGTCAGGGCCGCGGCAAGCTGAAAACACCCGAGACCATCTGTTACGAAATATTCCGCGAGATCCTGCGTGAGGCCCGTGCCTATCAGGCTGAAGGCTACCGTGTGCTGGCCAACCAGAAGGTTGTCGACCGCCTGCTGGATGAAGAGTCAGGCAACGTGGCGGAACTGGAAGCCTTTATCGGTCGAACCATTCGCTTCCAGGTCGAGTCGATGTATTCGCAGGAACAATACGACGTGGTGCTGCTCTGAGGTCTTCTGAAATACGCCACTGCATCGTCGTGCTGGCAAAACCGGCACGACGGGCCATCATGGATAAACGACTTGGAGGGCCATGGCCATGGGACGTCTGAACCGCGTTCTTGTTGCTCTGACCCGCTGGGGGTTGGGCATATGTGCCCTGCTGGCAGTTTTGGTGGCGCTGTATGTCAGCCTTGGTCGTGAACTGGTGCCGCTGGTAGCCGAGTACCGTGCCGACGTAGAAAGCAAGGCCGAGCAGGCGCTGGGCATGCCCGTGCATGTCGGTGCCCTGGAAGGGCACTGGAGCGGACTGGCCCCTGTGCTGCGGGTGCGCGACCTGCAATTGGGCGAAGGCACCAAGGCGCTCCGGCTGGACGACGTCATGGTGGTGCCCGACATCTGGGCCAGCCTCACCGCCCGCGAAGTCCGCCTGGCGCGCATCCAGCTGGGCGGGCTGCAACTGATCCTTCGCGAGAACGAGCAGGGCGCCTGGAGCCTGGAAGGCCTGCCGAAGAAGGACGACGCGCCGCTGGACCCTGCCGACTTGCTGCAGCGCCTGCGCCAGCTGGGGCGCATCGATGTGTTCGACAGTCTGGTCACTCTGCACCCCTGGCAGCGCGACCCGCTGACCCTGACTTATGTGAGTGCCGGCCTGCAGGCCGGTGCCACCCGTCAGGCCTTGGATTTGCGTGCGACCCTGCCTGACGGCCAACCCCTGGCGTTGAGCCTGAACAGCCGTATGTCGGCCGACGCTTGGCGTGATGGCGAGGTAGAAGCCTATGTCAGCCTGCCGCAAAGTGACTGGGCACATTGGTTGCCGCCCAGGGTGTTGGGGCAGTGGCATGCTGACACCCTGCGGGCTGGCGGTGAGTTCTGGATCGGCTGGAGCAAGGGGCAGTTGCAACGGGCCGTCGTAAGGCTCAATGCACCCAGGCTGGAGGGGGCCTATGCCGGGCGCAAGGCTACCAACCTGAATAATCTGGCTTTGGGCGCCTGGTTCCAGCGCCGGGAGCAAGGCTTCGATGTGGTCGTCGACTCGTTGGCCATGGACCTCGGCAAGGCCCGCTGGGAGTCTCACCTGCAGTTGCAGCAGCGCCCTGGCCAGAACGCGGCCGATGAAAGCTGGCAGTTACAGGCCGACCGCCTCGACCTCACCCCGCTGACTCCGCTGATCGATGCCCTGGCCCCCCTGCCGGACAAGGTCAAGGATGTGGTCGATGGCTTGAAGGTGACCGGTGCGTTGCGCAATGTGCGCCTCGAGGCCAGGCCCAAGGCCGAGGGTGACCAGCGCCTGCAGTTCGCAGCCAACCTGGAGAAGGTAGGCTTCGATGCTTATCACAACGCCCCGGCGGCCGGTAACGTCAGTGGCAGCATCAGTGGTGACCTGGGCCACGGCGAGCTGCGCCTGGATACCGATGCGTTCATGCTGCATCTGTACCCGATCTTCGCCAAGCCCTGGCATTACCAGAAGGCGAATGCGCGCTTGACCTGGACCTTGGACAAAGACGGTTTCACCCTGATTGCGCCCTACCTCAAGGTGCTGGGCGAGGAGGGCAAGATCGCCGGTGACTTCCTGATTCGCCTGTTGTTCGAGGAAGGTCGCGAGGACTACATGGACCTGCGCGTCGGCCTGACCGAAGGCGATGGCCGCTATACTGCCAAGTATCTGCCCGAGGTGCTCAGCCCGGCCCTCGACGAGTGGCTGCGCAGCGCTATCGTCAAAGGCGCCGTGGATGAAGGCTACTTCCAGTATCAGGGCTCGCTGAACCATGGTGCAGCGCCGCAAGCGCGCAGCATCAGCCTGTTCTTCAAGGTGCATGATGCCGCCCTGGACTTCCAGCCCGGTTGGCCACAGGTGCAGCACGTCGATGGCGATGTGTTCATCGAGGACAGTGGCGTGCGCATCAAGGCCCAGCGAGGCGTGCTGCTTGACACCAAGGTCAGCGATGTGAATGTCGATATCCCGCATGTCGACGGTAATCAGCACAGCCACCTCTACCTGGATGGCGACTTCGACGGTAGCTTGGGTGATGGCCTGAAGATTCTCAAGGAAGCGCCAATCGGCACCGGTGAGATTTTCGCCGGCTGGGAAGGTGAGGGGCCGCTGAAGGGTAAGGTCAAGCTCGATATCCCGCTGGTCCGTGGGCAGCGCCCAAAAGTGCAGGTGGACTTCGCCACCCACGATGCGCGCCTGAAAGTGGCCCCGCCAAGCCTGGAGTTGAACCGCCTGAAGGGCGACTTCAGCTTCGACTTCGACAAGGGCCTGAGTGGCAAAGGCATCAGTCTGCAGGCCTTCGGCAAGCCGGTAACGGCGCAAATAACCGCTGAAGGTCAGGCTGGGCAGATGCAGACCCGCATCAATGCCAATGGCCAGGTATCGCTCAAGACGCTGACTGACTGGCTGCAGTTCAAGCAGGCCTTGCCGGCCTCCGGTGACCTCCCCTATCAGTTGCAGCTCAGTCTGGGGAGCCGGGACAACCGCCTGAGTGTCACTTCCAGCCTCAAGGGTCTGGCCATCGACCTGCCGGCTCCGTTCGGCAAAGCGGCAGCAGATACCCGTGACAGCCGTTTCAACATGAGCCTCCAGGGCCCGGAGCGGCAATTCGATGCTGCCTACGCCGACCTTGCCCGCTTTGCCTATGCTGCACCGGCTGAAACGTTGACTCAGGGCCGTGGCGAGCTAGTGCTGGGCACAGGCGACGCCCGGGTACCTGCCAGCCAGGGGCTGAGGGTGCGCGGGCGGCTGGAGACCCTGGACCTGGCCCCTTGGCAAGAGCAGGCGGGCCGGCTGGCTGGGGACGACCCCGGTGGCAGCGCGCGGCAGAACCTGCAAAGCGTCGACCTGAGCATCGGCCAGTTGAAAGCCTTCGGCATGGACCTGAACCAGGCCGTGGTACGCCTGGCCCGGGGCGGCCCGGCCTGGGATTTGCGCCTCGACAGCAAGGAAGTCATCGGTAATGCGCGCGTACCGGATGCCAAGGGCGCGCCCATGGTCGTGCGCATGCAGACCTTGCGGCTGCCTGCCGCCAGCGCCGCTGAACAGCAGGCTGAAGACGGCCCCGACCCGCTGGCCTCGTTCGATCCGCGCAAAGTCCCGGCACTGGACCTGAGCATCGACAAGCTCTATCGCGGTGACGATCTCTACGGCAGCGCCGCGATCAAGCTGCGGCCGACCCCACGTGGCGTCACAGCCAGTGATATCGACCTCGACCTCAAGGGGTTACGCATCGATGGCGGTGGTGGTTGGGAGGGTGAAACGGGCAAAACCAGCAGTTGGTACAAAGGGCGCCTTGACGGCAAGAACCTGGCGGATGTGCTCAGCGCCTGGGGCTTTGCCCCGACGGTGACCAGCCGCGACTTCCGCCTGGATGTGGATGGCCGCTGGCCGGGTTCGCCGGCCGCGGTGGGCCTGAAGCGCTTCTCGGGCAGCATGGATGCAGCACTGCGCACCGGCCAGTTCGTCGAGGTCGAAGGCAGCGCACAGGCGCTGCGGGTGTTCGGCCTGCTCAACTTCAACTCGATTGGCCGGCGCCTGCGTCTGGACTTTTCCGACCTGTTTGACAAGGGCCTGGCCTATGACCGGGTCAAGGGCTTGCTGGTGGCCAGCAGTGGCGTGTACGTGACCCGCGAACCGATTACCGTGACCGGCCCGTCGAGCAACTTCGAGCTCGACGGCACGCTGGACATGGTCAGCGACCGGGTCGATGCTGACTTGCAGGTGAGCCTGCCGGTGACCAACAACCTGCCGCTGGCGGCGTTGATCGTCGGCGCGCCGGCGGTGGGCGGTGCGCTGTTCCTGGTCGATCGGCTGATCGGTGACCGCGTGTCACGCTTTGCCAGCGTGCACTACCGTGTCGAAGGGCCGTGGAAAGAGCCTAGAATCACCTTTGTGAAACCTTTCGAGAAATCCCGCTAGGAGTACCCATGAAGGCAGCGGTAATCCAGATGGTCAGCCAGGACGACGTGCAGACCAACCTGCAGCGTGCCGGTGCCCTGTTGGAGCAGGCCGCATTGGGCGGCGCACGGTTGGCGGTGCTGCCGGAAAACTTTGCCGCCATGGGGCGCAAGGACGCTGCTGCCATCGGCCGTGCCGAAGCCTTGGGGGAAGGGCCCATTTTGCCGTGGTTGAAACGCACCGCCCGCGACCTCAAGTTATGGATTGTTGCCGGTACTTTGCCCTTGCCACCGTTCGGCCAGCCCGATGCCAAGGCCCATGCGTGCTCGCTGCTGGTCGATGAACACGGCGAGGTGGCGGCAAGGTATGACAAGCTGCACTTGTTTGATGTGGACGTGGCCGACAACCGGGGCCGTTACCGCGAGTCGGATGACTACGCGCAGGGTGCTCAGGTGGTGGTGGCTGATACGCCGGTCGGGCGGCTGGGGCTGAGCGTGTGTTACGACCTGCGCTTTCCCGAACTGTACAGCGCGCTGCGCGCTGCCGGCGCGGAGCTGATCACAGCGCCAGCAGCTTTTACCGCTGTGACCGGTGCAGCACATTGGGAGGTGCTGGTGCGTGCGCGGGCCATCGAAACCCAGTGTTACCTGCTGGCTGCGGCACAGGGCGGCGCCCATCCTGGCCCACGGGAAACCCATGGCCATGCGGCGATCGTCGACCCTTGGGGACGCATTCTCGCAGAACAGGCGCAAGGTGAAGCGGTACTGCTTGCCGAGCGCGACATTGAAGAACAAGCGTCCATTCGGGCGCGCATGCCGGTGGTATCGCACCGGCGCTTTTTTTCGCAGGGCGCGTTGCGACCTGCGCATACCTCGGAGTGACTATGAGCCAGATGTTATCCACCGTCAGTGAGCAGCTCCTGGGCCCAGGCGGCTTGACCCTGGACAGCCTGCAGAGCGTGCTGGGTGAGTTGGCTGGCCCCGGCATCGACGCCGCCGACCTGTATTTCCAGGGCCAGATCTCGGAAACCTGGGCGCTGGAAGACGGTATCGTCAAAGAGGGCAGCTTCAACCTCGACCAGGGCGTGGGCGTGCGTGCCCAGTCCGGCGAAAAAACCGGCTTCGCCTACAGCAACGCGATCAACCTTGAAGCGCTGACCTCGGCAGCCCGTGCCGCCCGTTCGATTTCCCGTGCCGGGCAAAACGGCACGGTGCAAGCCTTCCGCAGCCAGGAGGTGGCCGCTCTGTATACCGCGGACAACCCGCTGGACGTGCTCAGCCGTGCCGAAAAGGTCGAGCTGCTTAAGCGTGTCGATGCCGCCACCCGTGCCCTGGACCCGCGCATTCAGCAAGTCAGCGTGAGCATGGCCGGGGTCTGGGAACGCATTCTGATTGCCGCGGCCGATGGCAGCCTGGCTGCCGACGTACGCCCGCTGGTGCGCTTCAATGTCAGCGTCATCGTCGAGCAGAACGGCCGTCGTGAACGCGGTGGGCAGGGCGGTGGCGGGCGTACCGATTACCGCTACTTCACCGAAGAGCGGGTGATGGGCTATGCCCGCGAGGCCCTGCGCCAGGCCCTGGTGAATCTGGAAGCGATCCCGGCACCGGCCGGAACCTTGCCGGTAGTGCTGGGATCGGGCTGGTCGGGCGTGCTGTTGCACGAGGCCGTCGGCCATGGCCTGGAAGGCGACTTCAACCGCAAGGGCAGTTCGGCGTTCAGTGGCCGCATTGGCGAGAAAGTGGCGTCGAGCCTGTGCACCATCGTCGACGATGGCACCCTCGAAGGCCGCCGCGGCTCGTTGAGCGTGGATGACGAAGGCACCCCGACCGAATGCACCACGCTGATCGAGAATGGCGTGCTCAAGGGTTACATGCAGGACAAGCTGAACGCGCGCCTGATGGGCATGGCTGTGACCGGCAACGGCCGCCGTGAATCCTACGCGCACCTGCCGATGCCACGCATGACCAACACCTACATGCGAGCCGGCGAAAGCGACCCACAGGAGATTATTGCGTCGGTGAAGAAGGGTATCTACTGCGCCAACCTCGGTGGTGGGCAGGTGGATATCACCAGCGGCAAGTTCGTGTTCTCCACCAGTGAGGCCTACCTGATCGAAGACGGCAAGATTACCGCGCCAGTGAAGGGCGCAACCCTGATCGGCAATGGTCCCGAGGCGATGAGCCGGGTTTCGATGGTCGGTAACGACCTGGCACTGGACAGCGGAGTAGGGACGTGCGGCAAGGACGGGCAGTCGGTGCCGGTTGGGGTGGGGCAGCCTACCTTGAAACTGGATGCGATTACCGTGGGCGGTACCGGGGCTTGATGGCTTCGGGAGCCATTGTAGGAGCGGGCACGCCCGCTCCTACAAGGCCCCAGTCCGTCAGCGCAACCCGCGCTGCAACTCGTCGAGGTCGCGGATGTACTTGAACACCTTGCGCGCGGCGGCAGGCGGCTTGTTCCGCGCCTTCTCGTGCTGGGCATGGCGCACCAGCGAGCGCAGCTGCTGGCGGTCGGTGTCGGGGTACTCGTTGACGAAGCGCTCGAGGTCTTCGTCGTTACCGTCGATCAACCGGTCACGCCAGCGCTCCAGGCTGTGGAAACGTTCGTTGTACTGGCGAGTCGAGCTGTCCATCTGTTCGAGCAAGGCGTGGATGGCATCGAGGTCTTGCACGCGCATGAGCTTGCCGACGAACGACATGTGGCGTTTACGGGCGCCATGAGCAGTGTGCTTGCTGGCCTCGGCCAGTGCCTTGCGCAGCTCGTCGGTCAAAGGCAGGCGCGCCAAGGTATCGGCCTTGAGGGTGGTAAGCCGCTCGCCGAGTTCGACCAGCGCATGCAGTTCGCGCTTGATCTGGGTTTTGCTTTTTTCGCCGTCGAAGGCGTCGTCGTTTGAATCAACCATGGTGGCAGTCCGCTAGAAATCGCCGCCATGATAACCAGTCGGGGGCCGCTTGTCCGGCCCGGTCGTAGAATGACCCCAAGCCGTACGCAGAATTTGAGTGGAGAGAACCATGAGTGCAGTCCAGAGCGTAGGTCCGAAAGACCTGCCAGCATTGCAGGAACAGGTCGAGGCGATCATCGCCGAGGCGCGTCGGCAGGGGGCCAGTGCCTGCGAAGTGGCGGTGTCGCTGGAGCAAGGGCTGTCCACCACCGTGCGCCAGCGTGAGGTCGAAACGGTCGAGTTCAACCGCGACCAAGGCTTTGGTATCACCCTTTATGTTGGCCAGCGCAAAGGTTCGGCCAGCACCTCGGCCAGTGGACCGGAGGCGATTCGCGAGACCGTCGCCGCAGCGTTGGCAATTGCCAGGCATACCTCCGAGGATGAATGCTCGGGCTTGGCCGACGCTGCGCTGATGGCGCGTGAAATCCCGGATCTGGACCTGTACCACCACTGGGATATCGAGCCCGAGAAGGCCATCGAAATGGCCCTGGCCTGCGAGGCAGCGGCGTTCGACGCCGACCCGCGCATCCTCAACGCCGATGGCACCACCCTCAATACCCACCAAGGCTGCCGCGTGTATGGCAACAGCCATGGATTCATCGGTGGTTACGCCTCGACCCGGCACAGCCTGAGCTGCGTGATGATTGCCGAAGGCGACGGGCAGATGCAGCGTGACTACTGGTACGACGTGAACCGCCAGGGCAACCTGCTGGCCGACCCGAGCAGCATCGGCATGCGCGCTGCCCAGCGTGCCGCTAGCCGCCTTGGCGCCCGACCGGTGCCGACTTGCGAGGTACCGGTGCTGTTCTCGGCCGAATTGGCCGGTGGCCTGTTCGGCAGCTTCCTGTCGGCTATTTCCGGCGGCAACCTGTACCGCAAGTCGTCGTTCCTGGAGGGTACCATTGGCCAGCGCCTGTTCCCTTCCTGGCTGACCCTCGACGAACGCCCGCATATTCCGCGCGCGTTGGGCAGCGCCGCCTTCGACGGTGATGGCCTGGCCACCTATGCCAAACCGTTTGTCGACAAAGGCGAGCTGGTGTCGTACTTGCTGGGTACCTATTCGGGGCGCAAGCTGGGTTTGCCGAGTACGGCCAATTCGGGTGGTGTGCACAACCTGTTCGTCAGCCACGGTGTCGAAGATCAGGCCGCGCTGATTCGCCGCATGGGGCGCGGGCTGCTGGTGACCGAACTGATGGGGCATGGCTTGAACATGGTGACGGGGGACTATTCCCGTGGTGCGGCGGGGTTCTGGGTCGAGAATGGCGAGATTCAGCATGCCGTACAGGAAGTCACCATCGCCGGAAACATGAAGGACATGTTCCAACAGATTGTCGCGATTGGCAGCGATCTTGAAACCCGTAGCAATATTCATACGGGCTCGGTGTTGATCGAGCGGATGACCGTTGCTGGTAGCTGATCTTTAGCCTGCGCCGGCCCTAGCGCGGATCCATCCGCTCCTACACGGTGGTAGACGCACATCGGGGCGGGGACACAGGCCGTTGTAGGAGCGGGTTTACCCGCGAAGAGGCCTACACAGCACTACATCTTTCTCTGCAAATCCGAAGACCCGGCCCTCGCGCCGGGTTTTTATTTCATCACCTTTTTCTTGAAGTGATTCTATTTATCATTTAATAATGAATATCATTATCCAGTAACCCGGCGATGATGTTCATGAAATCCGTCCTCCGCGAACTGCCCTACCTGGAAAACTGGCGCTGGCTCAGCCGGCGCATTCGCTGTGCGCTCGACCCCGACGAGCCGCGCCTGATCGAGCATTACCTGGCCGAAGGCCGCTATCTGGTGTGCTGCACCGAAACCTCGCCATGGACGGTGGCGCTGACAGCGTTTCGCCTGCTGCTGGATACCGCCTGCGATCGCATGCTCCCCTGGCATTGGCGTTGTCTGTGCCTGGACCAGGCCTGGCGTCCTCTGCTGGACCTGCGCAACCTCGACCGCCAGGAACAGAACCAACGCTGGCAACCCTATGCCCTGCAGTTGGCCAATTGCCGTCTACTGCCTTCGATTTCTCCCGATGAACTGATGCAAGGATTTGATGATGAGTGATACCCGTATCGAGCGTGACAGCATGGGTGACCTGCAGGTGCCGGCCCAGGCCCTCTACGGCGCCCAGACCCAGCGCGCGGTCGACAACTTCCCGATCAGCGGCCAACGTATGCCGGCCCAGTTCATTCGTGCCTTGTTGTTGGCCAAGGCCGCTGCGGCCAAGGCCAACGTCGAACTGGAGCAACTGTCTGCCGGGCGGGGCCAGGCTATCGTCAAGGCTGTCGAGCAATTGCTGGCCGAGGACTTCATCCAGCACTTCCCGGTGGATGTGTTCCAGACAGGCTCTGGCACCAGTTCGAACATGAACGCCAATGAGGTGATCGCCACCTTGGCTACCCATGTACTGGGTGAGGCGGTCAACGCCAATGACCACGTCAACTGTGGCCAGAGCAGCAATGACATCATTCCGACCACCATCCACGTCAGCGCCGCGCTGGCCCTGCACGAGCAGTTGCTGCCAGCCCTGGCGCACCTGGTACAGGTGATCGAGGTCAAGTCGGCACAAGTACATCAATTCGTGAAGACCGGTCGTACTCACCTGATGGACGCGATGCCCGTGCGTATGAGTCAGGTGCTGGATGGCTGGGCAGCGCAAATCAATGCTGCCAAGGCGCACATCGAAGGTGTGCTGCCGCGCTTGCAGGCGCTGGCCCAGGGCGGAACCGCCGTGGGTACCGGCATCAATGCCCATCCGCAGTTCGCTGTCGGTTTCGCTCGCCAGCTCAGTGGCCTGACCAAGATCGAGTTCACGCCCGGCCAGAACCTGTTCGCACTGATCGGCTCGCAGGACACTGCCGTGGCGTTGTCTGGCCAGCTCAAGACCACCGCGGTGGCGTTGATGAAAATCGCCAACGATCTGCGCTGGATGAACTCCGGCCCGCTGGCCGGTCTGGGCGAAATCGAGCTGCAAGCTCTGCAGCCGGGCTCTTCGATCATGCCAGGCAAGGTCAACCCGGTGATCCCGGAGGCCACTGCCATGGTCGCCGCCCAAGTGATTGGCAACGACGCGACCATCGCCGTCGCAGGCCAAGCCGGTAACTTCGAGCTGAACGTGATGCTGCCGGTGATCGCCCGCAACCTGCTGGAAAGCATCGAGCTGATGGCCAATGTCAGCCGCTTGCTGGCCGACAAAGCCATCGCCAGCTTCAAGGTCAACGAAGACAAACTCAAGGAAGCGCTCGCGCGCAACCCGATTCTGGTCACGGCGTTGAATCCGATCATCGGCTACCTCAAGGCCGCCGAAATCGCCAAGACCGCCTACAAGCAGGGTCGTCCAATCATCGATGTGGCGCTGGAGCACACCGACCTGTCCCGCGACCAGCTTGAAGCGCTGCTGGACCCGGAAAAACTCACCGCCGGCGGTATCTGACACTGCGTCACCGCCCAGGAGACAACCATGCAGCACTGGAAACGCACCACGGAAACCGCCAACCGCCTATTCGAACAAGGCGAACTGGTGGACGCCCGGGAACACTACCTGCAAGCCTTGGCGTTGGCCCAGGTGCTGTTCGAGCGCTGGCATGACGTGGATGAAGCGGTGGCTGCATTCGTCATCGCCCACCACAACCTGGCTGACCTGCACCTGCGCCTTAACCAGCCGCATGAAAGTGCCGACTACCTGTGCGCGGCTCATCAGCGACTGCTGCAGGCCTGCCAGGAAGCGCGCCTGCCTCAGGCACTGCGTGATGCCGCCTTGCGCCACAGTGCGCGCACTTACACCGAGCTGCTGAGTTTCATTGCCGAGTATGGCCAGTACCCGCGTACCGAGCGCTTGCTCAACCGCCACAGCGCCGGGGCCAGCGAGCTCGCTGCCCAGCCGGATGTGGCACCCAGAACCCATGCCTACGGAATTCACTGACATGCCCCATACCTTGCCTGCATTGCCATACGCCTACGATGCGCTGGAACCACACATTGATGCCCAGACAATGGAAATCCACCACACCAAGCATCACCAGACCTACGTGAACGGCCTCAATGCCGCCCTCGAAGGTACCGAGTGGGCCGAATGGCCGGTGGAAAAACTGGTCGCTGCCGTCAAGCAACTGCCGGAGAACCTGCGTGGCGCTGTGACCAACCACGGCGGCGGTCACGCCAACCACAGCCTGTTCTGGACTGTCATGTCACCTCAGGGCGGTGGCGAGCCTGTGGGCCAGCTGGCGCAAGCCGTCACAGCACAACTTGGCGGCTTCGAGGCTTTCAAGGAGGCTTTCACCAAAGCCGCGTTGACCCGCTTCGGCAGCGGTTGGGCCTGGCTCAGCGTCACGCCGCAAAAAACGTTGGTGGTGGAGAGTAGCGGCAACCAGGACAGCCCGCTGATGCACGGCAATGCGCCGATCCTGGGCCTGGACGTGTGGGAGCACGCTTACTATCTCAAGTACCAGAACCGTCGTCCGGAATACATCGGTGCCTTCTACAACGTCATTGACTGGGTGGAAGTTGAACGTCGTTACCTTGAAGCCCTGAAGTGAGTCGGACCGGTATGCGCTCTGAGGTGATGTCTGTCAGCAGTGTGCGCCTGTTCCGCCTGGCGCTTGGGACTTTGCTTTTGCTGGCTGGCGCCGCGTTACTGGTGGCGCGGGGCCTCGCCTGGCTAGACCTCGACCCGCGCATGCTGCGCGCCCTGGAGGGCGGTGCTTTATGCGCGCTGGGTACGGCACTGGGCGCAGTACCGGTACTGGTCATTCGCAATATGCCCGTGGCGCTGGCGGATACGCTGCTGGGCTTCGGTGCTGGCGTGATGCTGGCGGCCACCGCGTTTTCCCTGATCATGCCGGGCCTGGCGGCGGCTCAGTCGATTGGCTTCAGCCCTTGGGGGGCAGGTGGCCTGGTCAGTTTTGGCCTGATGTTCGGGGCGTTGTGCCTGTTCCTGGTCGACCTCAAGGTATCCTGGGCTTCGCCGGAGGCGTTGGTGGGCACAGCAAACCAGCCGGTGATTGCGGCGCGCATCTGGCTGTTCGTGATTGCCATCATTGCCCACAACATCCCCGAAGGTATGGCCATTGGTGTGTCGGCCGGGGGAGGTATGGCCGACGCCGACAGCCTGGCCATGGGCATTGCCTTGCAGGATGTCCCTGAGGGGCTGGTGATCGCGCTGGTACTGGCAGGGGCGGGCATGCCGCGCTTCAAGGCCTTCCTGATCGGCGCAGCCTCAGGCTTGGTCGAGCCGGTGGCGGCGTTGATCTGTGCCTGGCTGGTGAATGTTGCCGAACTGCTGCTGCCGCTGGGGCTGGCCTGTGCAGCGGGGGCGATGTTGCTGGTGGTCACCCAGGAAATCATCCCCGAATCGCGCAGCAACGGCCATCATCGTCTGGCCAGCCTTGGGCTGTGTACAGGCTTCTGTCTGATGATGGTGATGGATACCGCGATGTCCTGATCTTGTGCAAGCGCAGGTTTGCGAGGCCTATTCGCCTTCGTCAAAGAAATTGTTGATCAGTTCGACCAGTGCATCCATGGCGTCGTTGTCCTGCTCACCCTCGGTATGCAGGTGCACCTGGGTGCCCTTGCCTGCGGCCAGCATCATCACCGCCATGATGCTCTTGCCATCTACCAGCTTGTCCGGGGCGCGACCCACCCGTACCTGGCAGGGGAAGCGGCCGGCCACACCGACGAACTTGGCTGCCGCCCGGGCATGCAGACCCAGCTTGTTGATGATGGTGATTTCGCGGGCGGGCATCTGGGGTGGATCCTTGGGCTAGAGGTCGCGATGACGGACCTGGACGTTTTTCAGGGTTTGCTGCAGCTGTTGACCAAGGCGCTCGGTGATGTACACCGAACGGTGATGGCCGCCAGTGCAGCCGATGGCAATGGTTACGTAGGCGCGGTTGCTGGCAGCGAAGCGGGGCAACCATTTGAGCAGGTAGCTGGAGATGTCGTTGTACATGTCTTCGACATCCGGTTGTGCGGCCAGGTAGTCGATCACGGGTTGATCGAGACCTGAGTGCTCACGCAGTTCTGGTTTCCAGTAGGGGTTGGGCAGGCAGCGCACGTCAAAAACCAGGTCGGCGTCGACCGGCATGCCCCGTTTGAATCCGAACGACTCGACCAGAAACGCTGTGCCAGGCTCGGGTTGGTTGAGCAGACGCAGTTTGATCGAGTCACGCAACTGGTACAGGTTCAGGTTGGTGGTGTCGATCTTCAGGTCGGCCAGGTCGGCAATGGGGCCCAACAAGTCGCTTTCCACGCGGATCGCTTCCGCGAGCGAGCGGTTGGCGTTGGTCAGGGGGTGCCGCCTGCGGGTTTCCGAGAAACGCTTGAGAAGGACCTCTTCATCGGCATCCAGGTACAACACGTCGCACTGGATGTGCCGTGCGCGGGCTTCTTCAAGCAGCTCGGGAAAACGCATCAGGTGGCTGGGCAGGTTGCGTGCGTCGATCGAAACCGCCACCTTGGGCTGCAGCAATTCGGTGTTGATCAGTGCATTTTCCGCCAACTGTGGCAATAGTCCGGCTGGCAGATTGTCGATGCAATAGAAACCGCTGTCTTCCAGGACATCGAGGGCGGTGCTCTTGCCGGAGCCGGACCGGCCGCTGACGATGATCAGGCGCATGTTCAGTGCTCGTTCTGTACGTCCAGGACAACCTGGAACAGGGCCTCGTTGCTGGTGGCCGCACGCAGTCGATCACGGACCTCCTTGCGATCGAGCATGCTGGCGATCTGACGCAGAAGTTCAAGGTGGGCATCGGTGGCCGCTTCGGGCACCAGCAGCACAAACAGCAGGTCCACCGGCGCGCCATCGATGGCGTCGTAATCGATAGGCGCTTCCAGGTGCAGCAGGGCGCTGACTGGCGCGGAGCATCCTTCAAGCCGGCAGTGTGGGATGGCGATGCCATTGCCGAAACCGGTAGAACCGAGCTTTTCCCGGGCTACCAGTTTTTCGAAGACGTCCTGCATCTCCAGTTCTGGCACTTGGTCGGCGATGACAGTGGCGACCTTTTCCAGGGCGCGCTTCTTGCTGCCGCCCGGCACGTTCACGAGGGAACGGCCGGGGGTCAGGATGGTTTCAAGTCGGATCATGGATGAGGGGGATCAGCGGGCAGCTGCACCTTGCAGCAGGCTTTGCTGTTTTTCCTTGTGTTTTTTCAGTTGGCGGTCGAGCTTGTCGGCCAAGGCGTCGATCGCTGCATACATGTCTTCGTGTTCGGCGTTGGCTACCACTTCGCCGCCGGGAATCTGCAGGGTCGCCTCGACCTTCTGCTGAAGCTTCTCGACTTTCATGATTACCTGCACGTTGGTGATCTTGTCGAAGTGACTCTCCACGCGGGCGAGCTTTTCAAGCACGTAATCGCGCAGTGGCTGGGTGACTTCTACATGCTGTCCACTGATATTGACTTGCATACAGCTTCTCCTTTGTTGCCCGTGCATAAAGAGGCAGGTCTTGCACCTGCCACGAAAACGCTGTGGCACATCTCAGGGGCTACATCAGTCGCTTGCGTTCGCTCGACGGTGCGATGCCGAGAGACTCGCGGTACTTGGCGACGGTGCGACGGGCTACCTGGATGCCTTGTGCCTCCAGTAAACCAGCGATCTTGCTGTCACTCAATGGCTTTTTCTGATTTTCCGCCGCAACCAGTTTCTTGATGATCGCGCGGATCGCCGTGGACGAGCATTCTCCGCCTTCGGAGGTGCTGACATGGCTGGAGAAAAAGTATTTCAGTTCGTAGATGCCACGCGGGGTGTGCATGTATTTCTGCGTGGTAACCCGCGAGATGGTCGATTCGTGCATGCCTACGGCTTCGGCAATGTCATGCAGTACCAACGGCTTCATCGCTTCGTCGCCGTGGTCGAGGAAGCCGCGCTGGTGCTCGACGATCTGCGTGGCAACCTTCATCAGGGTTTCGTTACGGCTTTGCAGGCTCTTGATGAACCAGCGCGCTTCCTGCAGCTGGTTGCGCATGAAGGTGTTGTCGGCGCTGGTGTCGGCACGGCGCACGAAGCCGGCGTATTGTGGGTTGACGCGCAGGCGTGGGATGGCTTCCTGGTTCAGTTCTACCAGCCAACGGTCGCTGTCCTTGCGCACGATGACGTCGGGCACCACGTACTCGGGCTCGCTGGACTCGATCTGCGAACCAGGGCGCGGGTTAAGGCTTTGCACCAGTTCGATGACCTGGCGCAGCTCGTCTTCCTTGATTTTCATCCGCCGCATCAGCTGGCTGTAGTCACGGCTGCCGAGCAGGTCGATGAAATCGGTAACCAGGCGCTTGGCTTCGGTCATCCACGGCGTTGTAGCGGGCAGCTGGCGCAGTTGCAGCAACAGGCATTCGCCCAGGTTGCGGGCGCCGACGCCAGCCGGCTCGAACTGCTGGATGCGGTGCAGTACTGCTTCGACCTCGTCCAGCTCGATATCCAGCTCCGGGTCGAACCCTGCGCAAATTTCTTCGAGTGTGTCTTCCAGGTAGCCCTGGCCGTTGATGCTGTCGATCAGGGTCACGGCAATCAAGCGGTCGGTGTCGGACATCGGCGCCAGGTTCAACTGCCACAGCAGGTGGCTTTGCAGGCTTTCGCCGGCCGATGTGCGCGTGGTGAAGTCCCATTCGTCATCATCGTTGCTCGGCAGGCTGCTGGCGCTGGTCTGGTAGATGTCTTCCCAGGCCGTATCGACCGGGAGCTCGTTGGGGATGCGCTCGCTCCACTCACCGTCTTCCAGGTTGTCGGCGCTGACGGTGCTTTCCTGGAAACTGTTGTCCTGAACTTCGGCGGCCGGCTTGTTCTCGGCGTTGTCGGCCATCGGGTCGCTGTTGTCGAAGTCTTCGCCGTCTTCCTGACGTTCGAGCATCGGGTTCGACTCCAGCGCTTCCTGGATTTCCTGTTGGAGGTCCAGGGTAGAGAGCTGGAGCAGGCGGATGGCCTGTTGCAACTGAGGTGTCATCGTCAGTTGCTGGCCCATTTTTAGGACGAGCGATGGTTTCATGGCAGGGGCTTAATACCTTGTTCGCCGGCGCGCATGCGCCATCCACTACACGAGGGCGCCGAAGCGCCAGATCAAGCAAGTTTTATGCCTTAAATTGTAGCGTTTGCCTAGAGTACCGTAACAACTTTACCCGCAGTCTCAGGGCTGTTTGCCAGTACTTCAGGCGCGTGCCGGGTCAGAGGCGGAACTCGTGGCCCAGGTAAACTTCTTTGACCAAGTCGTTTGCCAGGATGGTTTCAGCGTCGCCTTCGGCGATCAATCGGCCATCGTTGACGATATAAGCGGTTTCGCAGATATCCAGGGTTTCACGCACGTTGTGGTCGGTAATCAGTACGCCGATACCTTTGGCCTTGAGGTGGTGGATGATCTGCTTGATGTCGCCGACCGAAATCGGGTCGACACCGGCGAACGGTTCGTCCAGCAGGATGAACTTGGGTGCGGTCGCCAGGGCGCGCGCAATTTCGACGCGGCGGCGTTCACCACCGGACAGGCTCATGCCGAGGTTGTCCCGGATGTGGCTGATGTGGAACTCCTGCAGCAGGCTTTCCAGCTCTTTGCGGCGGCCGTCCCGGTCGAGGTCCTTGCGGGTCTCGAGGATGGCCATGATGTTGTCGGCGACCGACAGCTTGCGGAAGATCGAGGCTTCCTGCGGCAGGTAGCCGATACCGGCGCGAGCGCGGCCGTGCATGGGCTGGTGGCTGACATCGAGGTTGTCGATCAGTACGCGGCCCTGTTCGGCCTGGACCAGCCCGACAATCATGTAGAAGCAGGTGGTCTTGCCGGCGCCGTTGGGGCCGAGCAGGCCGACGATCTGGCCGCTGTCGATAGACAGGCTGACATCACGTACTACCTGCCGCCCCTTGTAGCTCTTTGCCAGGTGCTGGGCTTTGAGGGTTGCCATTTACTCGGCCTTCTTCTTGGGCTGGATCACCATGTCGATGCGCTGACGGGGTGTTGTCACATTGCCACCACGGCCGGCGGTCGCCACCTGGGTCTGAGTGTTGTAGACGATCTTTTCGCCTTCGGTGGTATTGCCTTCGCTCTCGACCTTGGCGCGGTCGGTGAGAATGACCAAGTCCTTCTGCGACTGGTACTGGATGGTTACGCCCCAGCCTTTCATCTTGTCCGGCTTGGCTGCGCTCTGCTGCTGCTCGAAGTAGGCCAGGTTGCCCACCGAGGTCACTACGTCGATATCGCCAGAGGCGGAGCGGGTAATGGTCACGGTGTTGCCTTTGATCATCATCGAACCCTGAGTGATGATCACGTCGCCGGTGTAAGTGGCCACGCCTTGTTTGTCATCCAGGTGAGCGTTGTCGGCCTGGATGCGGATAGGCTGGTCACGGTCGTTCGGCAGGGCGAGGGCGCTCGCGCTTCCCAGTGCTGCGCTCAGGCTGAGCAAAAGGGGGAGGGTTTTAACGAGCCTCATACTGTCCTCTTACGTTAGAGAGCAAGTCCATCTTGCCTTCTTTCAAATACGCTTTCATGCCTTTGCCCGTAGTTGTGCCTCCGGCGCCGTCGATTCTAACGGCTTGCTCGGTCTGCGCATATTGCTTCTGCGGGAACACGGTCATGCGTGAGCTGGTAATGATGGTTTCACGCTGCTTTTCATCGGTGCGGGCAATCCGTACCTTGTCGATCAGTTCGACCTCGGTACCGTCAGGATTGACCTCGGCGCGCGTGCTCTGCACATGCCACGGGTACTCGGTGCCGCGGTACAGGTGCAGGTCCGGTGTGGTCACCTGGGTGACTTCGCTGGTCTTGAGGTGTTCGATCCTGTCGGCGGTCATTTCGTATTGCAGCTTGCCGTCGGGCAAGAACTGCACGCTGTGGGCGTTGATCGCGTAGTAATCGATGGCGCTTTCGTCGACTTGGGCCACGGGCTTGTCGAGGAAGCTTTCCGGGCTGACATTCCAGTAGCCAATGGCTACCAACAGGGCGGCTATCGCCCCCAGCAGCACAATGTTTCGGGCTTTCTTGCTGAGCATGGGCAGCCTTACAGGTAGTTGGCGTTGGCAGCGTCCAGGGTGCCCTGGGCCTGCATGATCAATTCGCAGAATTCACGGGCCGCGCCTTCGCCGCCACGTGCCTGGGTCACGCCGTGGGCGTGCTGGCGTACGAACGGTGCGGCGTTGGCTACGGCCATGCCCAGAGCCACCCGGCGAATCACCGGCAGGTCGGGCAGGTCGTCGCCCAGGTAAGCCACTTGATCATAGCTTAGGCCCAGTTCGGCGAGCAGGCCGTCAAGCACCACCAATTTGTCCTCCCGGCCTTGGTAGAGGTGCGGGATGCCGAGGTTACTGGCCCGGCGTTCGACCACTGGGGTCTTGCGCCCGCTGATAATTGCGGTGGTCACGCCCGAGGCCATGAGCATCTTGATGCCCTGGCCGTCGAGGGTATTGAACGTCTTGAATTCGCTGCCATCCTCGAGGAAGTACAGGCGCCCGTCGGTGAGCACGCCGTCCACGTCGAAGACTGCCAGCTTGATGCCTTTGCCGCGTTGCATGAGGTCCTGGTTCATTCCATCGCTCCTTTACATTACGCCGGCGCGCAGCAGGTCATGCATGTTCAGGGCGCCAGTCGGGCGGTCTTCACGGTCCACCACCACCAGGGCGTTGATCTTGTGGTCTTCCATTATCTTCAGGGCTTCGGCGGCGAGCATGTCGGCACGCGCAGTCTTGCCGTGAACGGTCATGACCTGGTCGATCAGGGTGGTGTGCACATCGATATTGCGGTCCAGGCTGCGGCGCAGGTCACCGTCGGTGAAGATCCCGGCCAGTTTGCCATCGGCTTCGACGATCACGGTCATGCCCAAACCTTTGTGGGACATTTCCAGCAGCGCGTCCTTGAGCAGGGTGCCGCGGGGTACTTGAGGCAGGTCGTCGCCGGCGTGCATCACGTTCTCGACCTTCAGCAGCAGGCGGCGGCCCAGCGCGCCTCCCGGGTGCGAGAAGGCGAAGTCCTCGGCGGTGAAACCGCGGGCTTCGAGCAAGGCGATGGCCAGGGCGTCGCCCAGTACCAGCGCTGCCGTGGTGGAGGAGGTGGGGGCCAGGTTCAGCGGGCAGGCCTCTTGTGCGACACGTGCGTCAAGGTTGACCTCGGCGGCCTGGGCCAGCGGCGAGTCCGGGTTGCCGGTCAGGCTGATCAGCTTGATGCCAAGGCGTTTGATGAACGGCAGCAGGGTGACGATTTCGGCGGTGCTGCCGGAGTTCGACAGCGCAAGGATGACATCATCCCGGGTGATCATGCCCATGTCGCCATGGCTGGCTTCGGCCGGATGCACGAAAAACGCCGGTGTGCCGGTGCTGGCCAGGGTCGCGGCGATCTTGTTGCCGATGTGCCCGGACTTGCCCATGCCGACCACGACGACCCGGCCCTTGCTGGTCAGAATCAGTTCGCAGGCTTTGACGAAATTGTCGTCGATGCGCGCCAAAAGGGCCTCTACGGCCTCGAGTTCCAGGCGCAGAGTGCGTTGGGCGGATTGGATCAGCTCGCTGGATTGGCTCATGTCGAAAAAGCAATGCCTGATGAAAGGGCAACGATTATACGCGCAATGATGAAAACCCTCACCTCCTCGATTGCTGCAGTGAATACCACCAAAGCCTGTCCCTGGGCTGAACGACTGCTTGCCCGGCCTTGGGGCGGGGCTGTCAGCGGTGCTATAGTTCGCCGCTATTCGGCCTGTCAGGGGTGCGTGTGCCTTCCAGATGGAGGCCGGCGTCCATTAGGACGAGGCTGCATTAGCAAGGAGTCTAGATGAGTGTGGATAGCGCCTACGCGGTCGAGTTGAAGGGTGTAACCTTCAAACGTGGTTCGCGCAGCATTTTCAGCAACGTGGACATCAGCATCCCGCGCGGCAAGGTCACCGGCATCATGGGGCCATCGGGGTGCGGCAAGACCACGTTGCTCCGCCTGATGGGCGCACAGCTGCGCCCCGCGAGCGGTGAGGTATGGGTTGCCGGGCAGAACCTGCCGACGCTGTCGCGCAGCGACCTGTTCGACGCCCGCAAGCAGATGGGCGTGCTGTTCCAGAGCGGCGCGTTGTTCACCGACCTCGATGTGTTCGAGAACGTCGCGTTCCCGCTGCGCGTGCATACTCAGCTGTCGGACGAAATGATCCGTGACATCGTGTTGATGAAGCTGCAGGCCGTGGGCCTGCGCGGTGCCATCGACCTGATGCCCGACGAGCTGTCCGGTGGCATGAAGCGCCGTGTGGCACTGGCCCGGGCGATTGCCCTGGACCCGCAGATCCTCATGTACGACGAACCGTTCGTCGGCCAGGACCCGATCGCCATGGGGGTACTGGTGCGCCTGATTCGCCTGCTCAACGATGCCCTGGGCATCACCAGCATCGTGGTTTCCCATGACCTGGCAGAAACCGCCAGCATCGCCGACTACATTTACGTGGTAGGTGACGGCCAAGTGCTGGGCCAGGGGACGCCTGATGAGCTGATGGGTTCGGACAATCCACGGATCCGCCAATTCATGAAAGGCGACCCGGATGGCCCGGTTCCCTTCCACTTTCCCGCGCCTGACTACCGCGCCGACCTGCTGGGGGCGCGTTGATGCGCAGAAAATCCTTACTCGAACGTGTCCGCCTGCTGGGCCGCTCGGCAATCGACGTGCTGGCCGTGCTCGGGCGTTCGTGCCTGTTCCTGTTCCATGCGCTGGTCGGTCGCGGTGGTATTGGCGGCGGCTTCCAGCTGCTGACCAAGCAGTTGTACTCGGTGGGTGTGCTGTCGCTGGCGATCGTCGTCGTGTCCGGTGTGTTCATCGGCATGGTGCTGGCGCTGCAGGGCTACAGCATCCTGACCAAGTACGGCTCGGAGCAGGCGGTAGGGCAGATGGTCGCCCTGACCCTGCTGCGTGAACTTGGCCCGGTGGTAACGGCGTTGCTGTTTGCCGGGCGTGCCGGTTCCGCGCTGACCGCCGAAATCGGCAACATGAAGTCCACCGAGCAGTTGTCGAGCCTGGAAATGATCGGTGTCGACCCGCTCAAGTACATCGTTGCGCCACGCCTGTGGGCCGGTTTCATCTCGCTGCCGCTGTTGGCGCTGATCTTCAGCGTGGTCGGTATCTGGGGTGGCTCGTGGGTGGCGGTGGACTGGCTGGGTGTCTACGAGGGCTCGTTCTGGGCCAACATGCAGAACAGTGTTTCTTTCACTGACGACGTGCTCAACGGGCTGGTCAAGAGCCTGGTGTTTGCTTTCGTCTCGACCTGGATCGCCGTATTCCAGGGGTACGACTGTGAGCCCACCTCAGAAGGGATCAGTCGTGCAACCACCAAGACCGTGGTCTATGCCTCGTTGGCAGTGCTGGGTCTGGACTTTATTCTGACCGCCTTGATGTTTGGAGATTTCTGATGCAAAACCGCACCCTGGAAATCGGTGTCGGCCTGTTCCTCCTGGCCGGGATCCTGGCGCTGCTGCTGCTGGCCCTGCGTGTCAGCGGGCTGTCGGCCAGCCCGAGCAGCGATACCTATAAAGTTTATGCTTACTTCGACAATATCGCCGGTTTGACGGTCAGAGCTAAAGTGACCATGGCCGGTGTGACCATCGGCAAGGTCACCGCCATCGATCTGGACCGTGATTCCTACACCGGTCGGGTGACGTTGCAGCTGGACAAGTCGGTCGATAACCTGCCGACCGACTCCACTGCCTCGATCCTGACCGCCGGTTTGCTTGGTGAGAAGTACATCGGCATCAGCGTTGGCGGTGAAGACGACGTTCTCAAGGATGGTGCAACCATCCATGACACTCAGTCGGCACTGGTGCTGGAGGATCTGATTGGCAAGTTCCTGCTCAACTCTGTTGGCAAGGAACCGAAAGAAGCGCAACCGGCTAATTAAGGAGTACCCATGATTTCGATCCTGCGACGTGGCTTGCTGGTGCTGCTGGCGGCCTTCCCCCTGCTGGCCCTGGCTGTGCAGACACCGCACGAAGTGGTTCAAAGCACCACCAATGAACTGCTCGGCGACCTCAAGGCCAACAAGGAACAGTACAAGTCCAACCCCAACGCCTTCTATGACTCGCTCAACCGCATTCTCGGCCCGGTGGTGGATGCCGACGGTATCTCGCGGAGCATCATGACCGTGAAGTACTCGCGCAAGGCGACCCCGGAGCAGATGCAGCGCTTCCAGGAAAACTTCAAGCGCAGCCTGATGCAGTTTTATGGCAATGCCTTGCTCGAGTACAACAACCAGGGCATCACTGTCGACCCGGCTAAAGCCGATGACGGCAAGCGCGCCAGTGTCGGCATGAAGGTTACCGGCAACAACGGTGCCGTGTACCCCGTGCAGTACACCCTGGAGAACATTGGCGGCGAGTGGAAGGTGCGTAACGTGATCGTCAACGGCATCAACATCGGCAAGCTGTTCCGTGACCAGTTCGCCGATGCCATGCAGCGCAACGGCAATGACCTGGACAAGACCATCGACGGCTGGGCTGGCGAAGTGGCCAAGGCCAAGCAGGCTGCCGACAACTCGCCAGAGAAGACCGTCAAATGAGCGAGGCCGCTGTAAGCATGGCAGAGCCGGGCGTGCTGCGTCTGGCTGGCGTGCTGGATTACCGCAGCGGCCCGGCCTTGCGCAAGCAAGGCAAGGTGCTGATCGATGGCTCGCGCGAGCCGCGACTGGTGCTTGATTGCTCGGCTGTCGAGAAGTCGTCGAGTGTCGGCTTGTCGTTATTGCTTGCGTACATGCGTGATGCTCAGGCCACTGGCAAGGCGTGCGAAGTGCGTGGCATGCCTGACGACATGCGGGAAATTGCCGAGGTCTATGATCTCGATGAAGTGCTGGCAAGCTAGTGGCCAGGCACGGATGATGGCCCCTCGGTCAGCGAAGCCTTCGTTGGGCTTCGCAGGCGAGGGGCTTTTTTGTATGATGGCCGACCCGTGCGCATCGGGCGCCGATTGAGGTTGAGCATGCAGGCCGTAGAAGTTAAAAGCTTCCTTGAAGAGAAATTGCCGGGTTCCCGGGTCGAAGTTGAAGGCGAAGGCTGCAACTTCCAGTTGAACGTGATCAGCGACGAGTTGGCTGGCCTGAGTCCGGTCAAACGCCAGCAGGCGATCTATGCTCACCTGAATCCGTGGATCGCCAATGGCAGCATCCATGCGGTAACCATGAAATTTTTCAGCAGCGCAGCCTGGGCTGAGCGCACCTGAGCCAACTTGGCGGCGAGACTCCAATGGACAAACTGATTATTACTGGCGGCGCTCGCCTTGACGGCGAGATCCGCATTTCGGGCGCGAAAAACGCAGCCCTGCCGATTCTGGCAGCGACCCTGCTGGCCGATGGCCCGGTCACCGTGGGCAACCTGCCGCACCTGCACGACATCACCACCATGATCGAGCTGTTCGGGCGCATGGGCATCGAGCCTGTGATCGACGAAAAGCTGTCGGTGGAGATCGATCCACGCACCATCAAGACCCTGGTCGCGCCGTACGAGCTGGTCAAGACCATGCGCGCCTCGATCCTGGTGCTGGGCCCGATGGTTGCCCGTTTCGGCGAAGCCGAAGTGGCCCTGCCTGGCGGTTGCGCCATTGGCTCGCGCCCGGTCGATCTGCACATCCGTGGCCTTGAGGCCATGGGGGCGAAGATCGAAGTGGAAGGCGGCTACATCAAGGCCAAGGCGCCTGAAGGTGGCCTGCGTGGCGCGCACTTCTTCTTCGACACCGTCAGCGTGACCGGTACCGAGAACATCATGATGGCCGCTGCCTTGGCCAAGGGCCGCAGCGTGTTGCAGAACGCCGCGCGTGAGCCTGAAGTGGTCGATCTGGCCAACTTCATCAACGCCATGGGCGGGAACATTCAGGGCGCAGGTACCGACACCATCACCATCGACGGTGTCGAACGACTGGATTCGGCCAACTACCGCGTCATGCCGGACCGCATCGAGACCGGTACCTACCTGGTTGCCGCTGCCGTGACCGGTGGCCGCGTCAAGGTCAAGGACACCGACCCTACCATCCTTGAAGCCGTGCTTGAAAAACTCAAGGAAGCGGGTGCCGACATCAACACCGGCGAGGACTGGATCGAACTGGACATGCATGGCAAGCGGCCGAAAGCCGTGAACCTGCGTACTGCCCCGTATCCGGCGTTCCCGACCGACATGCAGGCGCAGTTCATCTCGCTGAACGCCATTGCCGAAGGCACTGGCGCGGTAATCGAGACCATCTTCGAAAACCGCTTCATGCATGTTTACGAAATGCACCGCATGGGCGCGCAGATCCAGGTCGAAGGCAACACCGCCATCGTCACTGGCGTCAAGGCGCTGAAGGGTGCCCCGGTCATGGCCACCGACCTGCGTGCTTCCGCCAGCCTGGTGCTGTCGGCGCTGGTTGCCGAAGGCGATACCCTGATCGATCGCATCTACCACATCGACCGTGGTTACGAGTGCATCGAGGAAAAACTGCAGATGCTCGGCGCGAAAATCCGCCGCGTACCGGGCTAGTACCCCGCGGGTGCAAGGACGCACCTTTTGAATTGAATGCGGCCAGGTCGATGACCTGGCCGGCAGCAGCCGCTTAAGGACCGACGTTCCAATGTTGACCATCGCGCTTTCCAAAGGCCGTATTCTCGACGATACCTTGCCGTTGCTCGCCGAGGCCGGCATCGTGCCGACCGAAAACCCGGACAAGAGCCGCAAACTGATCATCCCCACCACGCAGGACGATGTGCGCCTGCTGATCGTGCGTGCCACCGACGTGCCGACCTATGTCGAGCATGGTGCTGCCGACCTGGGTGTGGCCGGCAAGGACGTGCTGATGGAGTACGGCGGCCAGGGCCTGTATGAGCCCCTGGACCTGCAGATTGCTCAATGCAAGCTGATGACTGCGGGCGTAGTCGGCGCAGCCGAGCCCAAGGGCCGCCTGCGTGTGGCCACCAAGTTCGTCAACGTAGCCAAGCGTTACTATGCCGAACAAGGTCGCCAGGTCGACATCATCAAGCTGTATGGCTCGATGGAGCTGGCGCCGCTGATCAACCTTGCCGACAAGATCATCGACGTGGTCGACACCGGCAATACCCTGCGTGCCAACGGCCTGGAACCTCAGGAACTGATCGCCACGATCAGCTCGCGCCTGGTGGTCAACAAAGCCTCCATGAAAATGCAGCACGCCCGTATCCAGAGCCTGATCGACACGCTGCGTCAAGCGGTCGAATCGCGACACCGCGGTTGACTCCTGCGCGCGACCTTCGCTGTCGCGCCCGTCTATCCGCGTCATAGCCATTTTTCTCGGGTGCCCGCGCGGATGGACTGGTAGCTTGGGATTGTGCGAAAAGTCGCCGAGCGGCGATCATGCAAGAACGAAAACAGGCGAGGAACGGCCGGGGTCGCGCCCCACTTTGCTGGTTGCAAATGAGCATTCCGAGCCTGTTTTTAACGTAGCATGATCGTCGCGCAGGCACTTTTCGCACAATCCCCTAGGGCGCCTGAGCATTCGCTAATATTACGAGGCCCTCGCCATGACCGTGTCCACTGCAATTGCCCGTCTCAACGCCGCTGATCCGGATTTCGCCCGACATCTGGATCATCTGCTGAGCTGGGAAAGTGTGTCCGATGACGCGGTCAATCAGCGCGTGCTCGACATCATCAAGGCCGTGCGTGAACGCGGTGATGCGGCGCTGGTGGAATTCACCCAGCGCTTCGATGGTGTTGACGCCAAGTCGATTGACGACCTGATCCTCAATCGCGCGCGCCTGGAACTGGCGCTGACCCGTATTACCCCGGTCCAGCGCGAGGCCCTGGAAAAGGCCGCCAACCGTGTGCGCATTTATCACGAGCGGCAGAAGCAGGATTCCTGGCAGTACACCGAGGCCGACGGCACCGTGCTCGGCCAGAAGGTCACCCCGCTGGACCGTGCTGGCCTGTATGTGCCGGGCGGCAAGGCGTCGTACCCGTCGTCGGTGCTGATGAACGCCATCCCGGCCAAGGTTGCCGGCGTGGCTGAAGTGGTGATGGTGGTACCGACCCCGCGTGGTGAGGTCAACGAGCTGGTGCTGGCGGCTGCCTGCATCGCCGGTGTCGACCGGGTGTTCACCGTCGGTGGTGCCCAGGCCGTGGCTGCGCTGGCCTACGGTACTGAAAGCGTGCCGCAGGTGGACAAGATCGTCGGCCCGGGCAACATCTACGTTGCCACCGCCAAACGCCACGTGTTCGGCCAGGTCGGCATTGACATGATCGCCGGCCCCTCGGAAATTCTCGTGGTGTGCGACGGTCAGACCGACCCGGACTGGATTGCCATGGACCTGTTCTCCCAGGCCGAGCACGACGAAGACGCCCAGGCCATCCTGGTCAGCCCGGATGCCGCCTTCCTCGATCGTGTGGCTGCCAGCATCGACAAGCTGATGCCGACCATGGAACGTGCCGATATCATCGAGAAGTCGATCAATGGCCGTGGTGCGCTGATCCAGGTGCGTGACATGCAGCAGGCCATGGACGTGGCCAACCGCATTGCACCGGAGCACCTGGAGCTGTCGGTGGCCGACCCGCAAGCCTGGCTGCCACACATTCGCCACGCTGGCGCGATCTTCATGGGCCGCCACACCAGCGAAGCGCTGGGCGATTACTGCGCTGGCCCTAACCACGTGCTGCCCACTTCAGGTACCGCGCGTTTTTCGTCGCCGCTGGGGGTGTATGACTTCCAGAAGCGTTCGTCGATCATCTTCTGCTCCGAACAGGGCGCGTCCGAACTGGGCCACACTGCCTCGGTCCTGGCTCGTGGCGAGTCGCTGACCGCCCACGCCCGCAGCGCTGAATACCGTATCCTGACCCAAGAGAAGGGGAACTGAGCATGAGTCGATTCTGGAGCCCCTTCGTCAAGGACCTGGTGCCTTACGTGCCGGGCGAGCAACCCAAGCTGGCCCGCCTGGTCAAACTGAACACCAACGAAAACCCCTATGGCCCGTCGCCCAAGGCCCTGGAGGCCATGCGCGGCGAGCTGAACGATAACCTGCGCCTGTACCCGGACCCGAACGGTGACCGTCTCAAGCAAGCGGTGGCCGAGTACTACGGCGTGACCCCGGCGCAAGTGTTTGTCGGCAACGGCTCGGACGAGGTGCTGGCGCACATCTTCCACGGCCTGTTCCAGCACGATGCGCCCCTGCTGTTCCCGGACATCAGCTACAGCTTCTACCCGGTGTACTGCGGCCTGTACGGCATTGCCTTCGAACAGGTGGCGCTGGATGAGCAGTTCCAGATCCGCATTGAGGACTACAAAAAGCCCAACGCTGGCATCATCTTCCCCAACCCCAACGCGCCGACCGGTTGCCTGATGCCGTTGCAGGTGGTGGAGCAGCTGCTGCAGGCCAACCGTGATTCGGTGGTGGTGGTGGATGAGGCCTACATCGATTTCGGTGGTGAAACGGCGATCAGCCTGGTGGACCGCTACGATAACCTGCTGGTTACCCAGACGCTGTCGAAGTCGCGCTCGCTGGCGGGGCTGCGAGTGGGCCTGGCGGTGGGGCACCCGGACCTGATCGAGGCCTTGGAGCGGATCAAGAACAGCTTCAACTCCTATCCGCTTGACCGTGCAGCTATCGTCGGTGCGGCGGTGGCGTTCGAAGACCGTGAGTACTTCGAGGACACCTGCCGCAAGGTGATAGACAGCCGGGAGGTGTTGGTTGGTCAGCTGCAGGCCAAGGGCTTTGAGGTGCTGCCGTCGGCTGCCAACTTCATCTTCGCCCGCCACCCGCAGCAGGATGCCGGCGAGCTGGCGGCACGCTTGCGCGAGCAGGGCGTGATCGTGCGTCACTTCAAGCAGCCGCGTATTGCCCAGTTCCTGCGGATTACCATCGGTACGCCGGAAATGAACCAGGCACTGCTGGATGCGTTGAGTTGACGTGTAGGAGCGGGTTTACCCGCGAATACGGTAGCGGCGGCAGCGGCGAACGGCCGGAGGAAATTGGCCAGCAGGCCCGGCCCATTCGCGGGTGAACCCGCTCCTACAACAGCCTGTGCGCGTCCAATGTAGGAGCGGGTTTACCCGCGAATACGGGAGCGGCGGCAGCGGCGAACGGCGGGTGGAAACTGGCCAGCAGGGCCGGCCCTTTCGCGGGTGAACCCGCTCCTGCGGGGATCGCGCCAGCCCTTGAGGAACGACAGAACTGTTGCTTCTCAAGGGCTTAATAGCGGCGGTCTTCGATCACAAATGGCTTGGCTGCCGGCCTGTTGCGCACCGCCGCCGGTGTACCATCCAGCACCAGTACATAATCGTTCTGCTTTTCCATCCCCTCCGGATCGATCCATTGGTCGTCTCTGGCCGCAACCTGGGCAACCACATGGCCGTTCTTGATAATGGTCAGATAACCCTTGGCGTTACTGTTCCAGCGTAGTCGTCCTTTGTTTTCATCGGCCCGCGCCTTGCGCACGCCGGTATCACCCAGTAAAGGCGTGCCGTCCAATAGCCATTGCGGCTGCAGCTTGAGGCCCATGTGGCGCAGCACCGTGGGCGCTACCGAGGTCTGCGCAGGAAGCCCGTACAGGCCGCCGGGCCCAGGCATCTCCACAGGAATGCTCAGCTCGGTCAGTTCCTGATTCAACGGCTTGTTGCTGGCGATGAAGATACTCTTTTCCTGCTCCGAAGCGCCGCCATGGCCTTTCCCCCAATAGTCCCGGCCATGGTTGGTACTGACGAGTACCAGCCAGTCTTCCTGTGGGAACATGCGATGCCGCTGGTCTACCTTGTCCAATAGCCGCCCGATCTCGCTGTCGGCCTTGCGCAACGCCTGCGCATAGTGCTCACCATAACCCCTTTGATGGCCGATCTGGTCAGGTTCGTCCAGTTGAATGAACGTGAAGTCGGCGGGTGTGTCACCCAGGATCTGCAACGTACGCTCAATCACCTGTTCATCTGGCAAACCACTTTCGCGTACATCGGCGTCATGGGCGTCCTCCAGCAGAAATGCCGTGTTGATGGGTGACCAGTTAACGATGCTGGAGAGGTAGGCATTGGGGTAGGCCAGGCGTAGCCGCTTGAACAGGCTGGGAAACGCCGGGTTTACCCGTTGCGAGTCGTCGTCCGATTCAACGCCATGCTTGTTGCTCCACACGCCGGTCAGCAAAGTGATCCAGCCAGGGCCGCTCAACGTGAGCTGCTCGCTGGCTTTACCATTGATACCCCCGGCGTAAGCCTTGCCGTAGTAAAGCCGCTGCTTCAGGTTGGTTGCATCGCCCAGTTGCAAATACTGCTGCAGTTGCACGCCATCAAGGCCGATGAGCAAGGTCTTGGGGCGGCTCGGGTGCCGGGCCGGGTCACAGCCTGGCTGCAGGGCCAGGAACAGCAGTAACAGCAAACTCGCCATTCGCATGTGGGCGCATCCTTGAAAGCACGCAACGAGCGTTGCAGCAAAGTGGCATGCCCACAACTGGCAGAAATACCAGGTGGTTTACGTCTTTGCCTGCAATCCAGTAAGCTGCAGCAATTCATCGGATGATTGGTTGAGTGGCATGAATACAGAGCTGACCAAGCGTTCCCTGGTGGAATTGGCGGTAGAGCGCATGCGCGAATGCATCGTGCTGGGCGATTGGCAGGTCGGTCAGCGCCTGCCTACCGAGCCCGAGCTTGCCTTGCAACTGGGCATTAGCCGTAACACGGTGCGTGAGGCCATGCGCGTGCTGGCGTTCAGTGGCCTGGTGGAAATTCGCCAGGGAGACGGCAGCTACCTGCGCACTGCCCAGGACCCGCTGCAGGCGGTGCACGCGATGTCCCGATGTACGCTCGAGCAGGCTCGCGAGACCCGCCATATCCTCGAGGCGGAAGCCATCGGCCTGGCGGCTTTGCGTCGTAACGATGCCGACCTGCAAGCGCTGAAGGATGCCCTGGAAGGCAGTGCCGGGCACTTTCATGGCGATGTTGATGCCTATGTCGCCTGCGATCTGGTCTTCCACCAGCGGCTGGTCGATGCCGCCCACAACCCGGCATTGAGCGAGCTGTACCGTTACTTCTCCGGGGTTGTGGCTGCCGCTCTGCAACACAATATGGCCACCGTTCCGCGCTGCCAGGCCACGTTCGACTTGCATGGGCAGATCCTCGACGCCATCGAGCAACGTGACGCTGAACGGGCCAAGCGCCTGAGCCGTACCCTAATTGAATCCTGATACCGAGAAGGCCATGGCTGAATCCATCACCCGTAATACCCCATCGAACGAGCGGGATCTCGATGAGCTGCTGATCGACGCTGAAGCTGACGACGAACAGGTCCAGCAGCAGGCTGTGGTGTTGCGGCGGCCATGGCTGTTGCTGCTGGGCCTGGTTCTGGTGGCCCTGAACCTGCGCCCGGCATTGTCGAGCATGGCGCCGGTGCTCGGCCAAGTATCTGAAGGCTTGGGGCTGAATGCTTCGCAGGCGGGCTTGCTGACCACCTTGCCGGTGCTCTGCCTGGGCCTGTTTGCTCCCTTGGCGCCAGTGCTGGCGCGGCGCTTTGGCAGCGAGCGGGTGATTCTTGGCATCCTCGTCACCCTGGCGCTTGGCCTCGTGGTACGAAGTACCGTTGGGGCTGTCGGGGTGTTCCTCGGCAGCCTGATGGCAGGGGCCAGCATCGGCATTATCGGCGTATTGTTGCCAGGTATCGTCAAGCGCGACTTTCCGCAGCACGCTGGCACGCTGACCGGTGTATACACCATGGCATTATGCCTGGGCGCGGCCATGGCCGCCGGTGCCACCGTGCCTTTGGCCCAGCATTTCGACGGCAGCTGGGCACTGGGGTTGGGCTTCTGGGTGCTGCCGGCTTTGCTGGCCATGCTGGTTTGGCTGCCACAGGCCCGTCAGGGGCATGGGCTGCACAAGGTGGCCTATCGCGTGCGAGGCTTGTGGCGTGACCCACTGGCCTGGCAGGTGACCCTGTATATGGGCCTGCAGTCATCACTGGCTTACATCGTGTTCGGTTGGTTGCCATCGATCCTGATCGGTCGCGGCCTCAGCCCTACCGAGGCAGGGCTGGTGCTGTCGGGGTCGGTAATCGTGCAGTTGATCAGCTCGCTCAGTGCCCCCTGGCTGGCCACCCGCGGCAAGGACCAGCGGCTGGCAATCGTGCTGGTCATGTCAGGTACGCTGGCGGGGCTGTTCGGTTGCCTGTATGCGCCACTTTCCGGGTTGTGGGGGTGGGCCATTGTGCTGGGCCTGGGGCAGGGCGGTACCTTTGCCCTGGCGCTGACCTTGATCGTGCTGCGCTCGAAAGATGCCCATGTGGCGGCGAACTTGTCGAGCATGGCCCAAGGGGTGGGTTATACCCTGGCCTCGATGGGGCCTTTCGCGGTGGGCCTGGTGCATGACCTGACCGGCGGCTGGGCGGCATTGGGTTGGATTTTTGCGGTACTGGGCCTTGGCGCCGTCGTGTTCGGGCTGGGTGCCGGGCGGGCACTGCAGGTGCAGGTGACCTGCGAAAAAGTCTGAAGCATGTTTTTGCAGTACCGTCCTCTTGCCTGCCAAGAGGACGGTACTGGCATAAGCCATCGGGGCAGATTATCGTGCAGTTTTCGAACCTAGGACGGACAAGCCCACAATGAGCGATGCCAACCGCGCCCTGATTACCCGTTTCTACCAGGCTTTCCAGCGCCTGGATGCCGACGCCATGCTGGCCTGCTACAGCAGCGATATCGTTTTCAGCGACCCGGTGTTCGGCACCCTGCGCGGCAAGGACGCAGGCGATATGTGGCGGATGCTCACCACCCGCGCCAAGAACTTCACCCTGACATTCGACAGCATACGTGCAGATGAGCACAGTGGCAGCGCGCACTGGGTGGCTACCTACCTGTTCAGCCAGACCGGCCGTGTTGTGGTCAACGATATCCGGGCACGCTTTGTCATGCGTGATGGGCTGATTTGCCAGCATGACGACACCTTTGACCTGTGGCGCTGGTCGCGGCAAGCGTTGGGTGTTCCTGGAATGCTGCTGGGATGGTCGCCGCTGATGCAGAACAAGGTCCGCCTGCAGGCATTCAAGGGGTTGCGCGCATTCCAGCAGGCCCAGGGTGAGTGACGTCGTTGAACCTGCTGTTGGTAAGCCCTGGTTTGTCTATCTGGTAAGGGCAGCCAATGGCTCGTTGTATTGCGGCATCAGCGATGACCCGCAGCGTCGGTTCGCCGCGCATCAGAAAGGGCAGGGCGCCCGCTATTTCAAGACCAGCCCGGCCCAGGCGCTGGTGTACGTGGAGCAGTGGCCGGACAAGGGCGCGGCGCTGCGCCAGGAGCGGTTGGTGAAGCGGCTGCGCAAGTCGGCGAAGGAGGCACTGGTGGCCTCCTTTGACGGCTTGGGGGAAATCAGTCCTTGCGACGCTTCAGCTGATCCACCAAGGTTGTCGGCAGCCCCTTGATGATCAAGGTCCCCGCCGCTTCGTCATACTCCACCTTGTCCCCCAGCAGATGCGCCTCGAAGCTGATCGACAGCCCCTCGGCACGCCCGGTGAAACGGCGGAACTGGTTGAGGGTGCGTTTGTCCGCCGGGATTTCCGGCGACAGACCGTAGTCCTTGTTGCGGATGTGGTCGTAGAACGCTTTGGGGCGGTCCTCGTCGATCAGGCTGGACAGCTCTTCGAGCGTCACTGGCTCGCCCAGCTTGGTCTGGGTGGTGGCGTACTCGACCAGGGTCTGGGTCTTTTCGCGGGCGGATTCTTCCGGCAGGTCTTCGCTTTCGACGAAATCGCTGAAGGCCTTGAGCAGGGTACGGGTTTCGCCCGGGCCGTCGACGCCTTCCTGGCAGCCGATGAAGTCGCGGAAGTAATCCGACACCTTCTTGCCGTTCTTGCCCTTGATGAACGAAATATACTGCTTGGAGTTCTGGTTGTTCTTCCACTCCGACAGGTTGATGCGTGCTGCCAGGTGCAGCTGGCCAAGGTCGAGGTGACGGGAAGGGGTCACGTCGAGCTCGGCATTCACCGCCACGCCTTCGCTATGGTGCAGCAGGGCGATCGCCAGGTACTCGGTCATGCCTTGCTGATAGTGGGCAAACAGGATGTGGCCGCCGGTGGACAGGTTGGACTCTTCCATCAGCTTCTGCAGATGCTCGACAGCCACGCGGCTGAAGGCGGTGAAATCTTTTTCTTCATCCAGGTACTGCTTCAGCCAGCCGCTCAGCGGGTAGGCGCCCGATTCGCCGTGGAAAAAACCCCAGGCCTTGCCTTGCTTGGCGTTGTAGCTGTCATTGAGGTCGGCCAGGAGGTTTTCGATGGCATCGGAGGCAGCCAGTTCGGAGTCGCGAGCATGCAGCACGGCGGGGCTGCCATCGGGCTTTTTGTCGATCAGGTGAACGATGCAATGACGGATTGGCATGGAATTCTCGGCGAGCTGCAAAAGTTGCCAAGTTTAACCTAGACCTGAGGTGATGCAGTGGCCGTATGTTGGCAGATATGTCGGTTGTTCGTTTTTTGTTCAATTTTGTGTGTTTTCAGCTGAAACCCCCGAAAAACCTGCATTTAATCAAAGTGCGAAGCGGATATTTATCCATTCCTGTGGTAGTTTTGCGCGGTCTTGCGCCCCTCGTGTGCGCATTGCTGGCAGCATGCTGTCGTCGTGTCGAACCAAACGCCGATTTTCGTATCTACATACGCAATTGGCGCGGCCCTCCATTTCAAGGGGCTGGCCCGATAACGTCGTAGTCCGCTGCATAACCATCGAATTTGATAGGGAAGGAACACCACCATGGCATTGACCAAAGACCAACTGATTGCCGACATCGCCGAATCGATCGCCGCGCCAAAAGCCACCGCCAAGAACGCTCTGGAGCAACTGGGCCAGATCGTTGCCGACCAACTGGAAAACGGCGCTGAAATCACTCTGCCAGGCATCGGCAAGCTGAAAGTCTCCGAGCGTCCTGCCCGTACCGGCCGCAACCCTTCGACTGGCGCTGCCATCGAAATCGCTGCCAAGAAAGTCGTCAAGTTCGTTCCAGCCAAAGTGCTGACCGACGCTATCAACAAGTAATTGTTGTTTTGACGAAACCGCGCCCGGCTTGCCCGGGCGCGGTTTTTTCATGCCTGTGATTTACGCTGGGCGTGCCAGGCCTGGCGTGCGGCGTCGTCATGGAAGCTCCAGGCGACCATGCGGCTCTGTTTCTGACCCTGGCCCATCTCGATGATGCGCACGGCCTTGGCGCCGGACTTCTTCAACGCGGCCTCGATGCCAGGCAGGTTGCTGGCCTTGGACACCAGGCTGGTGAACCACAGCACCCGTTCGGCGTACTGCACGCTTTCGCCAATCAACTGGGTGACAAAGCGGATTTCGCCACCCTCGCACCACAGTTCATTGTTCTGGCCACCGAAGTTCAGCACCGGCAGCTTGCGCTTGGGGTCCTGCTTGCCGAGGTTCTTCCATTTGCGCTGGCTGCCGCGGGTGGCTTCGTCGCGTGAGGCATGGAAGGGCGGGTTGCACAGGGTCAGGTCAAAGCGTTCGCCCTCCTGCAGCAGGCCGCTGAGGATGTGCGCTCGGTTGGCCTGCTGGCGCAGGGTAATGGCTTTGCCCAGGCCATTGGCCTGGACGATAGCCTTGGCCGAGGCCAGAGCCACGGGGTCGATGTCTGAACCGAGGAAGCGCCAGCGGTAGTCGCTGTGGCCCAGCAGTGGATAGATGCAGTTGGCCCCCACGCCGACGTCCAGCGCGCGCACTTGGGTGCCCCTTGGGACGTCGCCAGCATTGTCATCGGCCAGCAGATCGGCGGCTACGTGGATGTAGTCGGCACGGCCAGGAATGGGCGGGCACAGGTAATCGGCTGGGATGTCCCAGTGCTGGATGCCGTACTGGGCCTTGAGCAGTGCACGGTTGAACACGCGGACGGCTTCGGGGTTGGCAAAATCGATGCTGGGCTTGCCGTGGGGGTTGGTGATGGTGAAACGGGCCAGGTCAGGGTGGGCCTTGATCAGGCTGGGGAAGTCGTAGCGACCCTGGTGGCGGTTGCGCGGGTGCAGGGTGGGTTTGTTCGGGGTCATGGCAGTGTCCAGCCCTATACGAGCGGTGGCTTGAAGAACCTGGGGCTGCTACGCAGCCCTTTCGCGACACAAGGCCGCTCCCACAGGGTGGTGGCGCCTTGAAGGTTGGCGCCGTCCTGTGGGAGCGGCCTTGTGTCGCGAAAGGGCCGTGCAGCGGCCCCAACGGTCTCTCTAGTGATTACAGCGCTGCAATCCGCGCATGCTGCTCGGTGAAGTTGGCCAGGGCCTGTTCGGACTCGGCCAGCTTGGCGCGTTCCTTCTCGATCACCGCAGGCGGGGCCTTGTCGACGAAGGCTGCGTTGGACAGCTTGCCGCCAACACGTTGCACTTCACCTTGCAGACGCTGGATTTCCTTGTTCAGGCGCGCCAGCTCGGCATCCTTGTCGATCAGCCCGGCCATTGGCACCAGCACTTGCAGGTCACCGACCAGGGCGGTAGCGGACAGCGGCGCTTCGTCGGCATCACCCAGTACGGTGAACGACTCGACCTTGGCCAGCTTCTTCAGCAGCGCTTCGTTTTCCTGCAGGCGGCGCTGGTCGTCGGCGTTGGCGTTCTTCAGGAACAGCGGCAGCGGCTTGCCGGGGCCGATGTTCATTTCGGCGCGAATATTACGCAGGCCGACCATCAACTCTTTCAGCCACTCGATGTCGCCTTCGGCGGCGGCGTCAATGCGTGCTTCGTTGGCCACTGGCCATGGCTGCAGCATGATGGTCTTGCCGTCGATGCCGGCCAGCGGCGCAATGCGCTGCCAGATTTCTTCGGTGATGAACGGCATGAACGGATGCGCAAGACGCAGTGCCACTTCCAGCACGCGCACCAAGGTGCGGCGGGTGCCACGGGCGCGCTCTACCGGGGCGTTTTCGTCCCACAGTACCGGTTTGGACAGCTCCAGGTACCAGTCGCAGTACTGGTTCCAGATGAACTCGTACAGCGCCTGGCTGGCCAGGTCGAAGCGGAACTGCTCCAGCTGGCGGGTTACTTCGGCTTCGGTACGCTGAAGTTGCGAGATGATCCAGCGGTCTGCCAGCGACAGCTCGTAGGCTTCGCCGTTCTGGCCGCAGTCTTCACCCTTGTCCAGCACGTAGCGGGCAGCGTTCCAGATCTTGTTGCAGAAGTTGCGGTAGCCTTCGACGCGGCCCATGTCGAACTTGATGTCGCGGCCTGTCGAGGCCAGCGAGCAGAAGGTGAAGCGCAGGGCGTCGGTGCCGTAGCTGGCAATACCTTCGGGGAACTCGGCCTTGGTCTGCTTGGCGATCTTCTCGGCAAGCTTGGGCTGCATCATGCCGCTGGTGCGTTTTTCCAGCAGGGCGTCGAGGGTGATGCCGTCGACGATGTCCAGCGGGTCCAGCACGTTGCCCTTGGACTTGGACATCTTCTGGCCCTGGCCGTCACGTACCAGGCCGTGCACGTACACGGTCTTGAACGGTACCTGCGGGGTGCCGTCTTCGTTCTTGATCAGGTGCATGGTCAGCATGATCATGCGCGCAACCCAGAAGAAGATGATGTCGAAGCCAGTCACCAGCACGTCGGTGGAGTGGAACTTCTTGAGGAATTCGGTCTGTTCCGGCCAGCCCAGGGTGGAGAATGTCCACAGGCCCGAGCTGAACCAGGTGTCGAGTACGTCGTCATCCTGACGCAGGACCACGTCGGCGCCCAGCTTGTGCTTGGCGCGCACTTCTTCCTCGTTGCGGCCAACGTAGACCTGGCCGGCCTCGTCGTACCACGCAGGAATGCGGTGGCCCCACCACAGTTGGCGGCTGATGCACCAGTCCTGGATATCGCGCATCCAGGAGAAGTACATGTTCTCGTATTGCTTGGGCACGAACTGGATGCGGCCATCTTCCACGGCGGCGATGGCAGGCTCTGCCAGCGGCTTGGTGGAAACGTACCACTGGTCGGTCAGCCACGGCTCGATGACCGTGCCGGAACGGTCGCCTTTCGGCACTTTCAGGGCGTGGTCGTCGATGCTGACCAGCAGGCCCTGGGCGTCCAGGTCGGCGACGATCTGCTTGCGCGCGACAAAGCGGTCAAGGTTGGCGTACTGGGCCGGCAATTGGGTGTCGACCTGCTCGTTAACGCTGCCGTCGAGGTTGAAGGCCTGGGCGCTGGCCAGCACGAAGGCGTTCTTGTCGAAGATGTTCAGCAGTGGCAGGTTGTGGCGCTTGCCGACTTCGTAGTCGTTGAAGTCGTGGGCCGGGGTGATCTTCACGCAACCGGTACCGAACTCGGGGTCGCAGTAGTCATCGGCGATGATCGGGATGCGGCGGCCGACCAATGGCAGTTCGACGAATTTGCCGATCAATGCCTGGTAGCGTTCGTCGTTCGGGTTGACTGCTACGGCAGCGTCACCCAGCAGGGTTTCCGGACGCGTGGTGGCAACTACCAGGTAGTCCTGGCCTTCGGCAGTCTTGGCGCCGTCGGCCAGTGGGTAGCGCAGGTTCCACAGGTGGCCTTTCTCGTCGTGGTTTTCCACTTCGAGGTCGGAGATGGCCGTGTGCAGCTTGGTGTCCCAGTTGACCAGGCGCTTGCCGCGGTAGATAAGGCCGTCTTCATGCAGGCGCACGAACGCTTCTTTAACCGCTTCGGAGAGGCCGTCGTCCATGGTGAAGCGCTCGCGGCTCCAGTCTACCGATGAGCCCAGGCGGCGAATCTGGCGGCTGATGTTGCCGCCGGACTGATCCTTCCATTCCCAGACTTTTTCCAGGAACTTTTCGCGGCCCAGGTCATGACGGTTCTGGCCTTTGGCTTCAAGTTGGCGCTCGACCAGCATCTGCGTGGCGATACCCGCGTGATCGGTACCCGGCTGCCACAGGGTGTCGCGGCCTTGCATGCGGCGGAAACGGATCAGGGCGTCCATGATCGCGTTGTTGAACCCGTGGCCCATGTGCAGGCTGCCGGTTACGTTCGGCGGCGGGATCATGATGGTGTAGGACTCGCCTGCACCTTGTGGAGCGAAATAGTTCTCGGACTCCCAGGTGTTGTACCAGGAAGTTTCGATTGCGTGCGGCTGGTAGGTCTTATCCATGCGCGGCGGGACCCTGTGCATTTATTCGGGAAAGCCGGGAAGTATAACCAAGCTGGGGGCCGCAGGCGACAAGCTGCTGACAACTGTCGGAACAGAGTCGCCTGCTTCGCGGGCAAAGCGCAGGCTTCGAACCTGTGGGGCGGGCTTGCCCGCGAAGCAGTCGACACCGCTGCCCGGTTCTACTCGGAACGCTTGATCAGCCGCTCGATCCGCGCATCCAGCCGGCGCTTGATTTCGTTCTCGATATGCGGGGTAAAGTCGTTGATCACGTCCTGCATGATCATCTGCGCTGCGGCGCGCAGTTCGCTTTCCAGGTGCAGCAGGGTGTCCTGGCGGCGGGTCTGCGGGTCGTCCTCGGGTTCGGCAGCTACAGGTTCGGCGGGCGCCGCGGGGTCGCTGGCGGCTTCGTCCAGCAGCAACGGAATCTGCTCTACCGTCTCGGTGAGCAGCGGCGGTTGCAGGTCGGCGTCGCCAAGCAGCTGACGGATCGACTCGAGGTCATCGAGCAGATGGGCGGAATCGGGCAAAGGGGAGGGCTTGTCCATCGTCGTCAAAGTCGCTGTAAGCGGTGGTCTTGCAGAGCATAGCCCTGTTCACGGTAGAAACGGAATCGCTCACGGGCTGATTGGCGGATAGCCGGCTCTTCAACAACGATTTCGGCGACCCGCTCGAACTGCCCGACAAAGCCCGGCACGCTGGCGCCGAGGTTGATCAGCAGGCCGTGGTGCTCGCCGGCGTTGTCAGCCAGGCCCAGAACCACGCCAGCATCGGCATGCACCTCGGCGAGGTCGTGGGGCACGAAGGCCTCGCCCTTGAAGCGCCACAAGCGTTGGTCCAGTTCACTGCGCTGTTCTGCATCCTGGCAGTGCAGATAGACCCGGTGGCCAAGGCGCCAGGCCTTCTCGCACAGCTTGCAGGCGAAATCGAGCCGCGCCGACAGCGAGTCGGTGGGCAGAATGTAGAAGTCGACTTTGCTCATTGTGGGAATCGCCGGCCGGTGGCGCGCAAGGCACCACCGGCTTCACGGCTTCAGGCGCCAGCGCGGTCCAGCAGGTACTGGGTCAGCAGAGGTACCGGGCGGCCAGTGGCGCCTTTGTCCTTGCCGCCACTGACCCAGGCGGTACCGGCAATGTCCATGTGCGCCCAGTTGTAGGCTTTGGCGAAGCGCGACAGGAAGCAACCCGCGGTGATCGTACCGGCCTTCGGCCCACCGATGTTGCCCATGTCGGCGAACGGGCTGTCCAGCTGCTCCTGGTATTCATCGAACAGCGGCAGCTGCCAGGCACGGTCGTCGGCGCGCTTGCCGGCGTCGAGCAACTGCCCGACCAGGTCGTCGTTATTGCCCATCAGGCCGGAGGTGTGGCTGCCCAGGGCGACGATGCAGGCGCCGGTCAGGGTGGCGATGTCGATCACCGCCTGCGGCTTGAAGCGCTCGGCGTAGGTCAGGGTGTCGCACAGCACCAGGCGGCCTTCAGCGTCGGTGTTGAGGATTTCCACGGTCTGACCGCTCATGGTGGTGACGATGTCACCTGGGCGGGTGGCGCCGCCGCTTGGCATGTTCTCGGCGCAGGCCAGCAGGCACACCAGGTTGATCGGCAGTTGCAGCTCGAGCACTGCACGCAGGGTGCCGAACACGCTGGCGGCGCCGCACATGTCGTACTTCATTTCATCCATGCCGGCGCCTGGCTTGAGGCTGATGCCACCGGTGTCGAAGGTAATGCCTTTACCCACCAGCACGAATGGCTTGTCGGCCTTTTTGCCGCCCTGGTAATTGAGCACGATCAGGCGTGGCGGCTGGTCGCTGCCCTGGCCCACGGCGTAGAACGCGCCCATGCCCAGGTCCTTGATCTTTTTCTCGTCCAGCACTTCAACCTTGAGGGCCTTGTGCGCCTTGCCCAGTTCCTTGGCCTGTTCGGCCAGGAAGCTTGGGTGGCAAAGGTTGGGTGGCAGGTTGCCGAGGTCACGGGTGAAGGCCATGCCGCTGGCGATGGCGCTGGCATGCTTGACCGCACGCTCGACTTCGGCCTGGCCGGCTTTGTCGGCCAGCAGGGTGACCTTTTTCAGCGCGCGCGGCTCGGCTTTCTGGCTTTTGAAACGGTCGAACACATATTCGCCGTCCAGCAGGGTTTCGGCCAGCAGGCGGTATTTGCCGTAATGGGCGTCGCGGTTGCTGACTGCGATATCGTCCAGGGCCAGTACTGCGTCAGCGCCGTTCAGGCCCTTGAGCACGCCAGCGACACTGGCCACCAGTTTGCGCCAGGCGCGGTCGCCCAGGGCTTCTTCCTTGCCGCTGCCCACCAGCAGCACGCGCTCGGCCTTCAGGCCCGGGAGGTTCTGTAGCAGCAGGGTCTGGCCCGGCTTGCCGGCCAGGTCGCCGCGCTTGAGCACGGCGCTGATGGCGCCTTCGCTGGCCTGGTCGACAGCCTTGGCAACAGCGCCGAGCTTGCGGTTTTCACCTACCGGAAGGACCAGTGTGGCGGTTTTTACGGATGCAGCAGCTACGCTTTTTACAACCAGTTCCATGTCAGGATCCCCGAATGATCGATACGAATGGCGCTGTGTGTTCCAGCGCTCTGGACGGGCCTGGCCGCGTCGTCGCGCACCAGCGGAAAAGCTGCCAGTTTGAGCCTGTGGCAAGCGTGCTGACAACCCCGTTGTGCACCTTCGTACGCGGCCAAGTGACAGGGGCGGTCAATCACAGGATAATGCGCGCACTTTACATGGAGGTTCGCCTTTGGCGAACCGGCATTGGTCTTGGATGTACTAAGTCATTGTTTGGCGCCATTGCATGGCAGTCCGCCCTGACAACCCAGGAGTGTCTGGTTTGATCGTCTTTCGTTATCTGTCCCGCGAGGTCCTGGTCACCTTGAGCGCCGTCAGCGCTGTGCTGTTGGTGATCATCATGAGCGGGCGCTTCATCAAGTACCTGGCCCAGGCTGCCCAGGGCGTGCTCGACCCTGGCGTGTTGTTCCTGATCATGGGCTTCCGCTTGCCAGGCTTCCTGCAACTGATCCTGCCTCTGGGGCTGTTCCTCGGCATCCTCCTGGCTTACGGGCGCCTGTACCTGGAAAGTGAGATGACCGTGCTGTCGGCCACTGGCATGAGCCAGCAGCGCCTGCTGGGCATGACCATGGCGCCGGCTGCCCTGGTTGCCCTGCTGGTGGCCTGGCTGAGCCTGAGCCTGGCCCCGCTGGGCGTGGCCCAGGTGCAGCAGATCATCAGCCAGCAGGATGCCCTGACCGAGTTCGACACCTTGGTGCCGGGCCGCTTCCAGACCTTGCGTGATGGCTCGCGGGTAACCTATACCGAGCAACTGTCGGATGACCGCATCAACCTGGGCGGGGTGTTCATCTCCGAGAAGCGCTTCAACCAAGACAAGACCAAGGATCGCGCCCCGTCGGTGCTGGTCGCCGAGAAAGGCCACCAGGAAATCCAGGCCGACGGCAACCGCTACCTGGTGCTGGAAAACGGTTACCGCTACGACGGCAACCCGGGCCAGGCCGACTACCGCGCCATCAAATATGACACCTACGGCGTGTTGCTGCCCAAGCCGGAAGTCGCCGAGGAAGTGACCGAGCGCGAAGCGCTTCCCACCTCCGAACTGATCGGCAAGGAGGGCCTGCGTGAGCGCGCCGAGCTGCAATGGCGGCTGTCGCTGCCGATCCTGGTGTTCGTCGTCACCCTGCTGGCGGTGCCACTGTCGCGGGTCAACCCGCGCCAGGGCCGCTTCCTCAAGCTGCTGCCGGCAATTCTTCTGTACATGGCCTACCTGACAATGCTGATTTCCGTACGCGGCGCCCTCGAGAAGGGCAAACTGCCGATCGCCTTGGGCATGTGGTGGGTCCACGGCCTGTTCCTGCTGATCGGCCTTGGCCTGATGTACTGGGAGCCGCTGCGCCTCAAACGCGCCGCCCGCCGTGCGGAGGTGGCCCATGGCTAAGCTCGATCGCTACATCGGCCAGAGCGTGCTGCTGGCCATCCTGGCCGTGCTGGGGATCATCCTCGGCCTGGCTTCGCTTTTCGCCTTCATCGATGAGATGGGCGACCTGAGTGACACCTACACGGTGATGGACGCGGGCAACTTTGTCCTGCTTACCGCACCTCGGCGGCTGTATGAAATGCTGCCAATGGCCGCCCTGATCGGTTGCCTGATCGGCCTGGGCAGTCTGGCCAGCAGCAGCGAGCTGACCATCATGCGTGCGGCTGGCGTGTCCATCGGCCGTATCGTCTGGGCGGTGATGAAACCCATGCTGGTGCTGATGCTGGTGGGGCTGCTGATTGGCGAATATGTGGCACCGGTGACCGAGAACAAGGCCCAGGCCGACCGTTCCCTGGCCCAGGGTGGTGGTGAAGCACAAAGCTCAAAACGTGGCATGTGGCACCGCCAGGGCGAGGAGTATGTGCACATCAACGCCGTACAGCCCGATGGCCTGCTGCTGGGCGTGACCCGCTACCGCTTCGACAGCGAGCGCAAGATTGTCACCTCGAGCTTTGCCCGCCGTGCGCAGTACCAGAACGACCACTGGCTGCTCGCCGATGTGCGTACCACCTACTTCCGTGGCGACCACACCGAGGTGGTCAACGCGCCGGAGGAGCGCTGGGATGTTTCGCTCACGCCAGAACTGCTCAATACCGTGATCCTCGCGCCGGAGTCGCTTTCGATTACCGGGTTGTGGGATTACATCCACTACTTGTCTGATCAGGGCCTGAACAACTCCCGCTACTGGCTGGCGTTCTGGACCAAGGTGCTGCAGCCGATGGTAACGGCGGCCCTGGTGCTGATGGCGATCTCGTTCATCTTTGGCCCGCTGCGTTCGGTTACCCTTGGTCAGCGCGTGTTCACGGGTGTGCTGGTGGGCTTCGTGTTTCGCATTGGTCAGGACCTGCTTGGGCCCTCGAGCCAGGTATTCGGCTTCCCACCGCTGCTGGCGGTGGTGATACCGGCGGGCATCTGTGCCTTGGCCGGTGTGTGGTTGTTGCGCCGGGCAGGGTAATAGCCAGAGCTGCACAAGAAAGCCGACCTCAGGGTCGGCTTTTTCATGGCTGTTTATCTGGCCCGGCCCGTTCGCGGGCAAACCCGCACCTAGAGGTATCGCGCAGGCTTCAGGAAAGGGCCCGAACCGGCAACGCCAATCCTCTGGCTCATTTCTTCTGTTTAGGCACCCGCACCAGCTGGCTTTCCGAATAGATGTCATGCCAACCACGCTTGCGCTTGTCGATCAGCACCCAGAAAAAACCCAGCCCCAGGCACAGCCACGAGGCAATCGACACGACGAACCGCAAGAGCGCCTGCCACAGGCTGATGGCCGAGCCATCGGCATTCTGCACCCGAACGCCCCATACCTGCATACCCAGCGTCTGCCCACCGTGGGTCCAGAACTTGGCAAAAAAGCCGAACAGGGCAAACAGCAGTACCGTAGACAGCAATGGGTCGCCATCCAGCGCACCGGCCTCGGTCAGCTCGCGCATACGTGCTTCGCCGATGATCGACATCTGAATCATCTTGTAGGCGCCGGCGGTCACGATCAGCAGCGCGGTGCACAGTAGAAAGTCATAGAACATCGCTGCCAGGCGCCGGCCCAGGCCGACCGGCGGAAAATCACCCTGGGGTGTGAGCAGAGGCTTGGACATGCAGGACAGCTCCAGAAGACGAGCCTGCTATTCTACGGGCAAAAAAAAACCCCTGCACTTGGCAGGGGCTTTTCAAAGTCTGGCGCTGGATCAGACAGGTTGAACCTTGTCAGCCTGCATGCCTTTCTGGCCCTGAACTGCTTCAAAGGTAACCTTCTGGCCTTCTTTCAGGCTTTTGAAGCCGCTACCTTCGATAGCGCGGAAGTGCACGAACAGATCCGGACCGCTTTCTGGGGTGATGAAGCCGTAACCTTTTTCGTCATTGAACCACTTGACGGTACCGTTCTGACGCTCAGCCATTGTCTTATTTCCTATGAAGCTTAAATTTTGATGACAGTTTCTTTCGCACTTTTTTGTAAGCGAAAGATTACTGGGCTGGGTTGCAGGAAGTAAGAGACGTCGAACGGGTTGTAGCAAATCTCGGCTACTGGCCCAGGTCACGAACTGTTGCGACCCATGCAAACACAGTGCAGTGACTCTACGCCAACTCCCGAGCGAAAAACAAGCCCTTGGTCGTATGGAAAACTGGCCGCTTGCCGATAACCGACCGATTTGTCGGAAACGGCATGGCGCCTGGCCTGGCGCCATGTTCAAAAGTTATTGGGCAGGTTCGAAAACGAATATGTCGACGCTGCCCAAAACCTTCACAAAGCTGTTTCAGCCACGGTAGTAACGTGGTGTCACGAAAGGCATTTTGCTGACTTTCAAGGCCACCTTCTTTCCACGCACCACGGCAAACAGTGCGGTGTCGAGTGCAGCATGTTCACTATCGATATAACCCATTGCGACAGGTGCGGCGAGTGTCGGGCCAAAGCCCCCGCTGCACACTTTACCTACGGGTTTATCGTTTGCGTCGACAATGTCCGCACCTTCACGAACAGGCGTACGCTCCTGCGGCAACAGGCCGACACGTTTGCGCGCAACACCATCGCGCACGTGGGCGAAGATCGCCTCGGCACCGGGGAAGCCGGCAGCGCGTGCACCCTCGGCACGGCGCACCTTGGAAATTGCCCACAGCAGGCTGGCTTCGATCGGCGTAGTCTCGCTGTTCATGTCGTGGCCATACAGGCACAGGCCAGCTTCCAGGCGCAGCGAGTCGCGTGCGCCCAAGCCGATCGGCTGTACTTCCGGCTCGGCCAGCAGGCGGCGGGCCAGGGCGTCGGCAGCGTTGACCGGTACCGAGA